>JBFHEP010000050.1:0-17311 GCA_041584095.1 Acidimicrobiales bacterium | reverse complement strand
CCTCCGAACTCGCGCTGTAAACCCCAAACGCATTCTGCAAAAACCCCAAACGCATTCTGTGCGCCCACGCCCCCGGATTCCGGGCCCTGGGCGCACGGTTCGGGCCGTCGGGCTCGTGCCCCGTCAGTGATCGGAACGCTGGGTTCCGACCTTCAGTTCCTTGAACGGGCTGGTGGTGTCGATCCCCGGTTCCTTGGGGAGGCCCAGGACCCGCTCGCCGAGGATGTTGCGCAGGACCTGGTCGGAGCCGCCGGCGATCGCCATGCCGGGCATGCCGAGCACGTACCCCGACCATGAGAACGTGCCCCACTCGCCGGTGTCGGCGGTCAGTCGAGGGCCGAGCACGGTGGAAACGAAGTCGGACGTCCGGCGCATGTTCTCGGTGAGCAACAGCTTTGCGCCCGAGAGCTCCGGCCCCGGTAGCTGGCCTCGCTTGAGCGCGGCCATGGCGCGGTCGTTGTTCATGCGCAGGACCATGCCGTTGATGTAGATATCCATCAGCTTCTGGCGAACCCGAGGGTCGTCGGCCAGGCCGAAGTGGCGGGTCATTTCCCGCAGCCGGGTGAAACCGCCGCCCCGGTTGGGGCCGCCGCCGATTGCCGCCCGCTCGTTCATCAGGGTCGTCAACGCCACCCGCCATCCGTCGTTGACCTCACCGAGCCTCCACGAGTCGGGCACCCGGACCTCGTTGAAGAACACCTCGTTGAAGTTGGCGCCGCCGGTCATCTGGCGCAGCGGCCTCACGTCGACCCCGGGCGCCTTCATGTCGACGATGAAACCTGTGAGGCCCTTGTGCTTCGGTAGGTCGGGGTCGGTGCGGCAGATGACCTCACCGATGTCGGAGTAGTGGGCACCGGAGGTCCAGACCTTCTGCCCGGTGACGACCCATTCCTCGCCGTCGCGTTCGGCTCGCATCTGCAGGCTGGCCAGATCCGAACCTGCGCCCGGTTCCGAGAACAACTGGCAGGCGACGATGTCGCCCCGGTACATCTTCGGCAACAACTCTGCCGCCACGTCCGGATTGGCGTGGTCCGCGATCGTCGGCGCCACCATGCCGAGACCGATGGTGAAGAACCCCTGAGCGGGCACATCGTAGCGGCTTTCCAGTTCGGCGAACGCCCTGGCGTGCTGGCGGCTCAGACCCCCACCGCCCAGCTCAACCGGCCCGTCGATCCAGCCGAACCCGGCGTCGTACTTCGTGGCCCGCCACGACTGGGACTCGGCCAGCGCCAACTTCTCCTTCTCCCGGTCGACCTCCTCGAACAGTGACGGATCGTCGGCCCCCTCACCCCAGATGAAGGCCGACGCCTCGGCCTTGAGGCCGGCGTTGTCGTCGAGGAACCGGATGGCCTCCGCCCGGAACGTGGCCAGGTCGATGGTGGCGGGATCGTCGGCTCGCAGGTCGGGCATGCCAGCCAAGGTAACCCGCCGGTATCCGGGCCGCGCAATTGGCCGCGGCCGGCGTTACGGTCCACACGTATGAGAATCGCTGCTCAACTCCACCCTCAGCACGCCTCCTACAGCCAGATCCGTGAGGCCGCCATCGCCGCCGAGGAGATCGGCGTCGACTGTGTGTACAACTGGGATCACTTCTTCCCGCTCTACGGCGAGCCCGACGGCGAGCATTTCGAGGCGTGGACGATGCTCGCCTCCTGGGCGGAGGTCACCAGCCGGGTCGAGATCGGCTGCCTCGTCACCTGCAACTCCTACCGCAACCCCGAACTGCTGGCCGACATGGCCCGCACCGTCGATCACATCTCCGGCGGGCGTCTGGTGCTCGGCATCGGCGCCGGCTGGTTCGAGCGGGACTACGACGAATACGGCTACGAGTTCGGCACGGCCGGCCGACGGCTCGACGCCCTGTCCGACGCGCTGCCCCGCATCGAATCGCGGATGGCGAAGCTCAACCCGCCCCCGGTCCGCAAGATCCCGATCCTCATCGGCGGGGGAGGGGAACGCAAGACGCTGCAGTACGTGGCCCGACACGCGGATGTCTGGCACTTCTGGTGGGGTGACCAGTGGGCCCACAAGAACGAGGTGCTGGAGCGATGGTGTGCGGAGCTCGACCGTGATCCGGCCGACATCAGGCGATCGGTGGGTGTCGATACCGACACGGTCGACGACTACGACGCCCTGTTCGCCGGGCTGGCCGCAGCCGACATCGACGAGATCACCCTCGGGACCGGCGGACCCGACTATGCGATGGATCATGTGAAACGGTTCGTCGAATGGCGCGACTCGCTCTAGGACGCCGATCCGTTGGATCGGCTTCACGAGTTGCGTCGCAATCTCTGCGGCTATGACGGGATGTCCTGAAGATCGGTTTTTCAGCACCCGTCTCGGTGAACCGCCGGTCCGGGCGGCGATCCTCGCCGTGTGGAGCCTCGTCGTCTGGGGAGGACGCCTCCGCAACCTGATCGTCGAGCCCGGCGGCCCCGGCGACCTCACCGGCGGTCAACGGTGGTCGCTGGTTGGTTCACTGCTGTTCGCGCTGCTGGCGGTGGCAACGCTCGCAACGGCGGCCACCGCTCGACGGTTCACGGTCGTGCCGGCGGCCGCGTTGGCGGTACTGGGCATCGTCGTGTGGGCCTACCGGGCCGTGGTCATCCTGGGTCGCGACTACTCAGCCGGGTTCATGGCGGTGCACACCATGCTGGCCGGGGTCTCGATCGGCCTGGGGTTGTGGTATCTGCGGTCGATTTCGGGTGGCGGCCGCGGGGTAACGCAGCCGGTCGAGTGGCTGTAGTCTGTATGCCGTGGGTGAACCAGTAACCGTTTCCGAAGTCACCAGCAGCCGAGAGGGATATCGCCGTTACGAGACCAACCGGTCTTTCACCGGGATGGGGCACGAGCGCTACGTGAAGGGCGAACCGATTTATCGGGATCGACCGGCCGACCAGATCGCCAGAACGCTGTTCGAGACCGGAAAGGTCGACGAGGTCCACGTGTACGCCCAGACCGTCACCGTGAAACTATCGGGCTCCGACTCCGACGGGATCCGCGAGGCGCTCGAGGAGCTTCACACCTACTATCGTCCCGGAGTCGAGGTGCCGACCCCGGAGACCTTCGGCGCCGAGGGTTGATCTCACACACGGTCCCGGCCCGGGTTGGTTTGCTGGGCCATCCGTCGGATGGCTACGGCGGCCGGACGATGGGTATGGCCGTTCCCCGGTTCGGTGCCACCGTCGAGCTGGACGGGGCCGATGAACTCGAGATCGTTCCCAACCCCGACGACGAACCGATGTGGGCCGATGTCGACGATCTCGTCGGCCAGGTCGATGCCTACGGCTATCTGAACGTCCCGCAACTTCTCACGGCCACGATCCGCACCTTCGCCGACGTGGCGTCGTTCGAGGCCTCTGCCGTCGGATCCGACGCTGGACCGATGCTCGCCGGTTTCCGGTGGACGGCTTTCCGCCTCTCCTATCACACCACCATTCCTCGACAGGTCGGCCTCGGCGGGTCGTCGGCGCTGATCATCGCGACCCTGCGGTGCCTCGCCGAGTTCACCGATCTCGACGTGCCGCCCGAGATCCTGCCGTCGATCGCGCTTCGGGTCGAGACCGAACATCTCAATTTGACCGCCGGATTGCAGGGCCGTGTCGTCCAGACATACGGCGGGCTGATGGCGATGAACTTCGGTGAGATGACCACCGATGCCCGTTTCGGGGTGTCCCACGGTGAGTACCACGAGGTCGATCCGGGCAGCCTGCCATCGCTGTTCCTGGCCTATCGAGCCTCCGCCGCCCGACCCAGCGACCGGTTTCACCGAGTTCTGCGTCGACGGTACGAGGACGGCGATTCGCTGATCCGCGAGCTGCTGCATCAACTCGCCGCCCTGGCCCTCGAGGGGGAGGCGGCGTTGCGTTGGAAGGACGGCGATCGATTCGCTGAACTGCTGGGCGAGAACATGCGTCTCCGGCGACAGCTCGGACCTGTTCCCGACGAGCAGATCGAGCTGGTCGACCTTGCGTTCACCTGCGAGGCGCCCGCCACCTTCGCCGGATCGGGTGGGGCGATCGTCGGTGCCTACGCCGACGACGACCACCTGGCCCGTCTGAAGACGGTGCTCGGATCGGTCGACGCCGTCGTCGTCGCCCTTTGAGTCACCACCCTCACGCCACCTTGTTCTGTGCGGGGTAGGCCCGGCTTCCGGGGTTGGGGCCGCCCAGTTCTTCGGTGCACGCCACCTCGTTCTGTGCGGGGTAGGCCCGGCTTCCGGGGTTGGGGCCGCCCAGTTCTTCGCCACCTTGTTCTGTGCGGGGTAGGCCCGGCTTCCGGGGTTGGGGCCGCCCGGAACTTCGGTGTGACTAGGAACAGTTGAGCGTCAACGAGAGTGATTTACTGTCACTGGACGCTGCCAGACTCGTGTGATGAGCTTTGACAACATGCAACGAGTCCTTACCCTCGCCGCGAACCGATCCGGGTGTTGCACCCGATTCGATCTGATGGAACTTGGCGTGGCGTCCACGGTGATCGAGCACTACCGGACGGAGGGCATTCTCGAGCCGGTGCGGTCGGGCGTGTACGTCGTTCCCTGGTTCGTCGACGAGAGAACGCCTCAATTCGCCGCCCTTGCGTCACTGCCGATGGGTGCGATCTCCTTTGTGTCAGCCGGTCGGCGATACCGCCTGCCTTTGCCGGCCGACGACCAGGGTCTCGGCATCGAGGTGACGGTGCCGATCGGAACCGGTGGTCGTTCGTTCCCGGGAGTGACGGTGCACAGGACCCGGCTACCGCTCGAGGTCGATGTGGTCGAGATCGACGGTCTCCGGACCACATCCCTCGCACGTACCGTCTTCGATCTGGCGTCCTGTGTTGGTCCGACACGACTCCGTCATGTTCTGCAGAACGCGATGATTCACGGCGGTCTCGATGAGGCGGAGTTCCGGGCCTGCTATCAGACGCTGGCCCGCCGAGGCGTTCGGGGACTGAAGAACCTGAGGGTGGTGATGGACGAGCTGTTTCGTGGCGAACCGGTGGCCCAGTCGATTCTGGAGGCCAGGGTGGAGGAGATGTTGGGTGCGGCGGGGATCACCAGCCTGCGCCGTCAGTTTCGTCCGCCCTGGTTCGACGGTGTTCGGGGTACGGTCGATTTCGCCGATCCGGCGGCCCGGGTCGTCCTCGAGGTCGACGGGCGCTCGTGGCATTCCACATCGCAGGCCATGGCCGATGATCGACGGCGCGATCGAGTGGCCGCCGCTCACGGATGGGTGGTGGTTCGAGTCGTCGCGGAGGAGGTTGCTCTTCGCCCGTCATCGGTGATCGACGAGATTCGTGCAGTTCTGGTGTCGAGAACCTCGAACCGTGCGGCGTAGGCCCGGATTTCCGGGCGTGGGGCGCACAGATGGAGGGGGCCGGCGCTGTGGTGGGGTCGGGTGACGACGTCGACGGAGCTCCCGTTCTGTGATCGAACGAATGTTCGACTACACTGGATCAAGATGGAGTCGATTGTCGACAGCGACCCGAGGGTCAGTGACACGAACGTAGGCGGCCGGGCAACCGTGTCCGAGTTGCGGGCCCGTTTGGGTCCGGTCTCGCTGATCAGGCAGCAGACCGAGACCACCACTTTCCTTCGTTTCCTGCCCGAACCGCTGGCGCCACTGGCTTCCATTCTGCCGATGGGGGGCGTGCAGCGGGGATGGTCGGTCGGCGTCGAGGGTCACGGGGCCTGGACGCTGGCCATGGGATTGGCCGGGTGGTTGATGGCCCCCGATGGTTGGATGGCGGCGGTCGGACTCGAGGATCTCGGTTTGGTGGGGGCGGGGGAGCAGGGGGTGCCGCTGGATCGGGTGCTCATGGTGGAGACCCCGACGCCGGATCAATGGGCCACGGTGGTCGCCGCGCTGGTCGAGGCCATGCACGTGGTTTGCGTTCACCCCCATCATCGAATAGGTCGTCTGGAGGCTCGCCGTCTCCAGGCCCGGGCCCGGGAGCAGCAGGCGGTGCTGGTTCACCTCGATGGTGGACGGACCTGGCCCTTTCCCGTCGATTTGATGCTCACCGGCCGCCGTCAACAGTGGGAGGGCCTGGGGGAGGGGCACGGTCATCTCCAGGGTCGGCGGCTTCTGGTCGAGGTCGGCGGCCGGCGGGCGCCGGGGATGGATCAGTGGGCCGAGGTGCGGCTGGATGGTCAACTCAACGGGGCGAGCAGCCGGTGACGGGGATGGAGTCCACCAGGATGGTGGTCGTGTGGTGTCCGGACTGGCCCATTGTCTCCTGGGGTGTGCCGCCGGACGAACCGACGGCGGTACTGGTGGCCAACCGGGTGGTGGCAACCTCGGCGGCGGCCCGGTCCGAGGGGGTGCGGGCCGGGCAGCGCCGGCGGGAGGCCCAGAGTCGCTGCCCCGACCTGGCGCTCCTCGACCGTGACGTCGATCGCGAGAATCGACTGTTCGAGCCGGTGGTGGCATCCCTCGATGCCATCACGCCCCGAGTCGAGGTGGCGGGGGCGGGGTTGGTCGGCTTTCCCACGAGGGGGCCTGCTCGGTTCTTCGGCGGTGAGGAGGCCATGGCCCGGGCGGTGGTCGGTGCGGTGACCTCCCACCTGTCACGTCGTGGGCAGGTGCGGGTGGCCATCGCCGATGGGGTGTTCGCCGCCCGTCTGGCCGCCCGCTGTCGCCCCGGAGGACGTTACTCGGACGGGGTCGAGTCCATCGTCGAAGGCGGCACCGGGATAGCCGAAGCGGTGATCCAGATGGTTCCTCCCGGAGCCAGCGGCTCGTTTCTCGCCCCGATGCCGATCACCGCCCTGGAGATACCGGATCTGACCGACGTGTTGGTCCGACTCGGCCTCGAAACCCTCGGTCTGTTCGCCCAGCTGGCGGCCGCCGATGTGGTCGATCGTTTCGGCCGTGACGGCCTGCTCGCGCACCGGTTGGCCCGAGGGCTCGACGACCATCCGCCCGACCTCCGGCACCCCGCTCCCGACCTGGCCGTGAGTTGGACCTTCGAGCCGCCGGCCGAGGTCGTCGAGCGCTGCGCCTTTGTCATCAGGACGTTGGCCGACGAACTGCACGCCAACCTCGAGAGTCGCGGTCTGTCCTGCACCAGGGTGGCGATCGAGGCCGAGACCGAAACCGGGGAGCGGCACTTGCGGTTGTGGCGTCATCAGGGGACGTTGTCGGCCGCGGCGGTGGCCGACAGGGCTCGCTGGCAGCTCGACGGTTGGTTGCAGCAGACCGCGGCCAGCCGCCCGTCGTCGGGGATCCTGCGGCTGACGATCGTGCCCGACGAGGTGGTTCCCGCCACCGGCCGTCAGCTCGGGTTCTGGGGAGTGGACCGGGGGCGGACCGAGGACGTCACCAGAGTGGTGGCCCGGCTGCAGACGATCCTGGGAGCCGATGGGTTGACGGTTGCCGAGTTCAAAGGAGGCCTGTCGGCGATGGAGCAGCTGCGAATGGTTCCGGCGGCGGCGGTTGATCTGACCGAGGCCCGTCCGGCAGCCAAACCCGATTGGGCGGCCGAGCCCTGGCCTGGCCGCATCCCTCCACCGTCACCCCTTCGGGTGCATCCGGATCCGCTGCCGGTCGAGCTCCTCGACGAGCGCGGGGAGCCGCTGGCGGTCAGCGGGCGGGGCGAGTTGAGCGGCCGACCTCATCGGGTGCGGTCCGAGGCAGGCTGGCGGACGGTGAGCCGATGGGCCGGTCCGTGGCCGGCCGAGCAGCGCTGGTGGGATCCGCTGACCCAGAGGAGGCGGGCCCGGATGCAGATGGTGCTCGATGACACGTCGGCTCATCTTCTGGTCATCGAACGCCGCCAGTGGTGGATCGAAGCTTCATATCTCTAGAAGTATCTCTAGAAGTATCTCCAGAGATGTTCCTCCGGGGTCTTCTCCTAGTTTGTCGCCGCGCGGCAAAACAAGTTAGACTCTCTAAATATGTTCTTCCGGTCCGAGCGGCGCCCTGTCGCATCCTCCAATGGCTGGGCGGCGTTCAGCTCGCTCCGCATACCGTCGTATCGAACCCTCTGGTGGGGTGGTCTGTTCACCTTCATGTCGGTCCAGATGCAGTTTCTTCTTCGGGGACTGTTGGCGTGGGATCTGACCGAGCGGGAGGGTGCGCTCGGGCTCGTCTATCTGTGTTTCGGCATCAGCCTGCTGATCGCCACCCCGCTCGGCGGTGTCGCCTCGGACCGCTACTCGAAGCGGCTGATCCTGGTGCTGGCCCAGCTCGTGATCACCGTGTTCGCCGCGTTCATGGGTGTTGTGGTCCTGCTCGACGTCGCCCAGTTCTGGATGCTGATGGTGGCCGCCGTCGCCCAGGGGACCGCCTTCGGTTTCTTCGGTCCGGCACGGGTCGCCTTCTCGACCGACCTGGTCGGGCGGGATCAGCTTGGCAACGCCATTGCGTTGTCGTTGCTGTCGATGAACGGGACCCGCATCTTCGCCCCATCCCTGGCCGGCGTGCTGGCCGGCTGGGCGCTGTTCGGTATCGGCGGTGCCTACCTGGTTGCGGGAGCAACCGCCGTGGTGGCGATGACGGTCCTGCTCCGGCTGCCGAATATTCCGGGTACCCGAGCGGTGGAGGCCGAGTTGGCCGCCAACGGTGAGCGGGACGAGGACGCTCCACGTTTCAACCCATGGGCCGAGATGATCGACGGGGTTCGCTACGTCGCGGGCAAACCGCCGCTGCGCCGCCTGGTGCTGAGCTCGTTCTTCATCGTGATGTTCGGCTTCAACTACGTCGCCTTCTACCCGGCGATGATCGAAGGGGTGTTCGGGCTCGACGACGCCTACGTCGGCTACATCAGTTCGGCCAGTGCTCTCGGCGCCGTGGCGGTCTCGATCCCACTGGCCAGCCGGGCCAACTCGAGCCGGGCCAAGATCGCCATGATTCTCGGTGGGCTCGGATTCGGGCTGGGGGTCACGGCCTTCGGCCTGGCTCCCGGGTTCTGGTCGGCTTTCGCCATCATCGGCTTCGTCGGCGGGGCCAACACGATCTACCAGACGCTTTCCAACACCATGGCGCTGAATCTGTCCGATGACGCTCATCAGGGTCGGGTGCAGTCGCTCATGCAGCTCTCGTTCGCCGGCTTCGGAATCGCCGCCGCCCCGCTGGGCCTGCTGGCCGAGGTGATCGGACTGCGACAGGCCATCATGGGCATGGGATTGGTGACCATCGCCGCCGCCGTCACCTACCTGATGGCCGAGGGCGGTGTGGATTCGGTTCGTGACGAGGCCGAGACGCTGGGAGCGATCGAGGTCGATGACCTGGCCGCCGCCTGACCCGGCGAGGTGGTGGGTCGTGACAGCGTCGGCCAGTAGTTTGAAGTCGTGACCTCACTCGATCATCTGCTTCCCGAAGCCGGTGACATCGTTCGGTGCGCCGATCACGCCCGGCGAATCGCCATCGATCCCGGCGGCACGGCCATACGAGCCGACCGTGTTGTCGTCGTCGAAACCGGGTTGCCGTGGCCGAAGCCCGTGTTCGAGCATCCGACGCTGCGTGAGATCGATCCATTGTTCAAGTCGGCGCCCCGTGCGACGAGGTTGCTGGCGTGTCATCCCGACGACAAACCCGCGACCGGGATCTGGGTTTTCGACCGCATCGACGGGACCGGGTCGGCGGAGCCAACGACAAGAGAGCGGCGATTTGCGGTGTCATCACCCAATGAGCTGCTGGACTTGAGCGACTGCCTTGTCGCCGAGACAACCGGCGATCGGCTGACGGCGGGCGCCGTGCAGCCGACGTACGACGGCCCCATGAGCGGGCCCGCCGTGCTGGTCTGTACGCAGGGAAGCCACGACGTGTGCTGCGGGTCCGATGGCGCTCGGCTGGCCATGGCCTGCGAGAACCTCGAGCTGCCGGCCGGGGTTTCCTCGATACGTGTTTTTCGGGTCAGCCATACCGGAGGGCACCGCTTCGCGCCGACAGCCATGACGCTGCCCGACGGTCGGATGTGGGCCTACCTCGGCACCGACATGATCACCGACATCCTGACCGGCTCGGGAGACGCTGCCAAGCTGGCCCAGTACTGCCGCGGGTGGTGGGGCGCGGATCGCGGCGCGGCGCAGATAGCCGAGCGGGCGGTGTTCGAGCTGGTCGGCTTCGCGCTGGATCGAATGCAGCGGACGATCACCGAGACGTCGCCGGGGTCGTATGTCGTCGAGGTCGATGACGGGACCGGCGAGACGGTGTCGTGGTCGGTCGACGTCGAGCTGTCGCGGGAGGTGCCGACGATCTCCTGTCGCCAGCCGGGCGGTCAGCCGATCAAGGTGGCGCAGGAATGGACGTCGCTGATCAGAACGAGATGACGCTGCGGGCGACGCCGCCCGTCTTCATGTCGTCGAATCCACGGTTGATCTCGTCGAGTGTGATGGTCTGCGACACCATCTCGTCGAGCAGGAGCCTGCCGTCGAGGTACATCTGAATGAACCGGGGCATGTCGGTACGGAACTGGTTCGAGCCCATGTTGGAGCCGGTGAGCGTCTTCTCATCGAGCAGCGCGACACCATCGACCTCGATCTTGGTCCCCTCGGGAATCAACCCGATGACGATGGCCTTTCCCCCTTTGCCCAGCATCTGGAAACACTGCTCGGCCGTGGTTTTGGTGCCAACCGCCTCGAAGGCGTAGTCGGCTCCGAGCTCCTCGGTCAGGTCCATCACCAAGCCGACTGGATCCTGGGTCGACGCGTCGATCGTGTGGGTGGCGCCCATTGTCTGAGCCAGCTCGAGCTTCGACGAGAATCGGTCGACGGCGATCACCCGATTGGCCCCGGCGATTCGGGCGCCCTGCACGGCCGAGAGTCCGATGCCGCCGCAGCCGATGACGACAACCGTCGACCCCGGCTCGACCCTGGCCGTGCGGAACACGGCGCCGAGCCCGGTGGTGACGCCGCAGCCGATGAGGGCCGCTTTGTCGAACGGTATGTCCCGACCGATCTTCACGACGGTGTGTTCGTGAACCAGCATTCGTTCGGCGAACGACGAGAGATGTAGGAACTGGTGCAGGGTCTCGCCGTCGGGGCGCGCGATCCGCGGCTTCTGGTCGCTGCCTCTGACCAGTTCGGTCGCCTTGTTGAGGCAGCGGACCGGGTTCCCGCCGGTGCACTGCCGGCAGTGGCCGCAGAATGCGGAGAGGCAGGTGATGACGTGATCCCCGGGCTCCACGTAGGACACCTGCGAGCCGACGGCCACCACGACACCGGCCGACTCGTGACCGAGCACCGTCGGGCAAGGATGGGAGTAGAGGCCCTCCATGAAGTGGAGGTCGCTGTGGCACAGGCCGGCGGCCCTGGTCTCGATGAGCACCTCCCGGGGTGCGGGCTCGTCGAGTTCGACGTCCTCGATGTCGAGCCGACCGGGAATGGAGTTGAGCACGGCTGCCTTCACAGCCGCTGAGCTTACTCGTTGTGCAGCGGCTGAGCTTACTCGGTGTCGTTGGCGGTGTCCGGGCCGTCCGACGGGTCGCCGGCGCTCTCCGCCAGATTGTCGATCGACGCCACGAACCGTTCGAGGTAGTCGGCGAGCTGAACCTGCTCGGCCTCGGTGAACTCGGACAACATCAACGTCAGGCCACTTTGAATCCGGGCGCTGATCTGTGCGTAACGTTCCTCACCGGCAGGTGTGACCTCGACCTGAATCGATCGCTGGTCCTCGTCGTCTCGAGTTCGGGTGACCAGGCCCTTCTCCACCAGACAGTTGACGGCCCTGGTGGTGGACGCAGGGGTGATGCGCATGGCGTCGGCGAGCTCACCCATTCTCAATGGGCCGTTGAGGCAGATCAACGACAGCGCGTCGGCCAGTGCCAGGTCGAGCGGACCGCTCTCGGGCGAGGTGTAGAAGTACTCCCGGACCTTGACCGCACCGGCTCCCCGGCGCATGGACCGCCAGGCTCGACCCACCCGTCGACGGATCTCCTCGTCGACGTGAGTGGATTTCACGTCGGAATCGTGGGATGAGGTGACAGTCATATAGGTACGAGTGTGGCCGCTGAGCAGGACAATTGCTAGTTTCGGCGGCTCATCGGTTGTCTTCGGTTCGAGCGTGGTGCAGCTGAAGCGCCCGGCGCGAAACCTCGCTGAGCGGCCGCGACAGGGCCCGAGCGGCCGCCGCCAGATCGTCGAATTCAGGCTTGGCCCCCGCGGGTCCGATCTTGATCCTGATGGTGTGTCCGGCGATCTCCACGGTTTCGAACCGCCGGGGTTGGGCCAGTTTCCGCATGGTCGACAGCCGTACGCCGAGCGTGGCCGTCTCGGCCAGGATCGTGTTGCGGAGCTTGTCAGCCAACTCGACTGGGGCCAGCACGTTCAGTTCGACCGCGGGTCGACCTTTCTTCATGACGATCGGATGGGCCCAGGCGTCGTCGGCTCCGAGTTCGAGACATCGTTCGATCGTATGGGCTACGACTTCGCCGGTTGTGTCGTCGAGGTTCGTCTGTATCAGCACCACGTCGGAAACGGTCGGGTTCCCGGCGCCGAGTCCGGCGACGGCCTCGACAAGGAGGTAGGCCGATAACACGTTCGGATGGGTCGCCGGATCCCGGCCCCCGGCTCCCCGGGCGGCCGTGGCCAGCGTGCCCGCCGGTAGTGGTGCGAACTCATCGGCGATGGTGGCCAGCAGCGCGGCACCGGTCGGCGTCACCGTCTCGCCGGCCAGGTCGAGGCCCCGCACCGGGAGGCCCCTGAGGAGTTCGGCGGTGGCCGGTGCGGGCAGCGGGAGTTGACCGTGGACGGCGTCGATCGTTCCGTGACCGAGCCCGATGGGCCCCGACACGACCCGCTCGATATCGAGGTCGCCCAGCGCCAGCCACACCCCGACGATGTCGACGATGGCATCGACCGCCCCGACCTCGTGAAAGTGTACGTCGTCGACGTCGACCTGGTGAATGGACGCCTCCGCCTCGGCGAGCGCCCGAAAGGTTCGCCGGGATCCGTCGACCACCGAGTCGGGGAGCGGAGCGGACGCGAGGAGCTGATCGATACTCGACCACGAGCGTTGCTCATGGTGCCGTGCGTCGTCGCAGGCCACCTCGACCCGGGTGGCGTCGAGCGAGCTCCGGGACACGGTCGTTTGCGCCAGCGACCAGCCGTCGATTGCCAGCGGCTTCAGCCCGTCGGTGACTGCCGACAACCGGGCCCCGAGACCGATCAGGGCGCCGAGGAACATGTCGCCCGACGCGCCGAACGACGGATCGAGCCAGAGAACTCTGCGCGTCGATGTCATGACGTGAAGCGTGGTGTGCCGAGGGAGCGCAGCACCCGGTGGGCGGCGCAGGCCGCTCCGTATCCGTTGTCGATACCCACCACGGCGATACCAGGGGCGCAGCTGGTCATCATCGACAGCAGCGCCGTCTGGCCGTCGAATGCTGTTCCGTAGCCGACCGAGGTGGGCACGGCGACGATCGGCTGGGCCGCCAACCCGGCGAGCACCGTGGGCAGGGCCCCCTCCATGCCGGCGACGGCCACGATGACATCGACATCGTCGAGCGCAGGGAGAGTGTCGAGGAGGCGGTGCAGTCCGGCCACGCCGACGTCGGTCAGCGTCTCGACCCGGTGGCCGAGTGACTCGAGGGTCAGCCGGCACTCGGAGGCGACCGCGAGATCGGAGGTTCCGGCTGCCACGACGGCCGCGGTTCGGCCGGTCGACGGACGGTGTCGCCACGACAAGGTGGCATGGCCGGCCGATGCCGGACCGACGAAGGCCGTCGGTTCCAGGTCGAGGAGAGCCTCGTATTGGGCGGGGGTGGCTCGGGTGGCGACGACGGCGTCACCGGGGCCGTCGCCATAGCCGTCGGTCAGCAGGTCGGTCACGATCCCGACGCATTGTTCGACCGTCTTGGATTGGCAGTAGATCGCCTCAGGCAGATCGATCCGCCGAGTTCGGTCCCGGTCGATGCGGGCCTCAGCGTCCATGACGACCGTTGCCGGATCGATCGAGGGCGCCGTTCAGATTACCGCTACGCAGACCCGCCAGATCGAGAGTGACATATCGGTAGCCGATCGCCTCGAGGCGACCCACGATCGTCGCGGCCGAAGCCACTGCCTTCTCCAGCTGGTCGGCGGGCAACTCGATGCGGGCGGTGTCGTCGTAGTGGCGGACGCGCACGTCGCCGAAGCCGAACTCCCGCAGAACCGCCTCGGCTCGATCGATGCGCGACAGCAATGGCACGGTGACCTCGGTGCCGTAGGGAATGCGACTCGACAAGCACGGCATGGCGGGTCGATCCCACACCGGAAGATCCCAACGCCGGGCGAGTCGGCGGATGGCGTCCTTGTCGAACCCGGCCTCAACGAGCGGAAAACGGGCGCCTCGCTCGGCGGCCGCCTGTTGCCCGGGACGATGATCGCCGAGGTCGTCGAGGTTGACGCCGAGCGTGACGACCCGACCATCGGCGAGGGGTTCGAGCTGATCCATGAGCGCCGACTTACACCAGAAGCAGCGATCGTGGTCGTTGGCCACGTAACGCGGATCGCCCAGCTCGTCGGTGTGGACCGCTCGCCAGGCGAAGCCGAACCGATCGGCCAGCGACCGGCAGTGGTCGAGCTCGCCCGTGGCCAGCGAGGCCGACGACGCCGTGACTGCCAGGGACGCGCCGTGGACGCCGGATGGCGCGGCGGCTGAGCGGTGACCGTCGGCCCGGTGGGCGGCCACGGCCAGCAGAGCCGAATCGACCCCTCCGGAGAGCGCCACGATCACGGGGCCCATCTCCACGAGAATCTCGAGCAGCGAGTGCTCGAGGCTGGTTTCGGTCATGCTGGTCACGGCTCCAGGGTACTCCCGCGAGACTTGAAGCCTGATCCGACACGGGTGTCAATTGTTGGCAACAATTGGCCCGTACGAGGTACAGGTAAGAGGAAGTTGGCGACCTCCAGTCGACGCAAGAAGAGTAAATCGGGCCTCGAGACCCGCAACCGAATCATTCAGGCTGCCCTCGAGACCGTTCGTCGTGAGGGACTGGTGGGTGCGAGCGCCCGGACCATCGCCCGTACCGGCGACTTCAACCAGGCGTTGCTGTTCTATCACTTCGGCTCCATCGAGGAGCTGCTGCTCGAATCGCTGACGTGGGCCAACAACATGCGGATGGAGCAGTTCGCGGCCCAGTTCGCAGCGGCCAACAGCCTGGCCGATCTGGTCGATTTGGCCTACGACCTTTACGTGTCGGAGGTCCACGACTATCAATCGGCCCTGGTGGCGATCGTGGCCGGCTGGCCGGCCGGAAGCGAGGTCGGGCAGCGGGTCATGGAGGTTCTACGGCCTTGGGATGAGATGGTGCAGCAGTCGCTCCGTCGCTGCCTCGACGGATCGGCCTTCGTCCAGATCATGCCCGCCCACGACCTGACGTTCGGCCTCGTGTCACTGCTGCTGGGCGTCGAGCTCAACAGCCGGTTCGACCGCAACGAGGACCGCACCAAGTCGTTGTTCAGCGCTCTGCGTTCCGCGGCCGACACGCTTTCGTAGAGAGACGACACGGCGCCGCTCGCCACTCCTGCCGTTCTGGTGTATCCAATGCTCGATAGCGATCAACCGGTACCCCAGAACCTGGAGCGTTGCGCCATAAGAGAACAAACGTTCGATCGATGAGCTACGCTGTGATGGATGGGGTTCCAGAATCCGCCGGTTCCCTGGCGTCGCATCGAAGAAACGTTGTCGGGCAAGGGCAAGGGGCTGGGCGGGCCGGCCAACGGAACCCGCGAGCCCGACGGGAGGGGGAGCGTCAAAGCCCGAGACACCAATGCCCGGGGCGCCAAAGCCCGGGGAGGGGGCAGCGAGCTCAAGCAACCGCCGGAGGCTGAGGCCTGGGGGCCCAGGGCCAATGGGGGCGACAGTCCAGCCTGGTCCTATGTCCGTCCGTCCTACCGGGCACCGGTCATCGAGCGACGCCCGTCGGTCACCCCCTATGCCGAGCTGCACTGCCACTCGACTTTCAGCTTTCTCGACGGGGCCTCCCAGCCCGAGGAGCTGGCCGAGGAGGCGGCCCGCCTCGACCTCAAGGCCCTGGCCATCACCGACCACGACGGGTTCTACGGCATCGTCCGGTTCACCGAGGCGGCCCGAGCCGTCGGGTTGCCCACCGTGTTCGGGGCCGAGTTGACCATCGACAAGCTCGACGTCTCACCCGGCCAGCCCGACCCCGACGGTTCCCATCTCCTGGTTTTGGCCCGGGACCCCGTCGGCTACGCCGCGCTGGCCCGGGTCATCAGCGAGGCCCAGCTGGCGGGGTCCAAGGGGGCGCCCCGCATGGCCATGTCCGATGTCGATCGCTGGGTCACCGACGACGAACTCGACCACTGGCTGGTCCTCACCGGGTGTCGGAAGGGTTTGGTGCCCAGGGCGCTGGAGCGGGAAGGTCCGGCGGCGGCCGACCGGGCCCTGCGAGGGCTGGTCGACCGGTTCGGTCCAGCCAACGTCGTCGTCGAGCTGTGGGATCACGGCGCCCCACTCGACAGTGCCCGCAACGACGCCCTGGCCCGGCTGGCCATGACCGTCGACCTCGACGTGGTGGCCACCAACAACGTGCACTACGCATCACCGGCCCGTCGCCGCCTGGCCACCGCACTGGCGGCGGTGCGGGCCCGCCGGTCACTGGATGAGATCGAGGGGTGGCTGCCGTCGGCCGCCAGCGCCCACATCCGCTCCGGTGACGAGCAGGCCCGGCGTTTCGCCCGCTACCCGGGAGTGGTGGAACGAGCGGCCGAACTGGGGTTGGCCTGCGCGTTCGACCTGTCGCTGGTGGCTCCCAACCTGCCCCCGTTTCCCTGCCCCGACGGCCTGAGCGAGATGGGTTATCTACGGCGGCTGGTGGAGGAGGGTGGGGTGCGTCGCTACGGGCCCCGGTCGTCGAACGACGAGTTCACGGTCAAGGCCTGGGTGCAACTCGATTCCGAGCTGGATCTGATCGAACACCTGGGGTTCCCCGGCTACTTCCTGGTGGTGTGGGACATCGTGGAGTACTGTCGCCGTCGCGACATCCTGTGCCAGGGAAGGGGCTCGGCGGCCAACTCGGCGGTGTGCTACGTGCTGGGGGTGACGAAGGCCGATGCGGTCAAGCTCGGTCTGCTGTTCGAGCGGTTCCTGTCGCCGGAGCGGGATGGGCCGCCCGACATCGATCTCGACATCGAGTCCGATCGACGGGAGGAGGCCATCCAGTACGTCTACGACCGCCACGGTCGACGTCACGCCGCCCAGGTGGCCAACGTCATCAGCTACCGCCGCCGCTCCGCCATCCGTGACGCGGCCAAGGCGCTGGGCTACTCCCCGGGGCAGCAGGATCGTTTCTCGAAGACGATCGACGGCTGGGGGTGGGGTGGGAGAAGCTCCATTGCTCCGCCCCCAAAAGCGGAACGCACCGAGAAGGCCGACGACGAGCT
>JBFHEP010000049.1:0-17439 GCA_041584095.1 Acidimicrobiales bacterium | reverse complement strand
TGGCCGTGACCGACCGGGTGACCGTGCTCCGTCGGGGCAAGTCGGTCGGTCGAACGTTGACAGCGGACGCCACTCCCGAATCGCTGGCCGAGATGATGGTCGGTCGCTCGGTGGTGCTCAGCGTCGAGAAGCCACCTCGGGAGCCGGGTGACGTCGTACTGTCGGTCAACGACCTGAAGGTTCGCGACGACCGCCGTCAGCTCAAGGTTGAGGGCGCAACCTTCGAGGTACGAGCCGGGGAGATCCTCGGTGTTGCCGGAGTTGAGGGCAACGGACAGCGTGAACTGGTTGAGGCCATCACGGGTATCCGGCCAATCATCGGCGGCACCGTCACGATCGAGGGGCGCGAGGTTGTCAACAGACCCCGGAAGGTTCGCGAGATGGGGACGGCCTACATACCGGAGGATCGTGAGCGTGACGGTCTCGTCGGTCCTTACTCGATCGCAGACAATCTCGTGCTCACCCACTACTACGAGTCTCCGTTCGCCAATCATGGTGTGCGGGACTTCGAAGAGGTCGACAGGAAGGCCGAGCTGCTCGTCGAGCGGTTCGACATTCGAACGCCCGACATCCACACACCGGTCAAATCGCTGTCGGGCGGCAACAAGCAGAAGGTGATCGTGGCCCGGGAACTGAGCGACGACAACAAGTTGGTCGTCGCATCCCAGCCAACTCGCGGCGTTGACGTGGGCAGCATCGAATTCATCCACAGTCAGCTCATCGCGGCCCGCAACGAAGGGTTGGCGGTGCTGCTCGTGTCAGCGGAACTCGACGAGATATTCAGTCTCTCCGACCGCATTGCGGTGATCTACGAGGGCCGTATCGTGGCCGAACGTGATCCGGCGACCACGACCCGGGAAGAGATCGGCTTGTTGATGGCCGGCGGCCAGGTGTCCGACGATTCGGCGGCCTGAGGACTCGTTGTCGCCACCGGATCGGCGCGATCGTCATGCCCTACACTGAGCGACCATGTTTGGTCTGATCACCGGTAGTGGACTCTACGACATTCCCGGTCTCGTCGATCGGCGGGTCGACGAGATCTCAACGCCTTACGGGCCGCCGGTCCGGCTGACGACCGGCCGCCTCGGCGGGATCGACGTCTGCTTCCTGCCCCGGCACGGCTCGGACCATTCCGTGCCGCCGCACGCGATCAACTACCGGGCCAACGTCGCGGCGCTCCATGAGGCGGGAGCGACGGCGGTGCTGGCCACGGCGGTGGTCGGATCGATCGAACCGACGTGGGGCGAGGGCACAATGGCCGTGTTGACCGACGTGATCAATTTCACGTCGGGCCGGGAGGATACCTTCTTCGACGGTATGGCCCGGCCGCCGATCTCGGTGGCGTCGCCGGTAGTACACACCGACATGTCCGACCCCTATCATCCGGCACTCAGGCGAGCCGTCCTGACCGCGGCCGGCGAGCTCGGAATCCACGTTGAACCGGAGGCCGTGTATTGCTGCGCGAACGGTCCCCGCTTCGAGACGAAGGCCGAAATCGCCATGATGGCCCGCCTCGGCGGGCAGGTCGTCGGGATGACGGGCTACCCGGAGGTGGTGCTGGCTGTGGAGGTCGGTCTGCCCTATGCGTCGATCGCCCTCGTCTCCAACCATGCAGCCGGTGTCGGGCCGAAGGCGGTGTCGGTCGGCCGAATCATCGAGGCCCTCGACCGGAGGGCGCCGGTGGTTTACAGCCTGGTCAC
Source organism: Acidimicrobiales bacterium (assembly GCA_041584095.1). GTDB lineage: Bacteria > Actinomycetota > Acidimicrobiia > Acidimicrobiales > SZUA-35 > JAHELU01. Next base: position 15,739 of record JBFHEP010000049.1, on the reverse strand, counting down.
CCGAGCACTCGATGTGTATCAACGGGACGTTCGTTGATGGCGGCATCGCAACGTCGGCTGGAGGCCGACTACGTCCTCACGATGGACGGCGATGTCCGGCTTCTTCCGTCGGCCGCAGTCGACATCGGACCCGACGGTCGGATCACCGCAGTCGGCCCGATCGCCGACCTCGGACCGCCGGCTTCCGCCGTCGAGCGGATCGGAGGACTCCTGATGCCCGGCCTGGTCAACGCCCATGCCCACACTCCGATGACGGTCGTCCGATCGGTGGGCGACGGCCTGCCGCTGGCCGACTGGCTCAAGCGTGGCGTTTGGCCTCGCGAGGGCAGGATGACACCGGAGGACGCCTGGTGGGGGATGGTCGGCGGATCCGTGGAGATGCTCGAAGCAGGTGTCACCACGAGCTGCGAGATGTATCTCCACGAGGAACAGGTGGCCGACGCGGTGGAACACACTGGTGGCCGAGCCGTCATCACGCCGGGAGTCATCTCGGCGCTCAGCCCCCAAGGCAGCGTCGAAAGCCGGTTGGCCGAAATCGTCGCCTTTCACCGTGCCCGACACGATCCCGACAGCCGGATCACCGTGGGCTTCGCCCCTCACTCGGTCTACGACCTGACCCCGGAACAGTGCGGTGAGATCGCCACCGAGGCCGCTGCCGTCGGGGCCCTGTTCCACATCCATCTGGAGGAGACCCGGGCCGAGCGGGAGCTCGTGATCGAACAGTACGGCCGGCCGGCCACCGCACTGTTGGCCGACGCCGGTGCGTTCGTCGGGAAGACAGTGGTTGCTCACGGTGTCTGGCTCGACGCCGACGATCGGCGCATCCTGGCCGAAGCCGGAGTGGCTGTGGCTCACTGCCCATTGTCGAATCTGAAGCTGGGATCCGGTATCGCTTCGGTCCGGGAGATGCTGGCGGAGGGGATCGTCGTCGGTGTCGGGACCGACGGACCGGCATCCAATGACAGCCTCGATCTCTGGGAGGAGCTGAAGATGGCACCGCTGCTGGCCCGTGGCCGATCCCTCGATCCGAGCGCCATGTCGGCGACCACCGCGCTCACCTTGGCCACCAGCGCTTCGGCCGCGGCCATCGGGTTGCCCGACGTCGGTCGCCTGTCGGTTGGCGCCTCGGCCGACATCATACGGATCGATCTCGATCAACCGGCGTTCGAGCCGGGAGAGGATCTGTTGTCCCATCTCGTGTTCGCCGGATCGAGCCGCTACGTCACCGACGTGTGGGTTGGCGGTGAGCCGGTCGTCCGGGCGGGGAAAATGCAAACAGTCGATCGCGACAAGGTGCTGGCTGAGATGGCTGCCCGCGGTCGACGGCTCGGCTCAGCCGCCTGATTCGATCGACGACCGGCGCTCGGCCTATCGAACCTGGATCGACCCGACCCGATTTGGATCGACGGTGCCGCCAGCGACGGCGGTGCCGATCGCCGCGGCCTCGTGGCCGGTGGCCCGGAGCCGGGCCAGGGCGTCGTCGACGTGGTCGGCCGGACAGCCGAAAACCAGACCACCGGAGGTCTGCGCGTCGGCGAGGATCAGCAGATCGTCGGATGGGCCGGAGCCACGAGGGTGTCCGTCGATGCTGAGACGTTCGGCGACGGCCTCGAGGTTGCGACGGGTCCCACCTGGAACCATGCCGGCTGCTGCGAGTTCGCGAACACCCTCGATGACAGGTACGGATTCGGCTTCGATAATCACATCGACGCCGGATTCGAGCGCAGCTCGTCCGAGGTGACCGAGCAGGCCGAACCCGGTGACATCGGTTGCTCCCGTAGCCCCGACGGCCAGAGCCACCTCCGAGGCCTCGGCGTTCAGTCGGGTCATCGACCGGACGGCACGACCGAGGGTGCTCGACGGATCGTCGTAGGCGAGACCGGACCCGGTGTCGCCGATCAGCTCGTGCCCGCTCTTTATTGCCGTTGAGATGATGCCGATACCGAGAGGCTTGGTGAGGATGAGCGTCTGGCCCGGGCGGAAACCGCCGTTGGTCAACACCCGGTCGGGGTGGACCTCGCCGATAACCGCCAGCCCGAACTTCGGAATCGGATCGTCGATGGTGTGGCCACCGCCGATCACGAAGGACCCGGCGTCGGCAACATCGCTCGAGCCGAGCAGAACCTCGGCCAGGAGCTCGAAGGGCAGCTCTTCGGAGTTCCACGCCACCAGGTTGAGAGCGAGCAGCGGGCGGCCGCCCATGGCGTACACGTCGGACACGGCGTTGGTCGCGGCGATCCGACCCCAAGTTCTGGCGTCGTCGACGATGGGGGTGATGAAGTCGGTGGTGAACACGAGCGCCCGGTCGTCATCGAGGCGCCAGACTGCGGCGTCATCGCCGGTAGCGGCGCCGACGAGTAGGCGATCGTCTTCGGGGGTGGGCAAATGGCGCAGCACGTGCGCCAGCTCCGTTGAGCTGATCTTGCACGCTCAACCGGCTCCGTGGCTGAACTGTGTCAGTCGCCGCATTCTCACACCTCCTCTCGTGTCCGTTACGCCGACCGTGGGGTCGGCCGGGGGTTCATCCTACTGCCGGGATCCGGGCGACATCGTTACCGACCCGTGGCCACCGAGGTGTCGCCAGCGGCCTATGATCACTGAGGTGTTGCCGCAAACGGTCGTCTCGACGCTAGCCACGGTGCCCTGGGCCGGGCCCCGGGTTCTCCTTCGGCTGCACGATCGCGGTCTCGGCTTCGACACGGTGACCTGGCCCCGTTTCGCAGCGGCCGTGGCCCGGGACAGACCGGGCGAGGTGAGCGTCGACGTGTACGACACGTGTATGATTCGCGACGTTGCCGGTGACCGGGCCATCGAGGAGGCCATCGCTCACCGGAGGTCGATGGCGTCGAGTCCGACGGCGTCCCTCGACCCTGCGGAGGAACTGGAGCGCGAGCTGTGTCGACCGGTCCCCGGGGCGCAGGAGGCGCTCACGGCGATCCGGTGGGTGGTCGGCTCCATCACGTTCGTATCCGACACCGATCGCTCGGCCGCCTTTCTGATCGATCTGCTTCGAGGGCACGGGCTTTTCGTCGATGGTGACCGGCTCGTCGCTTCCTGCGAGGAGGGGGCCACGAAGGCCGACGGCGATCTGTTCGCCCGCATCTGGCCGAAGGCCGATCCGGCGACGGTGTGGCATCTCGGCAACAGTCCTTGGGCCGACGGCACAATGGCGGCCGCGGCCGGTCTCCGACCCTTTCACCTGGCCGAGGCTGATCTCGACCGCTATGAGGCGATCATCGCTCGGTCGCCCGGCGGCGAGGGCCCGGTGATCGCCGGGGCCGCCCGTCGCACGCGCCTCGAGGTAGTCGCCGACCAGCGATCCGGGGCACTCACCGAACGGCGGGCCCGAGCTCGGTTGGTCGGGGCCGGTGTCGGCGGCCAGGCCCTGAGCGCATTCAACCTGTGGCTCGGCCGCCAGGCCCGCGACTTCGAGTTGGGCAGCCTGGGCTATCTGGCCCGCGACGGCGAACTGCCGCTGCGCATGGCTCGAGCCATGCCCGTCGACCACTGGACCGGCATCTCGCTTCGCTACCTGCACTGCTCCCGTGTGAGCTGGGGGCTGGCGTCGGCCTCCGCCGTCGGGGTCGAAGCCTGGCTCCGGGCCGGCCGATCCGACGACGGCGCCTTCCTGCTGACGCAACGACATGATGTGCCGATTGCGACACTGCTGATGAGAATCGGCCTCACCGTCGATGATCTGCGTGAACTCGGCGACGCCCACAGCTCGCTGACCGGGATCCCCGTGAACGACGCGCTGCCCGTCGGTGCCGACGAATCCTGGCACCGGCTCCTCGACGACGATCGGGTGGCCGAGCTCATCGAACGGCGGTCCGATGAGCGCCGGCGTCTCGTCGTCGACTACCTCGCCGGCGAGCAGATGCTCGACGGGCGGGTCGGCCTCGTCGATGTCGGATGGCGGGGGCGCCTCGCCTGGCACATCTCGTCGGTCGTGCGTTCGGCCGGAGCGCCGGACCCCGTTCACCTCCACTTCGGCGGCGACAAGGTCATCGATGACGTCGAGCGGGCCATCACGATCAGGCGATTCGCCTTCCAAGGTGACGGCTCCGACGGCCTGGGCCCGGAGGGGCACGCAATCGTTTCACCGGTGGTCTGTGTGGAGACGCTCACCGCCTCCGGCAAACCGCGGGTGGTCGACTATCGCCGACAGCACGACGGCTCCATCGATCTCGTGTTCTCGGCCACCACCAACGGCGAGGCGACCGATGACGGTGACCGGGCCGACCTGTGGTCCGGTGCGCTGGCCGTCGCCGCCGCGCTGCCGACGCGTGCCCGGCTGACGGACTGGGGGATCCGGCCGACCGATCTCGGTGCCGATGTCCGGTGCCTGCTCGATCGCTGGTGGAACCGTCCGACCACCGAGGAGGTGGCGTCCATCGCTCATCTGCAGTTCGAGCACGACGAAGCCGGCAGCTCCTACCATCCGCTGGCTGCGCCGTATTCCTGGGAGGAAGTGGCCAGGGGAACCGGATCGCGTCGGGCCTGGGTGCGGGGCTCGGAGGTCGTCACGCCTTGGCCGATCCGGCTGGCCGTCAGCAGCGGTCGACGGATCAAGGACACCCTCGACAGAATTCGCCGGTAGACAACGCCGCCGTCAACCCCGCCGTTATCGTCGCCGCTCGTCCCAGCTGTTTCGAAGCGACCGGGTCGTCTATCTTCGATGATGGAACAGCGGGCGAACGAGGAGTCAGTTGACGGCCATCGCCAGACGCACAGCAGTGGAATCGAAGCAATCGGATGTGACGCCCCACCTGGGGTCGACCCTGGTGCTGATCGCGTCGATTGCGCTGGCACTGGTCGCGGTCTACACCGGATGGTCCGCCTTCTCGAGAATCGGATTCCTGCTCGGCTGGAACGACACATTCTCCGGAACCGGGTCCTTCACCGTCGTGGCCTGCGAACCGGAACAAGTTTTCGGGCCGGATCGGTGGCGGTGTGACGGTCGGCTGACTACCGACGACGCCACCGACCTCAGCTCGGAGTTGGTCGTCGGCAAAGACGCCCGACTGTCGTCGAGACCTTACGTCGGTCAGCAGATCGACGTGTTCTACGCCCCGGCAACGGTCGCCGGCGCGGCCGGGCCCCCGGTCGTCCACGCTCGCGACGCGCAGCTGAGCGAGCTCACACGGCTGTATCTGGCGCTGCCGCCGCTGGTGATGATCATGGTCGGCGCCTCCGGTTCGTTGCTCGGCCTGGGGATCGGACGGTTGCGCGCCCGCTCGTCCAACGCCGAGGCGTGGTGGCGGAACAGTCCGCTGTTGCTCGATCTCGAGCGGCGGGGCGCGATCTGGCTGGTGGTCGGCGTGGCGACGTTTGCGTTGTACCAGCTCCTCGTGCGCTACGTGCTGGGCTCCGCCGGTGTCGCCTGAGGGGCGTGGTGATCGGGTCGTGGTTGTCGGCGCGGGATCGGCCGGGTGCGTGGTCGCGGCCCGCTTGGTCGAGGCGGGTATTCCCACGGTCCTGATCGAGGGGGGCCCGACCGAAGGCGGGATCGGGGTGTCGGGGGCCGCCGGGCTGGTCGATCCGGAACACGATCCGGAGCGCTACTGGTCGCCGTTGCCGGAGGTCCGCGATCCCGACGATTCGCCCGGAGCCCCGCACTGGTACTGGATGGGAAGGGGGCTGGGCGGAGGGTCGGCAGTGAACGGGATGCTTCTCATGCCTGGCGACCGGGTCGACTACGACCGCTGGGCCGCGATCGACGGCTGCGCCGACTGGAACGCCGAAGCCATGGCCCCCTGGCTGGCGAAAGCCACCGCAGTCCTCGACCCCGAACCGCGTGTCGTCGATCCCGAAACTGTTGAACTCGTCGCATTGTTCGACGAAGGGTTCGGGCCCCTCGGGCTCGAGCCGGCCGGTACCACGCTCGATCAGGACCGCTGCGGCATCTTCGTACCGGTGCTCGCCACTCGTTACGGGGCGCGGAGGACGGTCGCAGACGCCTACCTCCGAGTCGACGATCCGAACCTGTCGATCTGGACCGGTCGGGCCGTGACGGATCTCGTGGAGGAGGCCGGCTCGGTGCGCGCCGTCGTTCTGGCCGACGGTGAGACGGTTTCGGCGTCAACGGTGGTACTGGCCGCAGGAACGGTGGGAACGGCGAGGCTGCTCCATAAGACCAGCAGGGTTCAAAACGTCGGTGGTTGGATCAGGAACCATGCCGCGGTCGCCGTTCCGTTTCGCTGGCCAACCGGGATCGCGGCGGATCGACCACCGCAGGTTCATCGGGTGGCCCGTTGGTCGTCCGGGATCCCCGGACCCCTCGCGGCTGGGCGGTCGGGCCCTGATCTCACCGCCACACTCATGGGGCCGTTCCGCGCCGGGACCGGCGCAAGCGGCATTGTCATGGTGATGGCCTCCACCGTCCGGTCGTCCGGCCGTCTCGAGTTTCGCGACGAAGCCCCCCGCCTCGTCTCGAATCGTCTGGTGGACCCCAACGATCGTGCGATGCTGCGATCGGGGACACGGCGTGTGGTGGCGGTCTGTCGGCTTCTCGCCGGGCTGGCCGGAGGCGAAGGTATCGAGGTGGCACGGTGCGAGCTCGACGGAATTGACCGACTCACGGATCCGGAATTGGACGACTGGCTCGTCCGGCACCCCGGACCGGTCTACCACGCCGTCGGCAGTTGTCGAATGGGGGACCGGGCCTCCGGCGATGCGGTCACCATCGGGAGGCCGGGCCAAGCCGGCCTGGTGCCCGGTCTCGACGGGGTCGTGGTCGCCGACGCGTCGCTGTTCCCCGACCTGGTCGCAGGGGGACTCCAGCTGCCGGTCATGGCCGTGGCCGAGCGCATCGCCGCAGAGACGCTCCTGAGGTAGAGCTTCGGGGTAAAGATTCGGGCAGGAGCTGGTGTCGGTTCCAACAGTTCCATTGCGAACCGGTGACGGCCTGGTTATCATCACCGTTCGTCAATATTTGAACTAACAGTGTTTAACCGGCCAGGGAACGAGTGAAGGCGACAATCGAGAAACCAGAGCGGTCGATCCTGGCCGCGGAGCCGGTTGTGGTCGACTTCGATGGTCGGTCCGACCGCCGTTCGGTGACCCCCAACCGAAGGGCAGGGCTGGATCGGGCAGTGGTCGTCGCCGTGTCGGCCCTACTGATCATGGCGGCGACGTTTGTCTGGGCGACGCTCGGTGACAGCGGTGCACAGCTGGTGGAGACCGAGACTGCGTCGCCGGTGACAGCCGCACCGCCGGCGGAGCCCGATAGCGCTTCGGCCCAAAGCAGCGTCGACCGTGATGCACTGGTGGTCGACCTCGACCGCGACGATCTCGACTCCGGCACCGAGTCGGCCACGCTCACCGCACCGACGACAACGCCCCTCGGGAGGCCCGAACCCGTGAGCGACCCGGATTCGGTTTCAACGACCGGCTCGGCGATCAGCGCCTCGACGACGGTGATGAGATCTCCGGAACGTGCGCTCCGGGCAGGCGAGCCATCGCCCTCGGGCTCGATCGGCCGAACCGGCATGTCATCACCGACCTCGACGCCGACGAGTGGCTCAGCCGGCTCAGGGCCGACCTCGAGCTCGGCGACAACCTCGACGTCGACTTCCGGCACGACCTCGACGGGGTCGGCGTCAGGTGTCGCCTGGGAGGAGCACTTCAACAGCCTCGACACCGGCCGGTGGCAGATCGAGCATTCGACGTACGGCGACGGCAACGGTGAGCGGCAGTGTTATCAGCCGGACAATGTGCAGGTGACGAACGGTCGACTGGTTCTCACCGCCAGAGCCGAGACCACCACCTGCCCGAACGGCAGCACACGGACGGTGAGCTCCGGAATGGTTCGAAGCCGCGGTCTGACCTTCAGTCCGGGCCAGTCAATCGAGTTCCGGGTCAAGTTGACACCTCCGGACCCGTCCAATCAGGCCGGCCTCTGGCCGGCCGTCTGGGCGTCGAGCTGGGCCGGCTCATGGCCCCGGGGAGGAGAGCTCGACTTCCTGGAGGTCATGACGGCCGAGGACCCCCGGCGGGCGGTGTTCAGCGTGCACTACGCCGACCGGTCGGGCGGCCACGAGCTGCAGAACCGGGGCGTGCCGCTGCCAGGCTACTTCAGCGACGGCTGGCACACGATCCGATTCGACTATGGCCCCAACGGCAGGTTGGCATGGTTCCTCGACGGATCGACGGTGTTCTCCGTGTCGGCCGCCGAGACGGCCCAGGGATATCCGGCACCGTTCGATCAGACGATCCACGAGATCAAGCTCAATCTCGCCATCGGAGGGTCGCCGGGCCCGCTGGCATCCGGCGCGCTGGGCTCGACGGGTGCCACCTTCGAGATCGACTACATCCGGGTGATCGATCTCTGACGATGTGGGCGATCCGGTTGGTTTGATCAGAAATCGCTCCCAGGACCGTTCCAGCCGGCAACGACCGCGATCCATGCTGCCCGAGGCCAGCGGGGTCCGCTATGCTCGGGACACCAACTCGACAGAGGGCTCCATCAGTGGCGATTGTCAAGGCGGCGCCTCCACCAGGGAATCAACGTGTTCCACAGGGGATGTGGCGACTCGAACAGGGGCGAATCTGTTGCCGGCGCCAGTCGTTCGGCGTTCGGATCGCGTCTGACCGGCACCTGTTTCGCGACATTTGTCGCTTCTCCTCCGTCGACATCGTCAGTGTGGGAATCGTCATAGCCAAGAATGCAGGGAGATCAGATGGGTAGATTCGGAAGGTGGGGGTGGATCGCCGTCCTTGCGGCGCTCATCTGCTGCGGAATCATGGCCCTGCTGACGGCCGGCCGTGTCGCTGCGGCGGTGAGGACCGGCGCGGAGGCTGCGCTCGACGGCGCCGGTGTGGGCGCCGAGGTCTCCTACGAAGGTATCGATGGATTCGACGGCATCGGCCGTGACGGCCTCAACATCGTTCTGGAGGGCCCGGCCTCGGCCGAGGAGACGGCGCTCGATGCCGTACGGGCCCGTTCGGAGATCGATCAGGTGACCTATCGGGTGATCGACGACAGCGGTGCTCAATCCGAATCGGAACCTGCAGCAGAGGGCGAGGAGACACCCGAGTCGGAACGCGAGTCTCGACCGGCCGCCGGCCTTGATGCCACCACCGTCACCGTGAGCGCCACCGGTGACTCGATCGATCTCGAGGGCACGGTTCCCGACGAAGGGACCCGCAATGCGCTGATCACCGTAGCGGTCAACGAATACGGCGCGGCGAACGTGAACCATGACCTCGTCATCGACGCCGAGAGCGTAACGCTCGACGGCGGCACGCTGGTCCTGGGCGGCGAGGCGATCTCGACCGACGAACAGTCGGCATGGATCACGCGGTCGAGTGCCGTCGCTGCGGCCGCCGGCCTCGACTTCGTCGACCGATCGACGGTCAAGACGGTCGATCAGGCGCTCAACGAGCTGTTCACTCTGGAGCCGATCGAATTCGATATCAGCCAGGCCACGATCCGGTCCCGATCCGAGTCGACGCTGGCGGCGGCCGCCGAACTCATCAACGCCAATCCCGACGTCGGCCGTCTGCGGGTGGTCGGTCACACCGACAGTGACGGATCGGCCGACATCAACCTGCAACTGAGTGAGGCGCGGGCCCAGGCCGTCGTCGACCATCTCATTGCCACGGGTGGTGTCGACGCCGACCGGCTGGAGGCCGAAGGGCGAGGCGAGTCCGAACTCCTGGTCGATCCCGAGGTGACGCCGGAGGACAAACAACGGAACCGGCGGATCGAATGGGAGATGCTCCCATGATCGCCAACCCGGTCAGCGCCCCGAATTCTCGTTCACGAAAGGTAATCGTTTAGATGGGATTCCTCCTCTCATACATCTTTCTGGCTCTGCTCTTCTGCTTTCTGATGGGGCTGCTCGTCGGACTACTTTGGTGGTGGTTCCGCCGCCGGGGGGAGTCGGCCGAGTACCAACGACGGCTGCTCGAAGCCGATGCCGAAGCCGATCGACTGCGCCTGCGGGTCAGCTCGCTCAAGTCGGCCGAAGCCCGGGCCGAAACGCTGAGCGCCGAATTGAAGACGAACCGAAACGAGCTTGCTCGCATCCCCGAATTGGAATCGGTCGTTGCCACGTACCGGGAGCGGGCCGGGCAGGTGCCGGAGCTCGAGGAGCAGTTGGCGTCGTTGCAGGACGAAGCCGACAAGGTTCGGTCACTGGAGACCCGAATCTCGGCTCTCTCGAAGGAGGTGTCGCGGGTACCGGGCCTGGAGGCCGAGATCCAACGCCTGCAGGCCGACGCCGAACGGGCCTCGTCGCTCCAAACCGAACTGGTCACGATCCAGGGAGTCGCCGGTCGAGTCCCCGACCTCGAGACCACGATCGCCGGGCTCGAGGCCGAGGCCGCCAGAGCGACCGAGTTGGAGATCCAGGTTCAGTCGTTGACCACCCAACTGGAATCGGCCACGGCTGAGGCGGCGCGGATCGAGGAATTGGAGGCCAAGCTGGCCGAGGCAGGAGCCCACACCTCGACGGCCGACGAGCTCGAGGCCAGGATTGCGTCGCTGACCGAGGAGCTGTCCAAGTCCGGGAGTCGGATCACCGAGCACGAGGCGATGCAGCGGGATTTCGTCCTGCTGCGCGAGGAGCATGAGTCGTTGCAGGGCCGGATCACCGAGCACGAGGCGATGCAGCGGGATTCCACCTCGCTGCGCGAGGAGTACGAGTCGATGCAGGGCCGCCTCGCCGAGCGAGACGCCACCATCGAGGGACTCCGCTCGGACCTTGCTTCTCTGAATGCCGAGGCGGGCCGGGTCGCCGGTCTCGAAGCCGAGTTGGAGGGCCTCCGTGGTCAGACGGCCCGCACTGTAGAACGTGAGCATGAGTTGGAGGGCGAACTCGCCCGGGTGAACGGTGAGCTCGACGAGATGCGAGGCCAGGCTGCCCGAGTCGGCGAGCTGGAGGACGAGCTTCAGCGTCTACGGGCCGAAGCCGGTAGGGTCTCCGGGCTCGAGGCGGAGTTGCTCGGGTTCCGATCCCAGCTCGACGACGTCGCACCGAGGGCCCAACGGGCCGACGAGCTGCAGGCGGAGCTGGATCGGGTGGTGGGGGAACTGACATCGACCCGGGCCGAGCTTGCTGCCGTTGCCCAGCGGGTCGAGACCGCCGAGCTCGACGATCTCCGGGCCCGTCTTGCAGCAGCCGAGGCCAATGCCGCTCTGATACCGGAGAGAGATGAGACGATCGCCGAGCTGCGACGCCGTCTGAGCCGCACCGAGGAACGGGCGTCGAGCGCCCCCGGCGAATCCGACGAGCCGAGTTCGGCAACAGCCGGGACGACCGCTGACGAGCCGTCATGGCAGAGGGGCACCACCAAGCTCGGTACACCGGGTGCCGACCACGTCGACGACCTCAAGCAGATCCACGGGATTGGCCCGGTGATGGAGAAAACCCTCCAGAGCTTCGGAATACAGACCTGGGAGCAGGTGGCCGCGTTCACCCCGGATGACATCCAGAAGGTGACCGCCGCCATCGACGCCTTCCCGGGGCGGATCGAACGCGACGATTGGGTAGGCGGCGCGCAAGCTCTGCTCGACGCCGGCCACGTCCCGGGCGATTCCGCGCCGAAGGCCGCCACGACGGCCGGGAAACCTCCGAAGAAGCGCACGAACGAGGCGAAGAAGCCGTCGTGGCAGAAGGGTACGACTTCATTGGGCACACCGGGAGCCGCCCATGTCGACGACCTGAAGGTGATCAAGGGGATCGGCCCCGTCATGGAGAAGACACTGCATGGATTCGGCATCCGGACCTGGGAGCAGCTCGCCGCCTTCCGCAAAGCCGATGCGGAGAAGGTCACCGAGGCCATCAACGCCTTCCCCGGGCGGATCGAACGCGATGGTTGGATCCGTCAGGCCCGGGAACTGGTCAATCGGTTCCCGCTTCGCACGCCGTACGATCGGCCGACCCGCGAGACGTTCTCGAACGAGTCGACCGCCGACTGATCGGGCCTACCTCGGCTCGGCCGTCATCGGACGTAGTCGTAGAAACCCCGGCCCGCCTTGCGGCCGAGCAATCCGGCCTCGACCATACGGGCCAGCAGCGGCGGGGGAGCATACAGCGGTTCTTTGAATTCGTCATACAGCGATTCGGCCACCGCCATCGTCGTGTCCAGACCGATCAGGTCGGCCAGCGCCAGCGGGCCCATCGGATGGGCGCAGCCCCTCACCATGCCCTCGTCGATGTCGTCTTTTGAGGCGAATCCCGACTCGAACATCCGGATGGCAGAGAGGATGTAGGGGATCAGCAGCGCGTTGACCACGAATCCGGCGCGGTCCTTCGACCTGATCACCCGCTTGCCCAACTGATCGGCGGCGAAGGATTCGGCCACCTTCTCCGTCTCGGCCGAGGTGTGCAGCGAAATCACGAGTTCCACGAGATGCAGCACCGGAACCGGGTTGAAGAAGTGAATGCCGACGACCGCCTCCGGCCGTGTCGTGGCCATGGCCAGCTTCATGATCGGAATCGACGATGTGTTGGATGCCAACACAGCGGATCGATTGGCGACGATGCCGTCGAGTTGCCGGAACAGCTCGACTTTGGCCGTCTCGTCTTCGACGATCGCCTCGATCACGAGATCACGGTCGTGGAGTTCGGCAAGATCGGTGGTCACGGTGATACGGCCCAGCGCCTCGTCGACCTCCGTAGGATCGATCTTGCCGCTCGAACTTGCTCGACTGAGGGACTTCTTGATGCGGTTGTAGCCGTGCTCCGCGGCCTCCACCGAGGACTCGACGACAACGACATCAAGGCCGGCCCGGGCCGAGACCTCCGCAATCCCCGAGCCCATCAGGCCGGCTCCTGCGACGCCGACTCGCTCCACAACACCGATGTTCGTCATACCGCCAACCCTGCCCTGGAACAGCCGGAAATCGCAACCCGGGCGGGCACCTTCCTTGCATGCCGAACCGGCAACAGCCGGCAACGGTAGATTTGTTGGCCTATGACGCCAGACGAGTTTCGGACCGCGGGCCATCGGCTGATCGACTGGATCGCCGACTACCGCCTTGGCTTGGAGCAACGTCCCGTCCGGGCGTTGGTCGAGCCCGGGCAGGTGAAGGCGGCGATGGCCGATGGTCCGGGCGCATCGAGCGTCGACATCGATCCCCTGCTGGCGTTCCTGGACTCGGTCGTCATACCGGGGTCCACGATGGTGCAGCATCCGATGCACTACGGCTGGTTCCCATCCAACGCCGGCCTGGCCTCGGTGCTGGGCGACATCGCCTCGTCGGGCCTCGGCTCCCTGGGCATCTCCTGGGAGAGCGGTCCCGCGCTGACCGAGGTGGAAGAGGTGGTCACGGACTGGCTACGCCGGCTGGTCGGGCTCTCGGACCGGTGGTCGAGCACGATTCACGACACCGCGTCGACCTCATGCCTGGTGGCGCTCATCCTGGCCAGGGAGCGTGCGTCCGACAACAGCTATGCCGACCGAGGACTGGCCGGCGTCGACGAGGCCCCCGTGGTCTACTGCACCGCCCAGGCCCACTCCTCGGTGCGGAAGGCCGCGCTGCTGGCCGGCTACGGAGGTGACCACGTTCGCATCGTGGCCCACGACCGGCTCGACTATTCGATGGACGTCGCCGATCTGCGAACGGCCATAGAAGCGGACGCGGTCGGAGGCCGCCGACCGGCGGCTGTCGTCGCCACCATCGGGACCACCGGAACCACCGCCATCGACCCGTTGGCCGACATCGCGGCCGTCGCCGCCGAACACGATCTGTGGGTCCACGTCGACGCCGCCATGGCGGGATCGGTGATGATCCTGCCCGAGTACCGGCATCTCTGGGCCGGGGTCGAGGAGACCGACTCCATCACGTGGAACCCGCACAAGTGGCTCGGCACGATCCTCGACACCTCGATCTTCCACATCCGCGACACAGAGTTTCTGGTCCAGGTCATGTCGACCAATCCCTCATACCTGCAGTCGGGCGCCGACGGCGCGGTCACCCAGTACCGAGACTGGGGCATCCCGCTGGGGCGACGATTCCGGGCGCTGAAGATCCTGTTCCACCTGTCGATCGACGGCATCGACGCGCTTCAGGCCAGATTGCGCCGCGACCTGGCCAACGCCCAATGGCTCGCCGAGCAGATCGAGACCACGGACGACTGGGAGGTGGTTGCACCGGTCCCGCTGCAAACCGTGTGCGTCGTGCATCATCCCGGGGGTCACAGCGCTGTTGGGCCCGATGACGATATCGACGCCATCAACCGGCACACCCAGGCCTGGGTCGAAGCCATCAACCAGTCCGGAGAGGCCTACCTGACGCCGACGATGCTCGATGGGCGGTGGGTGGCCAGGGTGTCGATCGGGGTGGAATCAACCGAGCGGGATCACGTCGAACGAATGTGGGCCCTGATGCGGAAGGCGGTCGCCACCACGTGATCCGCCCGGCCCGGCTCCTCGCCGTCGACATCGACGGAACAATGCTGCGAAGCGACGGATCGCTCTCCCGCCGGGTGCTGGATGCCCTGTGGGCCGCCGTCGACTCCGGGATCCACGTCGTCCCGGCCACCGGTCGGCCGATGGCCGTGGCCACCGATGTGGTCGAGAACAGCGGGCTCGACGACTTCTGGATCTTCGCCAACGGGGCAATCACCCGCCATCTTGGTCGTGACGAATTGATCCGGGCGTTCTGGATGGAGCGGGCGGTCGTCATCGAGTTGTTCGATCGGATTCGTCGACGTATGCCGCAGGCCCGGTTCGCCGTGGAGTTTGCGACCACGATGGCCTACGAGGCCGGGTTCGAGAAGGTCGTGCCGAACGAGCCGCCGGTGCCGCCGACCGTCGATCTGGCCGCCCACCTCGAAAGGGTGTCGGATCCGATCCAGAAACTCCTGGTGTACGACGACAGCATCGATCTGGAACGGCTGTGGGACGAGGTGAATGCGGCGGCCGATGGTCTGTCGGTGCCGTCGTATTCGGGGCTGCCCTTCGTGGAGCTGGCGCCGGACAGGGTCACCAAGGCCACCGCCCTGGAGTTGCTGGCTCTCGATCTCGGGTTGTCGGTCGACGACGTCGGCGCCGTCGGCGACAACCACAACGACGTGGCCATGTTGAAGTGGGCCGGGACCGGTTATGCCATGGGCAATGCCGACCCTGCTATCCAGGCTTCGGCCGATGTGGTACTTCCGGCCAACGACGACGATGGCGTCGCCGTGCTCATCGAAACGATGCTGGATCAGCTGTGATCATGCAAGACCTGCGCCACCGCACGGACTCCGGGCACGCTGTTGATCATGCCGGTATGTGAGGCCGAGACCTCGATGAGGTCGGCCGCCGGGTCGAGACACGCCCGCCAGTCGACGATGCCATCGGTTCGTGAGTAGATCGACGTGAAGCGGACCTCGTTGGGGAAGGGTCGGAACCGGTCGCGGTCCACCGCAGCCTCTCGATCGGGGTACACCGGACCGAAGGTACCGCGTCGCCAGGTCATCTCCAGCATTTCGATCGGGATCCGTACCGGGGCGAAGCGGGGGTACTTCGTCAAGAGCGGAGCGCCGGCGGCGATGACGCCGGTAACCAGCTCGGGATATCGGACCCCCAGAATTCGGGCGAACTGGCCGCCCCTCGAATGCCCGATGACGGTAACCGGCCGCCCATACCGGTCGATCAGATCGAACAGGTCGTGACCCGCCTGCTCGAGCCCCGAGTAGGCCGGTCCCGAGTTGCGACCAACGTTGGCGACCTCGGCGGTCCAATTGGCGCTTCGGAGCACCTGAACCAGCGCATGGGCGCTCGTCGGGCTGGCCATGAAACC
>JBFHEP010000048.1:0-17465 GCA_041584095.1 Acidimicrobiales bacterium | reverse complement strand
CGCCAGGTCGAGCGGCTCCGTGAACTCGGGGTCGCGGTGCTGTTCATCAGCCATCGTCTCGACGAGGTCTTCGAGATCGCCGACCGGGTGTCGATCTTCCGCGACGGACGACACATCTCGTCGCGGCCGATCGCCGAGGTGACCAAGGAGCTGATGGTTCAGGAGATGGTCGGGCGTGACCCGTCGGAGTTCTTTGTTCGCACCCCGCACGAGCCGGGCGACGTGGCGCTGTCGGTCTCGGGACTCGGTCGCCGGGGTGTCTTCCGTGACGTGAGCTTCGAGGTCAGGCAGGGCGAGGTTCTCGGCTTCGCCGGCCTGGTCGGCGCGGGACGGACCGACATCGCCCTCGCCTTGTTCGGCGTGGCGCCGGCCGACGAGGGCACGATCACCATCAACGGCGAGCGGGTCACCATCGGCTCCCCCACCGACGCCCTCCGGCACGGCATCGCCTATCTCAGCGAGGACCGGCGCAAGCTGGGCCTGTCGATGACCCAGTCGGTCACGACCAACATCACACTCGCCACCCTCGGTCGCTACACCTCCCGGCTCGGCCTCGTCGACCGATCGGCCGAAGCAGCCGACGCCGCCGCCCTCCGGGACCGCCTCGGCATTGTCACCGCCAGTCTCGACACCCCGGTCGAGCACCTGTCCGGCGGCAACCAGCAGAAGACGATGCTCGGCAAGTGGCTCAACGCCGATCCACAGATCCTGATCCTCGACGAGCCGACCCGCGGCATCGATGTCGGAGCCAAAGCCGAGGTGCATCGGTTCGTCGATGAGCTGGCCCGGTCCGGTATGGCCATCATCATGATCTCGTCGGACCTACCCGAGGTGCTGGCGATGAGCGACCGCATCGCCATCATGCGAGAAGGCCGGCTTCAGGGCATCCGGTCGGCAGACGACGCCGACCAGGAGACGGTCATGACGATGGCGGTTGGGGTGGCATGAACCGCTCACCGAGCCTGCCTACGAATCTCGTCGGTGGTCGGGCCACGGCGACTCGCCGCCCGATGCGACCGGACCGCATCAAGGAGTTGACGCTCTTCGGATTGATCGCTCTGGCGGTCATCATCTTCGGGCTGATCATCGACGGCTACTACAGCGGACGCTTCTTCAATCGGGTCAGCACCAGCGTGGTCGTCGTCGTGATCCTGGCGGCGGCTCAGGCCCTGGTGGTGATCAGCCGCAACGTCGATCTCTCCGTCGGCAGCATCGTCGGCGTCTCGGCCTATCTCACCGCCGACTTCCTGCAGAACAACTCCGGGGCCAGCCCGGTGATCGCCGTGCTGATCGCCGTTGCCGTCGGTGCCGTCCTCGGTGCGGTGAACGGGCTGCTGGTGGCTTACGGCGGCGTCCCGGCGATCATCGTCACGCTGGGGACGCTCGCCCTGTTCAGAACCCTGGTCAGCCTGTATTCGGGCGGGTCGAACGTCACCGCCGACGCGCTGCCCGACTGGGTCATCGAGTTGAACGCCTCGACCATCGTGAGCGGCGGGGGCTTCGACCTCCGGACCACGTTCGCCATCGCCATCGTTGTCGTCCTCGTCCTGCAGTGGCTTCTGGCACGAATGCGATGGGGGCGACGCCTGTACGCCATCGGGTCCAATCCCGATGCCGCGGCCCAGGCCGGGATCCCGGCGAAACGGCTGGTCCTCTGGTCGTTCATGGGATCGGGCGCGCTGGCCGGGCTGGCCGGATTCATCTTCATGGTCCGGGTCGGCACCATCAGTGCAACCGCCGGCAGTGGACTGGAACTGGAGTCGGTGGCGGCGGCCGTGGTCGGCGGGGTCAGCATTCTCGGCGGCAGCGGAACAGTCCTCGGTGCGTTTCTGGGGGCGGTGCTCATCGACACGTTGCGTCTCAGCCTCGTTCGGGTGCCGCAGGTCAGTGAGTTCTGGCGCGATGCGGTGCTCGGTGTTCTGGTGCTGGCGTCGGTGATCGCCGACGGTCTGCTCACCCGGCGCCTGTCACGACGGGTGGCCGAACGGGGAGCAGCCGACACCGGCGACCCGCTGACGGCCGCCGCGAGCGATGCCGTGGCGGAGGGCACCGAACCATCGCTGACGGCACGGGAGGGATCGCTCAATGCCTAGGTCGGTGCGTGAGTCAGTGCCCGAGTCGGTGCGCGAATGGGCCCGCTCCCATCGGTGGGAAACGTTGCTGGCGGGAATCCTCGTCGTCACCATCGCCGCCAACACCGCGCTGTCGCCCCACTACCTCGGCGTCGGCAACATCGTCAATCTGTTCTGGCTCTCCATCGAGAAGATCATCGTCGCCGTCATCATGGCCTTCGTCATCATCAACGGTGAGATCGACCTGTCGGTGGCCTCGATCATGGGATTCTCGGCCGCGGTGCTGGCGACGGTGCATGACAGCACCGGTGTTCCCTTCGCGCTCGCCATCGTGATCGCGCTCGCCGCCGGGGCGTTGGCCGGTCTCGTCCAGGGTCTGGTGGTGGCCAAGCTCAAACTGCCGTCGCTCGTCGTCACGCTCGCCGGCCTCATCGGCTTCCGGGGCGCAGCCCGGGTGCTGCTGGAGGACCGCTCGATCGGGGAGTTTCCCGGCTGGTTCGATCGCCTGGGCCAACGGGCGCTGCTCGGACCGTTTCCGTTCGCCGTCCTCATCTTCCTGGTCGGCCTTCTGGTCGCCTGGTTCGTGCTCGGCCGGACGGCGTTCGGGCGAAAGGTCTATGTCGTCGGCAACAATGCGGAGGCGGCCCGCTACTCCGGCGTCGCCGTCGACCGGGTCAAGATTCAGCTGTTCGTGATGTCGGGCCTTGCCTCGGCCTTCGCCGGTGTGCTGTTCGCCGCCCGACTCGGGTCGGTGCGGGGCAGTCTCGCCGAGTTCTTCGAGCTCGACATCATCACCATGGTGCTGCTGGGCGGCGTCTCCATCTTCGGCGGATCCGGCACCATGCTCGGGGTTGCGCTGGCGATGTTCACCGTGCTCAACATACGCAACGGGCTGGGTCTGGCCAATGTCGACGGCATCATCCAAACCGGGGTGGTCGGCCTCCTGTTGATCGGCTCCGTCCTGGCCCCGAATCTCGTCGGCAAGCTCCAAGGCCGGCTGCCGGGGTGGCGTGAGCCGACCGCCGCAGCCGACGGCGCACAAGCACTGCGGAGTTCATGAAAGGCGGGGAGGTACCACCGACAACGACATGCGAGAGATCAACTTCCGGGGCCCTACGTGCCCCACACGAAACAGAGCAAGCACTACCAAATCTCGAGGAGAGAAATGAAGAAGAGCGCAGAGAAGAAGCACCCTTGGATCAAACTACTGGCACTGCTCGCAGCACTCGCGCTGCTGGCCGCCGCCTGCGGTGATTCGAGCGAGGAAGGTACCGACACCACCGAGGACACCACGGAGGACACCGCAGCGGAGCCCGACACGACCGAGGACACCGCAGCCGAAACCGAGGACACGACGACCGACACCACCGAGCCCGACGACGGCGCGGCCGCAGGCGACGTCGTGACGATCACCGGCACCGAGTCGATCACCTCGACCTTCCTGCCGAAGTGCACCAACATCCCCGTCTTCCCCCAGGCCAACGACGGCGCCGCCGAGGCGGCCGGCGAACTCGGCTCCGAGGAGGCGGCCTTCGTCGGCCCGGCCGACTGCGGCGACGCCACCGGCCAGATCGAGTTCATGTCGAATGCCGTGACCCAGGGTGTGCAGGCGATCATGGTGTCGAACAACGCCGGTGACGAGCTGGCCCCGTCCGCCCAGGCCGCGGCCGATGCCGGCATCCCAGTGGTCAGCTGGGATTCGCCGATCCCGTCGGCCGAGGGTGAGAGTGTCTTCGTCGCCCAGGTCGACTTCGACGAGACCGGTCAGGTCATGGCCGACATGGCCCGCAACATCCTCGGTGACGACGGCGGCCAGTTCGCCATCCTGTCGGCCACCCCCGAGGCGGCGAACCAGAATGCGTGGATCGCAGCCATGGAGGAAGTGCTGGCTGGAGCCGACTACGCCAACATCGAGCTGGTCGACACCGTCTACGGCAATGACGTCGCCGAGGACTCGTTGAATCAGGCGCTCGCTCTGGTCGACTCCAATCCCGATCTCGAGCTGATCATGGCTCCGACGACGGTTGGTATCGTGGCCGCGGCCCAGGCCATGACCCAGGAGGGTCTGTGTGACCAGGTCAAGGTCTCCGGTCTCGGTCTGCCCGACGAGATGCGCGACTACACGATGAGCGGCTGCGCACCGGAGTTCGCCCTCTGGAGCTTCCAGGACCTCGGCTATCTCGCCTACTACGTCGCCTACGGTCTCGCCACCGGCCAGATCGAGGCGGTCGATGGCCAGTCGTTCGTGGCCGGCCGCATGGGTGAGTACACCATCGAAACCGACCCGACCCGCGACGCCGGTCTTCGGGTTCTGATGGGACCGTTCACCGTCTACGACGAATCCAACGTCGGCTGACCCAAGCCGATTACCGATTCCCCCGGGGGTTGTGCTTCGCCCCTCTGCACGACCCTCGGGGGCCTTACCCTCCTCTCGACTCGGAGACCAGACGTGACCAGCGAGCAACTCAACCCGGCGGCACAGGAACTGATCGAACGGTCGAATCGCCTGGGCGCGGATCGGCGCAACACCAACTACGGCGGCGGCAACACGTCGGCCAAAGGCAAGTCGACCGACCCGGTGACCGCCGAGGAGGTGGAGCTGATGTGGGTCAAGGGCTCCGGCGGTGACCTCGGCACGCTGACGGCGTCGGGGATCGCGGCACTACGGCTCGACCGGATCCGCGCCCTGCAGCACGTCTATCGAGGCCCCGACCACGAGGACGAGATGCACCAGATGCTCGACCATTGCCTGTTCGGCACCGACAACGCCGCGCCCAGCATCGACACCTCGATGCACGGGCTGCTCGAGTGCACCCATGTCGACCACCTCCACCCCGACTCGGTCATCGCACTGGCCGCTTCGACCGACGGCGAACGGCTGACCCGGGAGTGCTACGGCGACGAGATGCTCTGGATCGAGTGGCGGCGCCCGGGATTCGAGTTGGCGTTGCAGATGGAGAAGCTGCGGGCCGACCATCCGAAGGCCAAGGGCGTCGTCATGGGCGGTCACGGCCTCACGACCTGGGGGGCGACGTCCGCCGAATGCGAACAGCGGTCACTGGAGGCGATCGCCAAAGCGGCCGAGTTCATCGAGCGGACCGGTTCGCCGGAGCCGCTGGGCTCGATGCGGGCCGGGTTCGAGCCGTTGCCCGCCGAGGAGCGAGCGCGGCGGGCGGCATCGCTCGCTCCGGTCCTTCGAGGCCTGGCCTCGACCGACTCACCGGTTGTCGGACGGTGGTTCGACGACGATCTCGTGGTGGATTTCATCGGCCGGGAGGCCGCGCCGCGGGTGGTTCCGCTGGGCACGTCATGCCCCGACCATCTGATCCGAACCAAGGTGCGGCCCCTGCTCCTCGATCTTCCCACCTCGGCTTCCCACGATGAACAGGTGGCACGGCTTCGGGAGCTTCACGTCGAGTATCGCGATGAGTATCGCCGCTACTACGAACGCCACGCTGATGCCGACAGTCCGGCGATGCGGGGCTCCGATCCCGCCATCTTCCTCATACCGGGGGTCGGGATGTTCAGCTTCGGCGGCGACAGCCAGACAGCCCGCGTGGCGGGCGAGTTCTACATCAACGCCATCAACGTGATCCGCGGCGCCGAAGCCATCTCCACCTACGAGCCGGTGCCGGAGTCCGAGAAGTTCCGGGTCGAATACTGGATGCTGGAGGAGATGAAGCTGCGCCGCCGGCCGAAGCCCAAACCTTTGACGGGCAGGGTGTCGCTGGTGACCGGGGCCGGGTCGGGAATCGGGCGGGCCATCGCCGCCCGCCTGGCCGATGAAGGCTCCGTCGTCGTCGTCACCGATATTCAGATCGACTCCGCCGAGGAGACCGCGGCGCTGATCGCCGGCACCGATGCCAACGCTTCGGACCGGGCCATCGCCGTGGCCGCCGACGTCACCGACGAGAGCGGGATCGATGCCGCGTTCGACGCTGCGGTTCGGCAATTCGGCGGGGTCGACATCGTCGTCAACAACGCCGGGCTGTCCATCTCGAAGTCACTGACCGAGACGACGGTCGACGACTGGGATCTGCAGCACAACGTGATGGCCCGGGGGTCGTTCCTCGTCACCCGCGCTGCCGCCGAGGTGATGCAGGCCCAGGGCCGGGGAGGCGACATCGTCTACATCGTGTCGAAGAACGCCATCGCCGCCGGACCCAACAACGTGGCCTACAGCTCGGCGAAGGCCAGCCAGGCCCACCAGGTGCGGCTGCTGGCCGCCGAACTGGGAGACGACGGCATCAGGGTCAACGGCGTCAACCCCGACGGCGTCGTCCAGGGCTCGGGCATCTTCGCCGGAGGCTGGGGAGCGGAGCGGGCCAAGGTCTACGGCGTTCCCGAGGACAAGCTGGGCGAATACTACGCCGGACGAACGCTGTTGAAGCAGGAGGTACTGCCGGAACACGTCGCCGAGGCCGTCACCGTGCTGGTGAATGGATCGCTGAGCCAGACCACCGGCCTGCTGATTCCGGTCGACTCCGGAGTCGTCTCGGCCTTCCTTCGTTGACCGAAAACACACAGAGCTCACAATACGTTCGCCGGAGCCACCGGCGCCGCAAGGAGGATCACCATGCTCGACCCCGTCATCGATCCGGACCGGATCGACCACCACAACAAACCCCTCGAATCACGGCTGGCGGCCGGTGTCGAGCACCTGTCCGCCGAGCTCGACGCCGACGGACACACCAGCGCCGAGCAGGTGATCGATGCGCTGGTCGAGTTCTCGGTCGCCGCCCCGTCGTGGGCGGTCGGCACCGGCGGCACCCGCTTCGGTCGGTTCCCGCTCGGAGGGGAACCTCGAACCACCACCGAGAAGATCGACGACGTCGCCGCCCTGCACGCCCTGACCGGGTCGAACGCCTCGATATCCCTTCATGTGCCGTGGGATGATCCACCCGATCCGGCTGCGCTCCGCCGGCACGCGGAGGAGCGTGGGATCCGCTTCGACGCCATGAACTCCAACACGTTCCAGGACAACCCGTCGACCACCGACGACGGGCGCCTGACCTACAAGTTCGGCAGCCTGGCCAACACCGACCCGGCGGTGCGGCAGGTGGCCGTCGACCACAACAGGTACGTGATCGACCTCGGGGTGGCGCTCGGTTCGGAGGCGTTGACGGTGTGGCTGGCCGACGGCATCAACCATCCGGGCCAGGCCGATCATCGTGACCAGTTCGAGCGGGTGGCCGACGGCCTGCGCCAGATCCACGATCACCTCCCGGCGGGCTGGCGCATGTACACCGAACACAAACCGTATGAGCCGGCGTTCTACGCCACGGTCAACCAGGACTGGGGATCGTCACTCCTCCTCGCCCAGGCCGCCGGGGAGAAGGCGTCGTGCCTCGTCGACCTCGGCCACCACCTGCCCAACGCCAACATCGAACAGATCGTCAGCCGCCTGGCCATGGTGAACCGGCTCGGCGGGTTCCACTTCAACGACTCCAAGTACGGCGACGACGATCTGACGTCGGGGTCCATCAAACCGTTCCAGCTGTTCCTCATCTTCGGCGAGCTGATCCGGGCGGGAGACGGTCGCCTGCCCTCGCTGGCCTACATGATCGACCAGAGCCACAACGTCAAGGATCCGCTCGAGGATCTGATCCAGTCGACCGACGCCATCTGCGTCGCCTACGCCCAGGCGCTGGTGGTCGATCGGGCGGCCTTGGCCGCGGCCCAGATCGACAATGACGCGGCCGGCGCCCAGCAGGTGCTCCAGAACGCGTTTCGAACCGATGTGCGTCCGCTGGTGGCCGAGGCCCGGCGCCGGGTCGGCGCCGCCATCGACCCCTTGGGCGCCTACCGGGCGATCGGCTATCGTGCGGCGGCCGTCGACCGCCGCGGCTCGTCGACGGTGGCCACGGGACTGTGATCGCCGCACCTGCGGAGCAGGTGCTAACCGAGTTTGGCTGTTCGCCAAACTCCTGGCCTAGGCCGAACACCTGGAGATCAGTCCGATGAGCCAACCGAAGACCGTCCTGGCCGTCGATCTCGGTGCCACGTCGGGGCGGGTCGCCGCCGTGGATCTGACCGCATCCGAGCCGTCCGTCGAGGTCGTGCATCGGTGGGCGAACTCGCCGGTGACCGCCGACGACGGCTCGCTGCGATGGGACTGGACCATGTTGACCGGCGAAGTGGAGCGTGGGCTGAGCGCGGCGCTCGACCGGGGCCCGGTTGCCTCGATCGGTGTCGACGGGTGGGGGGTCGACTACGGCCTGATCGACGAGACCGGGGCGCTGCTGACCGCACCCTTCTCGTACCGGGATCGACGAACCGACGGCTGGCGGGCGGTCGTCGACCGCATCGGCCGGGAGAAGCTGTACCGCATCACCGGTATCCAGCTCATGGGTATCAACACGATCTTTCAGCTCGCCGCTCACCTCGACGCCGACGCCGCCATGCTGCGACGGGCCCACCGGGCACTGCTGTTACCCGATCTCCTGGTCAACCACCTGACGGGCTGGATCGGGGCGGAGCGGTCCAACGCATCGACCACCGGACTGCTCGACGCCCGGACCGGCCAGTGGTCGCCCGAGCTGCTCGACGACGTCGGTGTGCCCGCCGATCTGCTGCCATCCCCGGTTTCGGCCGCCGGTTCCTTCGCCGGCACGTGGCGGGGGGTGCCGGTCAACCTGGTCGGCAGCCACGACACCGCGTCGGCGTTTCTCGGCATGCCCGGCGGCGGAGAGCCGGGCACCGTGTTCGTGTCGACCGGAACGTGGATCATCGTCGGCATCGAGCTTCCCGAAGCCGACACCTCGGCTGCCGCCGCCGCGGCCAACTTCTCCAACGAGGCGGGGGCGTTCGGCGGTGTCCGCCTGCTGAAGAACGTCGTGGGGTTCTGGCTGCTGGAGCAGTGCCGACCCGGATGGGGCGAACCGCCGGTCGAGCAGCTTTTCGCCGAAGCCTCAGCGGTTGCCGTTGCCGACGCGCCGCTATTCGATGCCCGCGATGATCGCTTCGTCTCTCCCGACGACATGGAGGACGAGATCCGCAAGGCCATCGGCCCGGCGACGGGTCTCGTGACCGAAGCCGGGCGGGCTGTGGTCGTGCGTTCCATCGTGGAGTCGATGGCAGCCGGCGTGGCCGCGGTCGTCGACGAGTTGCGGGCGCTCGCTGTGGCCCCGCCACGGCGGTTGGCGGTCACCGGCGGCGGTGCTCGGGCCGAGCTGCTGTGTCGGGCACTCGAGCGACACTGCGACCTACCGGTCCTGGTCGGCTCGACGGAGGCCACGGCGCTCGGCAACGCAATGGCTCAGGGTGTGGCACTCGGACACTTCGCCGATCCCGACGATGGTCGCGACTGGGTGGCGAACGCGGCGGCCGGACGCGTCTACGGTGACTGACAGCATGGAGAGCCGAGCCCTCAGTCCAGAGGAACGCCTCGCCCTCGTCGAAGCTCGGGTGAGCGACACCGGGACGGTTCGCATCGATCAGCTCGCCGTCGAGTTCGGGGTCAGCGAGATGACCATTCGTCGTGATCTCGACGAGCTGGAGACCCTCGGTGTCGCCCGCCGTGTCCGCGGTGGAGCGATCGCCGTCGGACCGGAACCGTTCGAGCACCGGCACCGCCACAACGCCAAGGCCAAGGCCAAGATCACCGAGAAACTCCTGCCACTCATTCCGACGGTCGGGACCGTGGCGCTCGATGCGTCGACCACGGTGTTCCGGGTTGCGTCGGCCCTCGATCAGGCCCGGGATCTCGTGGTCGTGACCAACGGGCTCGACACCTTCCGGGCGCTCGGCGACAAGCCGGGTATCACCGCCACCCTCACCGGCGGCGTACCGGAGCCGAGAACCGGCAGCCTGGTAGGGCCGTTCGCCGTCCGGATGGCCGAGAGCCTTCTGTACGACGTGTTCGTCTCGTCGACCGCCGCCATCGCGCCCGTCGTCGGTTCGTCGGAGACCACGATCGAGGAGGCCGAGGTCAAGCGGGCGTTCACCAACACCAGCGGACGGGTCATCGTCGCCGTCGACCATTCCAAATTGGGTACCCGCTGCCCGGCCCGGATGTTCGATCTGGCCGACATCGACCTGTTGGTGACCGACCTGGACCCCGATGACGAACGGCTCGATCCCTACCGTGACGAGGTCGAGCTTCTCTAGCGCAACGCCGTGTAGCCCACTCCCCCCCAACCCGAACTTTTCGAGCATGTCGACCCCATGACTGGGTCGACGAAGCCGAAAACCTCCGCAGGACGGGTCGAGAATTCGAAAAAGTTCGAGGGGCGGGGGCGGGAGGCTCAGACCAGACTGAAGGAGAATGCGTGACGATGAATCGAGTGGCTTTCGTTCTTCGGGTTCGACCCGACCGGCTGGAAGAGTACAAACGGGAACATCAGACGGTTTGGCCGGAAATGCTGGAGGCTCTCCGCCGGCACGGGTGGCACAACTACAGCCTGTTTCTTCGTGACGACGGCACCCTGTTCGGCTATTTCGAAACGCCGGGCACGTTCCAGGAGGCGCTCGACGGCATGGCCGCCGAGGACGTCAACGATCGATGGCAGCAGAAGATGGCGCCGTTTTTCGAAGGTACGGGCGACGATCACGCCGACGAGATGATGGCGCAACTTGATGAGGTGTTCCACCTCGATTGACAGCTGTCGCTCCTCAACCGGCCTGGGTCACCGGAACCAAAGGAGTAAAGACTGCCGGCTCCGTGGACGTTATCCGACGGTGGCACCAACTCGGTGTCGGTGAATCAGCATCCAACGGCAAGGGTACGCAACGTGGCCATTCCGACATCTCTCGCGGCGCTCGTCGCCAACAAGGCGGCCGCGCTCGGCGTGGCGGCCGTGATCGGCACCGGCACGGCCGCCGTCACCGTGGCCGCCGTCGTGGAGACCCCGGAATCTGTCGACGCTTCGGCGGAGACGTCGTCGACCTCCGCGACAACCGAGGAGTCGAGCGACGACACCACCACCCTCGACTCCTCCACCACCGAATCGACCACCTCTTCGACGACGGAAACCTCAACCGTCGACGACGTATCCGCGAGCTCATCCGACGAGTTCGAGGCGAGCGCGGACGTTTCGCCGGAATCGGAGCTCGTTTCGTGTGAGGATGCGGTCAACCACGGGGAGTATGTGTCGTCTCGGGCCAGGAGCAAGGGCGAGCCCGGCGGCCCCGACGAGGCTGACGAGCCCGGCAGCCGGTCGATGCGGGAGGCCGCCCAGAGCGATTGCGGCAAGCCCGACTCCGACGACACTGACTCCGTCGACAACGAATCCAGCTCGAAGGCCGACTCCGATGACGACGAGGACGATGATGTGGACGGCGACTCCGACGAAGACGACTCTGATGAAAAAGACGACGACGAGGACGAGGACGAGGACCGGGACGACGACGATTCCGACGACGATGATGACGACGAACTCGGCGACGACGAGCTCGACGACCACGAGTCCGACGGCGATTCCGGCAAGGGCAACTCCGGGCGGGGCAAGACCGACGACCGAGGTCCGAAGGACAAGTCGGACGACTGACCGATCCGGCCTCGGTCCTTCGCCGTCCGACGCTGCCGCCGCGACCCCGACCCGGATACGGTCGGGGAATGATCGAAAGCGTTTCGTGGACGCAGACCGCCGCCTCGCTGGTGCTGGTGGCACTGACCATGGCGGTCGGCTGGTGGTTGCGCCTCGGAATCACCCGGCAGCTCCTCGTCGCCGCGGCCCGGGCCGCCGTGCAGCTGGTGGCCGTCGGCCTGTTGTTCGGCCTGATCGTCTCGTCGTCGCAAGCCATCGCCCTCGCCTGGTTGTGGGTGATCGGCATGGTCGGCGTCACCGCACTGGTGGCTCGACGGCGAGCGCCGAAGCTGCCGAACGGCCCGTTGATCGCCACCCTGGCCGTGGTGGCGACGGTCGGGATGTGTCTGCTGGTCGTGTTCGGCCTCGGCATCATCGACTATGAACCGGTCAACCTGATCGTCATCGCCGGCATCACGATAGGAAACACCCTCCCGGCGCTGGTCCTCGGGGCGAAGCAAACCGTGAACGCGGGCGTGGCGGAGCGGGGCCAGATCGAGGCGTTGATGGCGCTGGGCATGTCGACGATGCAGATCGTGCAGCAGGTGGGCGGCCCGATCGCCCGCCTCGCGCTGGTGCCGCAGATCGAGCGAACGAACGTCGTCGGGCTCATCGCCCTACCGGGCGCGATGACCGGTCTCCTGCTGGCCGGCGTCGCCCCCCGGGATGCGGTACTCGTTCAGCTCGTGGTCATGTATCTGGTGCTCGGTGCGGTTGCGCTGTCGGTGGTGGTGACCGTCACGTTGGGAGTTCGCAGCCTGATCACTCCTGCCTTCACGTTGCTGCCCGTCGAGGACCTGCAATCGGCTGCACCGGAGCAGGCGCGACGTTGACGACGAGTCCGGGTCGCCCCTGGTCCTAGCCGGGCCGGCTCGCCGTCGACGCCGTCGTTGCCGGATGACTCCCTCCAGGTTTCATCCAACCCGACCTCGGCCACCAGGCACCTTGTAAACTGGCTTACGCAGGCCAGTCCACCAGGCGTCTTTCAGCCGAACGTTCAAAGACAAGAAAATTATGTGGGCCTGTCCGTCGCGAAAGGTGTAATTTGCGCGAAATCCGGGGGCTCGATCGCAGCGACAGCCGGCAGCCGGTCGGCCGCCCTGCGCGGCGTACGAGCGAAGCAACCGAAGCCGGGGTGACCGTCAAGGAGTGCGAGGCCATCTTTGGCTTCTGGCGGGCGACGGTGATGGGTCATCGCCGATCGTCGCACCGGCCGACCACCAACATCGCCGGCTACTTCTTCACCGGGAATCTCGCTGCGAACTCGTCGTCTGGTCCACGCCATCGGCCACTGGGCGAGGTTCGGCGGATTCTGCTGGCGCTCCTCGATCGGACCGAGCTGACCGACGACGAGCGCACCGTGATCCGCCATTACTACGGCCTCGACGGGCTGCCGCTGCCGTTTGCGTCCAAGTCGACCCCCGACATAGCCGGCGGACGCCACGAGTCGTCGCCCCGGGGTACGTGTCGGGCCGGTATCGCCAAGATCGCCCAACACGTCGAGCCACGACCCCTGACCGGTGTGCCCAAGAGGACCCCGGTCGACCCACTGGCCGAGCCGTGGTTCCGGGCGGTGGTCCCGTCCGCCAGGTGGCGGCAGGTGGTGGCCCGAGCCTGGGTGCGCGCGATGTCGCAGTGCGACGGGCCCCATGGTCCGCCGACCATCGCCGCACTCCTCCACTGGTACGAACGCTGTGGGTACGCCGACCCGGACCTGCAGGCGGCCGCTCCGGCCTCGACCGCCGGGCCGGCCCGGCGGCCCCGACGACCCAACTCCAATGCCCGGCACCGGGCGGCGGCGCTGATGGAGATCGCCCTCTTCGAGGAGGTGCGCGCCCTGTCAGAACAGGCTCGGGTGACGGTCTCGCAGCTTCCGGCGCCGCGGCCCGGGCCCCGCGACAGTGAACGGTTGCCCGAGACGGTGACCCATCCACTCCTGATGGCCCTGGTGACCGACGAGTTGTCGCCCGACGATCTGGTGGCGGTGGCGGCAGCTCTGCAGGACCTGGCGGTCAACGGTGCCGACGTGGCCGGTCGCAGCGCCTTGTTCCTTCGTTGTGTGCGGCCGAGGATTCACGACGTGACCGGACACCGGTTGGAGCGGCTCGCGGTGTCGATGTCGTACGTGGCCGCCACGCAGGGCAACCCGTTTCTCGCCCTCGAATGGCTCGGCATCTTTCTGAGCCGGGTCGGCATCACCGATCGGACGTTCACGGTGCTGGTCAACACCATCGAGGCGGCCGCCGAGGGTGGCTACCACAAGCTGGCACTACAGGCCGACCGGGTGTTCGGCCGGCTTTGCCTCCTCTGGGAGGTTCCCGACCACCAGATCCCGTTCGTCGAGCACTTCGAGGCGGAGCAACAGCGGTTGGCGGGCCGGGCCTTTCGCCTCGAACGGCTCGCCCGGGCGCAGGCCGGTGCCGGCGACGTCGGACGGGCCGTCCAATCCCTGCAGCGGAGCGTCGCCGTGGCGTCACGCTCGAGCCGCATGGCCGAGCGGGTCCTCGCCGACCGGTCGACGTTCCCGTCGATCGAGCTCGACGGCAAGGACGGCGCACATGGCGGTGACCTCACCTGGCCGTGGGCGCTGGCGGCTGCGGCCTGCATCGCCGAGCCGCTCGACCGGCTGCATGCCGGATTGACCGGCGGGAAGGCCAACGGTTCGGACCCCACCTCCGCCGCCGCGCCGGGATTCGATTCGAGCATCGGCGTCGGCGATCTCGCCGCTCCGGTACGACTCGCCCGGTCCGTTCTCGACGATTACGAGGGTCCGCTCGACTGCAACCGTTATCGCACCTGGTACAAGGAGATCGACGCCGTCACCACCCGGGTCTTGGCCACCGTCGGCTGACGCGGCAAACACACCGCCTCCAGACGCTACGGTTGCATCGTAGACCAGCCGACATAGGGGACATGGAAGCGTTGCGAAGGACAAGCCGGGTATTGCTTACCAGCGCGTTGATGGTGCTTGCCGGCGGCTGCGGGATCTCCAGCAACGTGGACGCCGGTCTGTCATCGACGGCGACCCCGGCGACCGGGTCGAGTGAGCCGGTCGGAGACCCCGACTCCGCCGAGCCTGCCAACGCCACTGATTCGCTCGCAGCGCTCGAGGCGGCACGACAACGCTGGATCACTGCCGACCTCGGTGATTACACGCTCATGGTCGAAGACGGCTGCGATGGATGCGGCCCGGAAGGGCGGGCGGAGAGTCGCGTGGTGACCTGGGGTGGACAAACCTATGCATCCGGCCCGGCGTTGAACGTCGACGATGTCTTCGCTCGCATCGAAACAGCAATAGCCCAGGGTCACGGGGTCGCCGCCAGCTACGACGACGAGACCGGCCATCCATCCGAGGTGCTGATCGAACCGAGGCAGGAGGCGGTCGACGGCGGAACACGTCTCGTCATCCGGAACATTCGAGCGGGTCTGCCTGGAGAGGAGTTCTCCTCGACATCGTTCGAGGAGGCGGCACAACGGTGGGAGGCCACGCACCCCGACGCCTACGAGTACGTGCTCACCGTCGCCTGTGGTGGCTGCCCCTACGAAGGCCGTCTGCACGCCAAGGTCGTGGGCGACGAGGTCGTCGAGGAGCGATTCGAGTCGGCGGGCGGTGACAAGTCCGTCGTGGGCGAAACGATCGACGAGGTCTTTCGGGACCTGGGAGATCTGTTTGGATCCGAAGGCGGGCTGGTCGACGGGGGCGTGCGCTTCAACGGCACCGCGGAGTACGACCCGGAGTACGGCTACCCGAACTGGATCGGACTCGATCTCGAAATCGTCGAGCAACAGGAGTGGAATCGAGATCTACCGCCCCGTCTCGTGTTCATGATCGGTCGGTTCACACCGCTCGAGATGGACGACTACTGCGCGGCAGTCGACACGCTCTTCTCGATGGCAACCGAAGATGGTAGCGGCCCCCGGTATGCACAGCAGCTGCAACGTGTGGCGAGCATGGCCCCATCGGATCACGACAGATTGTGGGAGCTGTTGCAGACGCTGGTGAACGAACCGTTCGACTACGAGAGGTTCAACCCGGCGGCCGATGCGCTGGACGAGACCGCCGGCAGTCTCATCGAGACCTGTCCAGCACTCGGAATCTTCGTCATGAACGACGACGGTTTCGTCACCTATCTCCGGTAGCCGGAGGACTCGGGAGCTCGTCGAGGCGATCCTCGCCGCAACGACGCAACTACCATCGGGCTTCGTGGAACCAGTGCCGATCGAACCTGAGCCCGACGATCGGGCCGCCCTGGAACGTGCGGTGTCGGCGTTCGTCAACCGCTTCCTCGACGAGCGAGCTACGGCGCAGGTCGTTCACGGTCCGGCCGATGCCGCCCTGGTCGGCCGGTTGCTGGCGGCCCCGAGCGAGGCCGGGGTCGATATCAATGATCTGCTCGGTCTCGTTGAGCAGGCGACCGAGACCGGCTTCGACACGGCGTCGCCGCGGTTCCTCTCCTACATCCCGAGCGGGGCGCTCTACTCGGCGGCTCTCGGTACCTACCTCGGCGCAGTGCTCAATCGCTACACCGCCGGGTCGCATGCCGCCCCCGGGATGGTGGCGATGGAGGAGTCGGTGATCCGGTGGATGACGTCGCTGTTCGGGTTGGGTGACGGCGCCGGCGGGGTGTTGCTGTCGGGCGGTTCGTTGGCCAACCTGACCGCAATCGTGACCGCCCGCTCCCGCCTCGGCGAACGGTTCGACGATGGTGTCGTCTACTCGTCGGAACGCACCCACCATTCGATCGCCAAGGGGGCGCGGATTGCCGGTATCGCCGCCGGGCGGGTCCGGTTGATCCCCACCGACGTCCGGTTGCGGATGAATCCGGCGGCGCTCGAAGCGGCCATCACGTCAGACGTCGACGATGGGCTGCGGCCGATGATGATCGCAGCCACGGCCGGAACGACCGACACCGGAGCGATCGATCCGCTCCACCGGTGCGCCGATCTGGCGACGGCCCATGGCGCCTGGTTCCACGTAGACGCCGCCTACGGCGGATTCTTCCAGCTCACCGACCGTGGTCGGGCTCGGCTGACCGGAGTCGAGCGGGCAGACTCGATCACCGTCGACGCCCACAAGTCGCTGTTCCTGCCCTTCGGGGTCGGCGGCCTGGTGGTACGTAACGTCGAGCACCTCGTCGACGCCCATGAGGGTCGGGGCGCCTACATGCAGGATGTGGTCGACGGCGATCTGCCGCACTATCTCTCCATGGGCCCGGAGCTGACCCGGCCGAACCGGGGGCTGCCGTTGTGGTTGGCGCTGAACCTCCACGGTGTGGACGCCTTCCGCCGGACCCTCGACTCGATGCTCGATCTGACCGAACGTGCGGCGTCGAGGCTGAGTGAGATTCCGAACCTCGAGCTGGTCACCGAACCTGAACTGTCCATCGTGGCCTTCCGGTCAACCGCCGGTAACGATGCGACCGCCGGCATTCAGCAGGCGTTGAACGGTTCCGGCCGCTTCCACGTCTCGAGCACCACCATCAGCGATCGGCTGTGGATCCGCCTGGCGTTCCTCAGCCAGCGCACGACGGCGGCCGTCCTCGACGAAGCGATAGCGTTGATCGCTGCGACCTGAGGTTCAGTCTGGGCGGAGCAGCACGCAGAATGGTACCCACGACCGGGGCGTCTAGTCAGCCGCTTCGGTTGTTCGGGCGATCAGGTTGCGAACCTCTCGCACGGCCACCAGCAGGACGCCCACCTCGCTGTTGGTCGTACGCAGATCGACCATGGTCTTTCGATACCGGTCAAGGGCGACCTTGTGTCGATCGGTCCAGGCGTCGAGGAGCTCGAGAGGATCGGGGTCGACGTCGCCGTTCGCGTCAGCGCCGTCGCGGGCAGTGGTGGCGGCCCTCGCTGCCACCAGCCT
>JBFHEP010000047.1:0-17648 GCA_041584095.1 Acidimicrobiales bacterium | reverse complement strand
CGACGCCACAGGCCGGTTCGCTGGTCGGAGGCCACCAAACAGGCGGCCCGGGCGCTGCGCATCGACCCCCAGAAGGTGGCGGTGATCGGTGGCTCGCGCTTGAGCCTCGAAGCTCAATACGCCTGGAGCAAACTGATCAAAGGTGTCGTCGGAAGCGACAATTTCGACGCCCAGTTGGGCGACGGCGTGCCGGCCGCTCTGGCCATGGGCCTGGATCGGGCGACGATCAACGAGGTCTGCCGGCCAGGCGGTGTGATCGTCCTCCTCGGCCCCGACCCCAAGGAGGAGCTGCCCTCGCTGTACCTCCGGATTCGCCACGCCGTGCTCGAAGACGGGGCGACGCTCATCGAGGTGAACCCGAGAACGACCAGCCTGACCTCGATCGCCGCCGTGAACGCCCGAACGATGCCCGGCACCGCGGGCCAGGTGCTGGCCGCCGTCGCCGACGGACGTCTCGACGACCGGATCGGCACCGTCGACGGCACCCAGCTGCGAGCTATGCACGCCACACTGACGAGCGGCCGTCCGGTGTCGGTGCTGTTCGGCCGGGCCAACCTGGCCGAGTCGGCCCGCTACGTCGCCGACGCCGTCGGTGCCGTTCGCCGCCTCGTTCCCGAGGCCCGGTTCCTGCCGCTGCTACGACGGGGCAACGTGCACGGGGCACTCGAGATGGGTTTGACTCCCGGATTCCTGCCGGGTGGTGTCCGCAACCGACGCAAGTCGTTGGCCAATTGGCCGAGCACCCCGGACTTCGAGGGCAAGGACACCGACGGCATCCTCCGAGCGGCCGCCGCCGGCAACATCGAGACCCTCGTGCTCCTCGGGGCCGACCCGATCGCCGATTTCCCCGACGTGGGCCTCGCCTCCCAGGCGCTGGCCGAGGTCGACACCATCGTTGCGGTCGACACGTTCCTCACCGCCTCGTCGTCGCTGGCCGACGTCTTCCTGCCGGCGGCCATGGCCGGCGAATACGACGGCTCGTTCATGAACATCGAGCGGCGAATCAGCCCCCTCAGCGCCAAGGTCACGGCGCCCGGGCTGTGCCGCCCCGACTGGATGATCGCAGCCGAGGTATCGCTCGCCGTGGGGCCGGATCTCGGTTTCGGAAGCCTCGATGAGCTGCGGGGCGAGATGACCGAAACCGTCGCCAACCTGGGCGATCTGTCCTGGACGGAGCTGAACACCGCGGAGGATGGTCCGATCCCGCCCCAGCAGCGGAACTGGGACCTCGACTTCGGCGACCCGGCGTCCCTCCCCCCGGTGTCGAGCTACGGGTTCCGCCTGGTGGTGGACCGGAAGTTGTGGGACACCGGCGTCATGACAAAGCATTCGCCGTCGCTGGCCGATCTGGCCCCACCGGCCATCCTGCATCTCAACCCGGCCGACGTCCACCTGATGGACCTCGACCACAGCGACTACATCCGGGTGGATCAGGGCGACATCGAGTTCGATGTGCGATTCGTGGCCGACGAGGCCGTGGCGCCCCGAACCGCATGGCTTCCCGTCGGGTTGCCGGGGTTCGACGTGCGGCAGCTGCTGGCCGCCGGCCGGTCGATCACGAACGTGCGGCTGCAGGGTTCGACCGTCGACCGCGGACCACACGAGGAGCCGGATCAGATCGACGACGGGTCGCTCGGTAACCCGACGGCGACCGACGAGTCAGACGGCTCCGAATCCGGCGACGACGAGCCGGATGACGCCCGGTTGGAGGAGCACGATGGGTGATCCGTACCTGGCCGACGGCGTCGACTTCGGCGATGTCGTAATGGCGGTGGCCAAGGCCGGTATCGCCTTCGCGCTCGTGCTCGTTTCCGTGATGTTGATGGTGTGGTTCGAACGCAAGGTGGTCAGCCGCCTGCAGAACCGCATCGGGCCGAACGTCGCCGGCCCCTTCGGTCTGCTGCAGACCCTGGCCGACGGCATCAAGCTCTTCTTCAAGGAAGACATCATTCCCACCCGGGCCGACCGCTTCGTGTTCCAGCTCGCTCCCTATCTCTCGCTGATCACCGCTTTCCTCACGTTCGTGCTCGTCCCGATCGCCGGTGACTACTCCGAGGGGCGCAACGGCTCGGTCACGATCTTCGGCCGCGAGACCTACATCATGGTTGCCGACCTTCCGATCGGCATCCTGTTCTTCCTGGCCATGAGCTCGCTGGCCGTCTACGGGATCATGCTCGCCGGTTGGTCGTCGGGATCGAAATACCCGCTGCTCGGATCGGTTCGGGCTTCGGCTCAGGCCATTTCCTACGAGGCGGCGCTTGGCCTCTCACTGGCGTCGGTGCTGCTGGTCACGGGCACGCTGAGCACCCACCAGATCGTGGTCACCCAGGCCGAGGGGGCTTTCGGTGGTGTCGCCACGTGGAATCTCGTGACCACCGCCTTCATCCCCTTCATCATCTTCCTCATCGCCGGCACCGCCGAGCTGAACCGCCCACCGTTCGACCTGGTCGAGGCCGAGCAGGAACTGGTCGGCGGCTTCCACACCGAGTACTCGTCGATCCGGTTCTCGCTGTTCTATCTGGCGGAGTTCATGAACACCGTGACCATGTCGGCCATCATCGTCACCCTCTTCCTCGGGGGCCCGGCCGGGCCGAATCTCGGGTTTCTCCCCGGATGGTTGTGGGGCTTCGTGTGGTTCTTCCTCAAGCTTCTGGTGTTCCTGTTCACCTTCGTCTGGTTCCGAGCCACGCTGCCCCGACTCCGCTACGACCAGCTGATGGATCTGGGTTGGAAGGTGCTGATCCCCGTGTCACTCGGTTGGCTGCTGATGCTGGCCGCCATCCGCCTCACCCAGATCGGACGCATCGACATCGAGGGCACCGGCGGTGACGTCATCATCGTCATCGGCCTGGGAATCGGTGTGCTGTTCATCGGCGGCATGCTCTTGTCGCTGGCGATCCGGGCCGCTCGTCAGGAACGGCTGGCCGAGAGCGGGCTCGTCGCCGTGCCGGTGGAAGAGTCGGAGGTTACTTGATGGGAGTGTTCCTCGCGGGGCTCGGAACCCCGAGTTGCTGCGCAACTCGCAGGCCCGGGTCGGAGGTAACTTGATGGGCTATCTAGAGGGTTTCGCCGTCACACTCAAGAAGATCGCCGAGGGCGTCACCACCCGCAACTACCGGGCGGGCCGCGGCGGCAAGAGCGACCTCAAGGCCCCGAAGCCAGAGCGACTGCACGGTCGCCACGTGCTGAACCGCTACGAGGACGGTATGGAGAAATGCATCGGGTGCGAATTGTGCGCCGGTGTCTGCCCGGCCAAGTGCATCTACGTCCGCGGCGCCGACAACCCGCTGGATGATCCCAAATCGCCGGGTGAGCGCTACGGCTACGTCTACGAGATCAACTACCTGCGGTGCATCCACTGCGATCTGTGTGTGGAGGCCTGCCCGACCGAGGCGATCACCGAGACGAAGTTGTTCGAGTTCTCGTTCACCAACCGTGACGACGCCATCTACACCAAGGACGAACTCCTCGTGGGTGACGACGGCAAGCCGAAGAACCTTCCGTGGGAGGACTGGCGAGAGGGCGAGGACGAGCACACGTCGGGCTGGATGAGGGCCACCGCGCCCTCCGGTAAGGCCGCGTTCGAGGGTGTGGTCGGCTGGTCGGGCGAGTTGGGCTACGGGGTCCGGGCTCCTGAGGAAGGACAAGGTATGGACCGTCAAGCAGACGAGAGTTTCGCCAACGGCGAAACTCTCAGCGACGAGGCCGATCGGGCCGAGGAAGCCGGTCATCACTAGATGGTTGATGTCATCGTCTTCGGTGTGTCGGCCGCCATCATTCTCGGCGGGGCGCTCGGTGTGATCATCAACAGCCACCCTGTTCGTGCCGCGTTGTCGCTGGTCGCCTCGTTCTTCGGTGTCGCCGTGTTGTTCGTGCAACAGCAGGCTCACTTCCTGGCCGTCGTCCAGGTCGTGGTCTACGCCGGCGCCATCGTGGTGCTGTTCCTCTTCGTCATCATGCTGCTCGGCGTCGACAGCGTCGACAACATTGCGGATGAACCACTGGCCGGGCAGCGGGTCACCGCGCTTCTGCTGGGTGGCATGTTACTGGCGCTGATTCTTGGCGGGTTGTTCCTGTCCGGTCCCGGGCTCGATACCGATGGTGCTTTGGCATTGACCGGACAGTCGTCGCAGACCGCGGCGGTCAATCAGCTCGACGAGTCGCAATCCGACATCGATCTGCTCGCCGACGACCTGTTCACCCGGAACCTGTTGTCGTTCGAGGCGACGGCCCTGCTGTTGACCATCGCCACGGTGGGTGCGGTGGTTCTGGTGCGAAACCGGGGTGGGGAAGATCTCGCCGTCGACGAGCCGGGATCAGCCAAGAGGTAGGACGAGGTAGGAGGTAGGGGGAGAGATGGAAGTAACGGCCACCTGGTATCTGGTGCTGAGCGCCGTATTGTTTTCGATGGGCTTCGTGGGCCTTCTCGTTCGCCGCAATCCGTTGATCATGTTCATGTGCATCGAACTGATGCTGAACGCGGTCAACATCTCGTTCGTCGCATTCTCCAACGCATTGGATGACATCGCCGGGCGAACGGCGGTGTTCTTCGTGTTGGTGGTGGCGGCCGCCGAAGTGGTGGTCGGACTCTCACTGGTGGTGGCCCTGATGCGCCGCCGTCCCTCTCTCTCGGTCGACGACTTGACGTCGTTAAGGGGCTGATCGTGCTCGATATTGCCTGGCTCATACCCGCTTTTCCGCTGCTCGGCTTTGTTCTTCTTGTGCTCTTCGGGCGGCGGCTGGGCGAGCCCTTCGCCGGCTGGCTGGCCACCATCGCCTCCGCCGGGGCTTTCGTGTCGACGGTCGTCGTCTTCTTCGGCCTCGCTGCGCTGGACACGGCCGAACGGTTCCACCTGGTGAAGCTGTTCACCTGGATCGATGTCGGATCGTTCACCGTCGACGCCGGTCTGCTCGTCGATCCGCTGTCGATCACGATGTGTCTGTTCATCACCGGAGTCGGCACGCTGATTCACCTGTACTCCGTCGGGTACATGCACGGCGACCCGAACTTCTCGAAATTCTTCATCTACCTGAACCTGTTCATCCTCTCGATGCTGCTGCTGGTCCTGGGTGACAATCTGCTGCTGACCTTCCTGGGATGGGAGGGCGTCGGCGCCTGTTCGTATCTCCTCATCTCGTTCTGGTTCAGCGACGAATCCAACGCCTCGGCCGGCAAGAAGGCGTTCGTCACCAACCGGATCGGTGATTTCGGCTACATGCTGGCCACCTTCCTGGTGTTCGTCGAACTCGGTTCGATCAACTACGACGACATCGTCAGCCGGGCCGGTGAACTGGGCTCCCGTTCGGCCACCCTCATCGTCGTCCTGTTTCTGCTGGCGGCTGCCGGCAAGTCCGCCCAGTTGCCACTGTTCGTATGGCTGCCCGATGCCATGGCAGGCCCGACGCCGGTTTCGGCACTCATTCACGCGGCCACCATGGTCACCTCCGGGGTGTTCCTCCTGACCCGACTCAACCCGATCCTGGCCGAGGCCGAGGTGTGGAGCACCGGACTGGTTGCCTGGGTGGGGGCTCTCACGGCGCTCTTCGCCGCCACGATCGCCGTGGCCCAGAACGACATCAAAAGGGTGCTGGCCTACTCGACGGTGTCGCAGCTCGGCTACCTGTTTCTTGCCGTCGGCGTCGGCGGGTACGTGCCCGCCATCTTCCACATGGTGACTCACGCCTTCTTCAAGGCCCTGCTGTTCCTCGGTTCGGGTTCGGTCATCCATGGGCTGCACCAGGAGCAGGACATGCGTCGCATGGGCGGACTGTCGAAGCTGATGCCGATCACCGCCATGACCTTCATCGTCGGCTGGCTGGCCATCGCCGGAGTGCCGCCGTTCAGCGGCTTCTGGTCGAAAGACGAGATCCTGCTCTACGCCTGGAATTACGATGGCCTGGGTGGGCCGGCAGGCGGCAAGGTGCTCTGGGCGATCGGTCTCGTCACCGCCCTGTTGACCGCCTTCTACATGACACGACAGGTCATCCTCACGTTTTTCGGCCGCACCCGGTTCTTCGACGTTCGGGCCGAGGAGATCGCCGCCGCCTGGGAGGCCAGATTCGCTACGCTCGATCTTTCGATCGCAGAGGCGAACGAGGTGGAGGAGCACGCGCTCTCCGCCGTGGAGAAGGCCCGCAACGAAGTCTCCAAGAGGGAGGAGGCCCTGGCCAAGGCGGAGGAGAAGCTGGTCGCCGCCCGTGAGGCCGTCGCCGCCTCCGATGCGTCCGCCGACGCTCACGTGAAGTTGGTCAAAGCGCTGGAGCGGGCCGAAGGAGCGGTGCCCAAGGCCGAAGAAGCCGTGCTGAAGGCCGAGGAGAAGCTCATCGCCCTCGTGGGCGAGGTCGAAGAAGCGGCAGTGTACGGCAAGGAACTACAGACGGCCCGCGTCGATCTCCGCAACAGCCGCCGGGCCACACCGATGCCGCCGTCCCAGGTCACCGCTCGGACCGAAGCACCGGTGCTCGACGACGACTTGTCCGAGTACGTTCCCGAGTCGTATCACCGTCGCCAGGAGTACCATCCCCACGAGTCCCCCTGGACAATGACACTGCCGCTGATCGTCCTGGCCTTGCTGGCCGCCGCCGGAGGTGGGCTGAACCTCCCGTTCACGTCCGAGCTCCATTTCCTCGAACACTGGCTCGAGCCGTCGTTGTTCGGGCACGAGGTGCATGTGACGGCCTCGGCGTCGACCAAGTGGATACTCGCCGTGGTCGCGGTTCTGGTTGGGCTGATCGCCATCGTCGCCTCCTTCCGGGTCTACATGGCGGGCGCCGTCGATCCGGCCCGCGTCGAACCCGAGGGTGCGGCCCGGGCCTGGTATGTCGACGAGACCTACGCCGGGTTCTTCGGCGGACCGGGCCGGGCGCTGTTCGACGGGCTGGCCGGGTTCGATCGGGGGGTCATCGATGGAGCGGTCCGGGCTGTGGCCCGCGGCACCGTCGCGCTCGCTCAGGGGATGCGGGCCCTGCAGCCGGGCTTCGTTCGAAGTTACGCGCTCGGGATCGGTCTCGGCTCGGTGCTGGTCATGGTGTGGTTCATGGGGAGGCTGTTCGTCTAAATGTCACCGAATGAGACGCAGCAGATTCTTACCGAGTTTCGCCCATGGGCGAAACACCGCTTGTTGGAGCAACGGCTCGTATGGGTCAAGGAGGCCTGATGCTGTCGAATCTGACGGAGCAGATTCTTACCGAGTTTCGCCTGTTGGCGAAACTTCGTCCGCTGGAACAGCTCGTATGGGCCAAGGAGGCGTGGTGCTAGTCGCTGCCGAGGCCACTGAAGCCGCCGTCGACTTCCCGATCCTTCCGACGCTCGTCGCGGTGCCGTTGCTGACCGTCCTGGTGCTGCTGTTCCTCCCACCGAGCCGGGCCGACTACGTGAAGCTCGCCGCGCTCGCCGGCTCGGTCATCACCGGTGCCGTCTCGATCTACTTGATGTGGACCTTCGCGGTCGGCGAGGCCGGATTCCAGTTCGTCTCCCGCTATGACTGGGGTGGCCTCGGGCTCAGCCTGTACCTCGGAGTCGACGGGATCTCCCTGTTCCTCGTGGTCCTCACGGGCATCCTGTTCCCCGTCTCCATCGTGACCAGCGATCCACACCACGATCCCAAGCCCTACTACCTGTGGATGATGCTTCTGATGGCCGGGTCGATGGGGGCGTTCATGGCGCTCGACCTGCTGCTGTTCTTCATGTTCTTCGAGATCGTGCTCGTGCCCATGTACTTCCTGATCGGCGGCTGGGGCCACGGCAACCGTATCTATTCGGCCATGAAGTTCTTCCTCTACACGATGGCCGCCTCGGCGCTGATGCTGGTCGGCATCGCCTCGCTGGCGATCCTGGCGGCTCCGGAGGATGGGTTGACGTTCGACGTCACCGTGCTGGCCCAGCACGATCTCAGCTCGACGGCCTCGACCTTGATCTTCCTGTCGTTCGCCCTTGCGTTCGCGGTCAAGGTGCCGTTGTTCCCGGTTCACACCTGGCTGCCCGACGCCCACACCGAGGCCCCGACCGCAGGCTCGGTCATCCTGGCCGGTGTCATGCTGAAGCTCGGCACCTACGGCATGCTGCGTTTCGGGGTCTATCTCTTTCCGCAGGTGGTCAGCGATCTGGCTCCTGTCTTCATCGCGCTCGGCGTGTTCGGCATCGTCTACGGAGCTGCGGTGGCCACCATGCAATCCGACCTGAAACGGCTGGTGGCCTACTCGTCGGTGGCCCACATGGGGTTCATCGTCCTCGGCATTTTCGCCCTGAACAACCAGGGCCTCTCGGGTTCGGTCATTCAGATGGTCAACCACGGCGTCTCCACCGGCGCCCTGTTCATCCTCGTGGGCTGGATCTACGAGCGGCGCCACACCCGCCAGATCTCGGCCCTGGGCGGCCTCCAGAAGACCGCCCCGCTGATGGCCGGCGTATTCACCCTGGTGATGCTGTCGAGCATCGGCCTGCCCGGGCTCAACGGCTTTGTCGGCGAGTTCCTGATCCTGCTCGGGGCGTTCTCGGCCGCTCGTTGGTGGACGGTGGTGGCCGTGTCCGGTGTGATCCTCGCCGCCCTGTACCTGCTATGGGCCTACCAGCGCAGTTTCCACGGACCGGCGGAGGGCGACAATGCCACCATGCGCGACCTGTCGCCCGGCGAAATGCTGGGCATCCTGCCGCTGCTCGGGCTCATCGTGTTCATGGGCGTCTACCCCAAACCGGTGCTGGATCGAATCGAACCGTCGGTCGACGCGTTGATCGCTCATGTCGAGTCGAACGTCGAGGGCTTCGCCGAAGCCGAACCGCAGGAGGTCACGAGAGTCGGCGTCGAGGGTCTGGTGGCGGTGGCCGAGGAGGCAGAAGAGGGCGGCGAAGAGGGCGCCGAGGATCATGGTGGTGACGGCGCCGGGGAGGAAGGCGAATGATCGGTTTGATCGCTCAGGACTTCGTGGCGGTGCCCGAGGTCGCCTGGTCGCTACTGTCGCCGCTCCTGGTGTTGGCCATCGGCGGCATCATCCTCATCACGATCACGTCGGTGGCACCACCGCTGCGTGGCCGCGGCTTCCCGGCCGCCTTCACGATCGTTGCCGCAGCGGTGGCCGGCTGGTTCCTACGCGACATCTGGATCGACTTCGACGAGCCGCAGCTCATCGTCGGCGACGCGCTGGCCATCGACCGGTTCACGCTGTGGGTGTGGGGCACGATCGGTGTTGCGGTGTTCCTGGTCGCCGCGCTGTTCGACGGGTACCTGCGCCGGGAGCGGTTCGACGGGCCCGAATGGTATGTGCTCATGCTCATGTCGGCTTCCGGCGGCATGCTGATGGCGGCCGCCCAGGATCTGATCCTCACGTTCCTCGGCCTCGAGATTCTGTCGATCGCCGTTTACGTGCTGGCCGCGCTGCACCTGCGCAGGACCGACTCCCAGGAGGCGGCGTTCAAGTATTTCGTGCTGGGCGCCTTGGCCTCCGCCCTGTTCCTCTACGGCATCGCGCTGGTCTACGGGGCGACGGGTTCGACGTCGCTCAATGCCATTGCCGCCACCCGGGGTGAGAATGCGCTCGGCCTGAATCCGCTGGAGGATTCGTCGATGATGCTGGCCGGCATCGCCCTGCTGTTGATCGGGTTCGGGTTCAAGGTGTCGGCCGCCCCGTTCCACATGTGGACCCCGGATGTCTACGAGGGCTCGCCGACACCCGTGGTGGCGTTCATGGCCTCGGCGGTGAAGGTCGCCGGCTTTGCCGGGCTGGTACGGGTGTTCTGGGATGGGCTCGGCTTCTATCACGCCGACTGGCGGCCCGTGATCTCGATTCTGGCCATCGCCAGTCTGGTCGTCGGCTCGTTCCTGGCCGTCGCCCAGACCAACGTCAAACGCATGCTGGCCTACTCGTCGATCACCCATGCGGGCTTCATGTTGGTGGCAGTCGAGGCGTTGGCCGGGGGATCGGAAGGGTTCGCCGCCACCGGAGAAGGTCTGCTCCGGTCCCTCGCCGGAGCAGAGGCGCTGCTGTTCTATCTGCTGGCCTACACGCTGATGACGATTGGCAGCTTCGGTGTGTTGACTGTCGCCGGCCGTCGGGGCGACGCCGCCCACTCCCTCGACGACTATCGCGGATTGTCGAGGTCGCAGCCGCTGCTCGCTGGTTTGATGGCGGTCATGCTGTTCGCCCAGGCGGGCGTGCCGTTCACCTCCGGGTTCCTGGCCAAGTTCCGGGTGATCATCGCCGCGGCCGACAGTGGCTCGTACATCCTGGCCGGTGTGGCCATGCTGGCCGCCGTCGTGGCCGCCGTGTTGTACTTGCGGGTCGTGGTGACGATGTACATGGCCGACTCCGGGGTGGCGGTGGCTCACGCCATCACCGAATCCGACCCCGACGATGCTGACGTTGACGCTTCGATCGAGACCGACTCCGATACCGGCGACGTCGATGCCGACGGCGTGGTCGGCCCCGATCATGAGTACCGGCTGCCGCGCACTGCGGTGGCCGCCATCTTCATCGCCGTCGTGGCCACCATCGTGCTCGGCACCATGCCGTGGGTCGGTCAAGGTGTACTCCGAGGTGCGGCCGCCGATCTCGTCCTGCTCCGCTAGGTATAGCGCCGGCTCGCCCTCATGGGGCTCACGGCCGCATCCGGCACAGTTCGCTGAGAACCCGCCCGGCGGGGGCCGTGTCCTCGACCTCGAATCCGTGGCCGACCAGCGGACCGTCGAACCCACCCGCAACCAGGGCCGAGACGAAGCCGGGCAGATCGATCGCTCCCCGACCGGGAGCCACCACCCGTCCGTCGCCGTCGATGTCCTTGGCGTGGGCCAGGGCCACGTCGGGGCCGAGAAGCTCGATTGCCTCGGCCACAATGTCGGCCTGCCGGTCGAGGCCGGTCACGCCGATGAGGTTGGCGGCGTCGAGGATGAT
The DNA here is from genome assembly GCA_041584095.1 of Acidimicrobiales bacterium. GTDB lineage: Bacteria > Actinomycetota > Acidimicrobiia > Acidimicrobiales > SZUA-35 > JAHELU01. Next base: position 6,764 of record JBFHEP010000047.1, on the reverse strand, counting down.
CTTCAGATGGTCGGCGCCGACCTCGTCGAGGAGCGTTCGAGCCACGGCGGCGTCACGCACGACGTTGCCCGGCTCGGGTTCGACCGCCAGCACGACACCGTACGCAGCGGCCGCAACCAGGGCCCAGTCGAGTTCCGCCCGCAGATCGGCCCACGCCTCGGGCGAGCCGTTGTCGGGATGGGCGCCCCACTTGTCGGTCGGGTGCCGGGAACCGGTGCACAGCGTGACGACGGGAGTGCCGATCGCCTGAGCCGCTCGCAACACGTTGACGAACCGCGGTCGGTCAGCCTGACGCGTCATGGCGTCGGGATGGGCCATGTTGTAGGTGCCTGACAGGGCGGCCAGGGTGAGCCCGAGCCGGGCCGCTTCGCGCCGGCCCTCCTCGAGGGCCGCGTCGTCGAGGTGATCGGGCAGGCTTTCCATGCCGAAGCTGGACAGGTTCATCTGGGCGCCCTGGAACCCGTCGGCACGGATGGCCTGCAGGGCCTCGGTCACCCGCCCGGTCGGGTAGGTTCGGGAGAAGATCGCCGGGTAGATCGACATGCCACTCCCTCCGCCGTCCTAGACCGGGCCCGAAACGTCGGCCAGATCGATCGGCTTGCCGGATTCGGCCGACTGTCGAATCGCTACCAGGGCTCGGACCGATGCCACGCCGTCATCGACCGAGGCGCCGTTCATGGTCGTCGGGATTCCCGCCTGCCCGTCTCGGACCACATCGGCAAAAGCCTCGATCTGGCGGCGGTAGAAGTGGCCGTCGGCACCCAGCACCCGACTGTAGGAGCCGGTGGCCTCCCGGAAGATGTCGACCTCGCTCGACTTGTAGTACCAGGGGTTGTGGATCTTTGCCACAATGCTGCCGTGTTGGCCGTAGATCTGGAAGCCCTCGTGCCAGTCCATCCGCACCTGGAAGGTCAGATCGAGGTGGCCCATCGCACCGCGCTCGAAATCGACGTCGACGAACCAGCACATCGCCCCGTAGCGTTCGTTCAGCCGGGTTCGAACGGAACGAAGCGGACCGCCGAGATAGCGGGCCAGATCGACGAGGTGGCTGCCGTGGGCCAGGAGGTTGTAGCGGTGGAGGTCGGCTTTGCGATCACCGTCGGGCCTGAGCGAATCGGCCCCGGTCCACGTCAAAGGTTGAAGCGCATCGGTCATCGTGTAGCGGTGGGTCGAATCGCAATACCAGGCCTTCAACGCCAGCATCTCACCCATTTCGTCGGTGACGAAGGCTTGGGCCGACTGGATTCCGGGATCGAAGCGCATCATGTGTCCGACCTGGAGCACCAGGCCCGATGACTCGACATCGCCCCGTAGCTCCTCGACCTCCTCGACCGTCACCCCGAGCGGCTTTTCGCAGAAGACGTGTTTGCCGGCGGACAACGCCCGGCGAGCGGCGGGTACGTGGAACGCATCGGAGGTGGCGATGATCACGGCGTCGACGCCGTCGTCGGCCAACATCTGGTCGTAGTCGGTGTGGATCGTCTCGGCGTCGTACTGGTGACCGAAACGGTTGGCCAGCCCCTCGTCCCGATCACAGACCGCGGCCAGCATGACGTTGCGGCCTTTCTGGACCGATTCGAGGTGCGCCATCTGTGCGATCGGACCACAACCGAGTACTCCCACCCGCAGTGGCAGCGAGTTGGCGCCCGTGGTCGTGGTGGCTCCCGTCACCTCAGCCGCCGGATGCAGCCGAGTCGCCTTCGGCGCCGGCGACCAGGCCATCGTAGGGGTCGTCGAGCCAGCCGTCGGGAAGCGCCACAACCTGCGGGCCGCGGGTGTGACCCCGAGCGGCCCTGATGTTCTCCGGCGGGAGCGGGGCGTCAGCCAGGGTTTCCAGCAGCATGGCCAGCTGGTCGAGGCTCTCGACCTGACCGAGTTGACCCCTGATCGCGCCGCCGACCGGGTAGCCCTTGAGGTACCAGGCGGTGTGCTTGCGGAACTCCCGGATTCCCTTGTAGTCGCCAAACCACTCGACCAGCAGCCCGGCGTGCTCGGTCATGATCTCCCTCACCTCGGCCACAGTCGGCGGCTCGGGAATCGGCCGACCTTCAAAGGCCGCGGCCAGCTGGCCGAACAGCCAGGGTCGACCGAGGCAGCCCCGGCCGATGACCACGCCGTCGCAGCCGGTCTGATCCATCATGGCGACCGCGTCGGCAGCCTCCCAGATGTCGCCGTTGCCAAGTACCGGAATCGACGTGACGGCCTGCTTGAGCTGGGCGATCGTCGTCCAATCGGCGGTGCCGGAATAGAGTTGCGCCACCGTTCGGCCGTGCAGGGCCACCGCCGCTGCACCACAGTCTTCGGCGATTCGACCGGCATCGAGATAGGTGAGGTGATCCTCGTCGATGCCGACCCGCATCTTCACCGTGACCGGAACGGCGCCGGCGTTGTCGACGGCGGCCGAGATCACCGCCGCCAAAAGCGTGCGCTTGTAGGGCAACGCTCCGCCCCCGCCGTGGCGGGTCACCTTGCGAACCGGACAGCCGAAGTTGAGGTCGAGATGGTCGATGCGGTCCTGCTCGACGAGTCGGCGCACCGCTCGACCCACGTACGCCGGGTCGACGCCGGCCAGTTGCAGGCTCCGCGGTGTCTCCTCGGGAGCGAAGCTGGCCAGATGGTCGGTCTTCTGGTTGCCCTCGCACAGCGCCCGGGCCGAGATCATCTCGCTGACGTAGAGCCCGGCCCCGAACCGCCGGCACAGCCGCCGGAACGGCGCGTTGGTGACACCGGCCATCGGGGCCAGCACCACCGGCATGTCCACCGTCATCGGACCGATGGACAGGGGTCGCAGGTCGACGAGTGTCATCCCATTCAAGGCTAGGCAGCTCTAGGGCGCGCCCCTCCGCGGCAGCTCAACGACGCGCGCCGAAGCCCGGAACCCATTATCGTGAGGGCATGGGAGCCGCTCGAATCGAGGTCTTGGTGCAACCCTTCAAAGAGAACGATCCCGGACCTCACGTGACCGCGGCGGTCGACGCCTTGAGCGCCGCCGGGTTGAATCCCGACATGGGTCCGTTCGCCACCTCGGCCGAGGGTGACGTCGAGACCGTCGTCGACACGGTGTCCACCATGTTGCAGGCCGCATTCGCCAACGGCGCCACGTCGGTCCATGTCCAGGTCGACGTCACCGACGGATAGTGACCGAGCCGGCCGGGAGCAGCCACGAGGCCGATCCGGTCGATCTTGTCGTCGTCAACGCCAGGCTCATCGCCACCGTCGACGACGATCGCCGGGAGATCCCCGACGGATGGATCTCGATCGATGATGGTTTCATCACGGCCGTCGACCGTCACGGCGCATCACCGCCACCACCCGCCCTGCGGGTGATCGACGCCGATGACGGGCTGATCACACCCGGCCTCGTCAACACTCATCACCACCTGTACCAGAATCTGACCCGGGCCTACGCGCCCATGACGTCGGCGTCACTGTTCGGCTGGCTGCAGACCCTCTATCCGCTGTGGCGGACCCTCGACGAGGAGGCGTCCCACGTCTCGGCATGGGTCGGCCTGGCCGAGCTGGCGCTGAGCGGTTGTACCACCTCGACCGATCACCTGTACCTTCACCCGACCGGCGGCGGTGATCTGATCACCGCCGAGATCGAGGCGGCCCGTGACCTCGGTATACGGTTTCACCCGACTCACGGTTCGATGAGCCTGTCGGTGAAGGACGGCGGCCTACCGCCCGACGATGTGGTCATGGACGAAGACGCCATCCTGGCCGAGAGCGAGCGGCTCGTCGACCGCCACCACGACCGTTCGCACGGGGCTATGACCCGGCTGGCGCTCGCTCCCTGCTCGCCGTTCTCGGTGACCCCGGATCTGATGCGCCGCACCGCCGAGCTGGCCGACCGGCTCGACGTTCGCCTCCACACCCACCTGGCCGAGAACGCCGAGGACGACCAGTTCTCGATGGCCACGTTCGGTCGACGCTGTATCGAACAGTTCGAGGAGGTCGGCTGGTGCACCGACCGGAGCTGGGTGGCCCACTGTGTCCGCCCGAACCCCGACGAGATCATTCGCCTCGGTCGGGCCGGTGTCGGGGTGGCCCACTGCCCCAGCTCCAACCTGATCCTGAGCTCGGGCATTGCGCCGGTGGTCGATTTGCGGGCCGCCGGTTCCCCGGTCGGGTTGGGTTGCGACGGATCGTCGTCGGCCGACTCGGCGTCGCTGTGGCTCGAGGCGCGGCAAGCCCTGCTGCTGGCCAAGCTCCGCAACGGTGCCGGCTCCATGACCGCTCGCGACGTTCTGGAGATCGCCACCCGCGGAGGGGCCCGGTGCCTCGGTCGGGAAGGGGAGATCGGTGTCCTCGCACCGGGCGCCGTGGCGGATCTCGCCGTGTGGAGACTCGACGGTCCGGCTTTCGCCGGCGTGCTCGACGACCCGATCGAGGGGTGGATGCGGTGCGGCCCGACCGGGGCGCACCACACGGTCGTCAACGGTGAACCGGTGGTCGAGGCAGGCCGGGTCGTGTCGCCCCGGCTCGACGAGATGCTGGCCGATCACCGTCGGATCGCTCGCCGTTTCCAGCCTGCCTAGTCGCTCGGCGTCGAACGAGTCCAAGGTCACACCCGAAGCGACACCCGCTGCGATGAATGTCGTGGAACACTGTGGCCATGAATCTGAACTTGACGCACTGGTCCAGTGCTCGAACCCTGTCGGCGTTACTCGTTGCCATCATCATGACGACGGCTACCGCTGCATGTACCGGCTCCGATGACGACGTCACCGACGTATCGACCGACGAGACCTCCGACACCTCGGAAACCTCGGATGTGACAACCGAGACCACGGAGGTCACCGACACGACCGCCCCGGAACCCACCGAGGCCACCGAGTCGAACGGGACCACGGCGTCGACCTCGACGAGCGGAACATCGAATGAGGGCGGCGCGCCGGTACCCGACGGATCCGGCTGTACTCCCGGCGACGACGAGACCCTGCCCGACGGCCGCTGGTTCGGCTACGCCTCGTCGCGGGAAGCCGATTCGTTCACCTTCGATCTGGCCTGCTGGTTCACCGGCGACGATGCGGTAGCGGCCGCCTCCGAGGATGGAGCGGAGAGCCCGCCGCCCAACGACTACCACATCCGCAACGACAACCCGGCCGAACGGCTGTTGATCCCGGCACCGGACGCCACGGTCGAGTTTCTGGCCGAGCCCGGAGACCCCTCCACCGTCGAGACCATCGATTACCCGACATGGATGTCCGTGGCCACGGACCGCTCGTTCGAGCCCGGTGTCTGGGTCGAGATCAGCGACGGGATGGTCGTGGCCATCGAGGAGCAGTACCAGCCGTAGTACTACTCCCAACGATTTGGTTGGGCGGGTCGCGTTGGAAGCCGTGCGTTCAGTCGGGGGACTCACCGACCCGTAGGCCGGCCAGGACCCGGTCCGGGGTCAGCGGGAACTCCGTGAACCAGACGCCGGTGGCGTCGTGGAGGGCGGCGACGACCGCCGGGGCATAGGTCATCATCGGCATCTCTGCCATGCCCCGGGCGCCCCACGGGCCGCGGGGGTCGGCCAGTTCCAGCACCACGCTGTTGATCTCGCACGGCATGTCGCCGATGCCTGGGATGAGGTAGGTGCTGAGCCGGGGATTGAGGATTCGGCCGTCGGCGACCTGAAGCCGTTCGCTCAGGGTGTAGCCATGGGCCTGGGCCACCGCACCCTCGATCTGGCCGACGACCAGCGTCGGGTTGATGGCCCTTCCGACGTCGTGGGTGCTCGTCACCCGATCGATCACGATGTGGCCGGTCTCGACGTCGACGGTCAGCTCGACGGCTTGGGCCACGTACCCGTAGCTGAAGTTCGGGTTGCAGGCACCGGTTTCGGGATCCAGCGCCTCGGTCGGGGGCGGCACGTAGCGGAACCGACCCCGGGCCGGGCGGTCGCCATCGCGCCACGCCTTCTGCGCCTCCTCGGCGGCCCCGAGGATGGAGTTGCCGGCCATGAACGTCAGCCGGGAGGCCGACGCCGAACCGGAATCCCCTGTCGACGAGGTGTCGGAGAACCGGCCCTCCATCCGTTCGAGCGGCACGCCGGTGGCCTCGGCCGCCATCTGCAGAAACGCCGTATGCGAGCCCTGGCCGACATCTGCGCCGGCGTGGTACAGCTCACCCCGATCCGGCTGCTCGGCATCGTCGTCACCATGGAGAACGATCTCCGCCTCACATCGCTCAGGAAAGCCGAAGGAGAACCCCACGTTCTTGAAGGCGCAGGCGAACCCCCGGCCGCGCCGCAGTGCCGACTCGAACGGCGGCAGGGAGGCGAACGGGGAGAACGACTCGGCGGCCGGAGCGCCCGCCCGGTCGTGCGGAGCGTCGAGCGGGCCATCGAAGCCGGATTCGAAGCCGCTTGCTGCCGCGCAGCGGTCGATGACCTGGGGCAGCGTCACCCCATCGGGCATCGGTGACTGGGTGATGAACACCGAGCCGTCACGGAGCGTGTTGCGGCGCCGGATCTCCACCGGGTCCATGCCCAGCGCCTCGGCGAGACGGTTCATCTGACACTCGGCCACAAAGGCCGCCTGGGGCCCACCGAAGCCCCGGAACGCCCCGCCGGGAACGGCGTTGGTGTAGACGGCGTGGGAGTCGATGCGGGCGTTGGGAACCTCATAGGGGCCACCCTGGCCGATGTGGAGGTTGCCCAGGACCTTGTTCGACGTGTAGTTGTAGGCTCCGGCATCGAGCCATGCCTCACTTTCCACGGCGGTGATGTGACCGTCGGCGTCGGCACCCCATCTGGCCCGGATACGGCCTCGATG
>JBFHEP010000046.1:0-17887 GCA_041584095.1 Acidimicrobiales bacterium | reverse complement strand
GCAAATCGGCCAAACGCTGATCCGGTCTGCTACAAACGTTCCGATGACGGGCCTGCAGCGTTCCATCGCCGTTTTCTGCGGCTCGAGCAGCGGCGACGATCCCAGGTTTCGTCGGGCGGCGGCCGCCGTCGGCGAGGCGATGACGGCCGCGGGGCACCGGCTCGTCTACGGCGGACATGCACGGACGTAAAGCGCGAATGCCATGGCCCAACGGACCGACGATGCCGTACGTGCCGTGCGCCTCGCCGCAGGGACGGCGCCCGACTACATCCCGAAGTGGGTGGGCTGACGGCGGGCCGGGCCGGTGGCGGCAGCTACGCCGCCACGTCGGCCGCGGCGAACTGGGCCTGGTAGAGCCGGGCATAGGCACCGTCGGCGGCGATGAGGGCGTCGTGGTCGTCCTGCTCGACGATCTTGCCGTTCTCCATCACCAGAATCAGGTCCGCGTCACGAATCGTCGAGAGGCGGTGGGCGATGACGAAGCTGGTTCGATCGGTGCGCAGGGCGGCCATGGCGTGTTGGAGGAGCGCCTCGGTGCGGGTGTCGACGGAGCTCGTGGCCTCATCGAGGATCAACAGGGCCGGGTCGGCGAGAAAGGCCCGGGCGATCGTGATGAGCTGTTTCTCGCCGGCAGAGATTCGGGTGCCCTCGTCGTCGACGATCGTGTCGTAGCCGTCGGGCAGACTGCGCACGAAACGGTCGACGAAGGTGGCCGTCGCCGCCTGCCGTATGTCGGCCTCGCTCGCTGCCGGGCGGCCGTAGGCTATGTTGTCGCGGATCGTACCCTCGAACAGCCAGGTGTCCTGGAGCACCATGCCGATCCGGGATCGGAGATCGCGCCGCTGCATCGCCGCCACGTCGACCCCGTCGAGCGTGATGCGCCCGCTGTCGAGCTCGTAGAACCGCATGATCAGGTTGACCAGTGTCGTCTTTCCCGCACCGGTCGGCCCGACGATGGCCACCGTCTGACCCGGCTCAACGACCAGGGACAGATCATCGATGAGCGGCTGTTCGTCTGTGTAGCGGAACGATACGTGCTCGAACTCCACCCGCCCGGCGGCCCGTGCCGGCACCAGCCCGAACTCCCTGTCGGAGATCTCCTCGGTTGCATCGAGCAGTTCGAACACCCGCTCAGCCGACGCCACCCCGGACTGCAGCACATTCACCATCGACGCCAGTTGCGAGATCGGATGGCCGAACTGCCGGGAGTACTGAATGAATGCCTGGACGTCGCCGAGCGACATCGCCCCCGAGGCGATCCGCAGTCCGCCGAGCACGGCGATGATGACGTAGTTCAGATTGCCGATGAAGGTCATGATCGGCATGATCAGCCCCGACAGGAACTGGGCGTCCTGCGACGAGTCGTAGAGCTTCTCGTTCTGCTCGTCGAAAACCGATCGGACCCGAGGACCCTGACCGAACACCTTCACCAGCGCGTGACCGGAGAACGCCTCCTCGATCTGCGAGTTCAGCGCCCCGGTCGATCGCCACTGCTCGATGAAGCGGGTTCGTGACCGCCGCATCACCGCTGCGGCCAGCGCCATGCTGACCGGCACGGTGATGAGGGCCACGAGCGCCAACAGCGGGGAGATCACGAACATCATGACCAGCACGAACAGCACCGACAGCAGCGAGCGGAGCACCTGGCTGAGCGTCTGTTGGAGGCTCTGCGCGATGTTGTCCATGTCGTTGGTGACCCGGCTCAGCAGCTCGCCACGAGGTTGTCGATCGAAGTAGCCGAGCGGCAGCAGGTTGAGCTTCGTCTCGACGTCGGATCGCATCGACAGCATCGTGCGCTGGATCGCCTCGTTGAGCAGGTAGCCCTGCACGAAGCCCAGGACCGACGAGGCAACATAGAGCCCGAGCGCCAGACCGAGCACCGACCGCAGCTCACCGAAGTCGATTCCGGTTCCCGTTCCGGCCCGTTCGCCGAGACCGCCGATCACCCCGTCGAAGACGACGTCGGTCGCCCATCCGAGAATCCGGGGCCCCTGTGAGGCGGCGGCCACACTCAGCAGTGCGGCGATCATGGTACCGATCAGCATGTTCCGCTGCGGTCGAAGCCGTCGAACGAGTCGCCGGGCCGACGGTCCGAAGGCCGACGCCTTCTGGCCGACCATGCCGCCGCCGAACCGGCCCCGCATCGGGCCGCCGGTGTCGGGCTGGATCCGCTCGGTGGGCTGCATCGCCCCGCCATCACCGTTGCGGTGATCGTCACCCGCCGCTTGCGGCGGCGATCCGTTGGTCCTCGACGAATCGCTCATCAGGCCGCCGCCCGGAGTTGGGAGTCGACGATCTCCCGGTACGTGGGGCAACCGGCCACCAGCTGGTCGTGGCTGCCCCGCCCTACGATCCCGCCGTTCTCCAGCACGATGATCCGGTCGGCGTCGACAATGGTGAACACCCGCTGGGCAACGGTGATCACGGTGGCGTCAGCCACGATCGGGGCGAGCCCGTCCCGTACCCTGGCATCGGTGGCGACGTCGAGAGCCGAGAACGAGTCATCGAACAGGTAGATGTCGGGTCGTCGAATCACGGCTCTGGCGATGGCCAGCCGCTGTCGTTGTCCACCCGACACGTTGGTTCCGCCCTGGGAGATCGCCGCCTCCAGGCCTCCCGGCATGGCCGCCACGAACTCGGCGGCCTGGGCGATCTCGAGCGCCTCCCACATCTGCTCCTCGGTTGCTGCTTCGTGGCCGTAGCGAAGGTTCGAGGCCACCGTGCCGGAGAACAGGAAGGCCTTCTGGGGAACCATGCCAATTTTCGACCACAGTGCCTCGGGGTCGTGGTCGGCAACATCGACACCACCGACGGAGACCACACCGGTCGTTGCGTCGAAGAGTCGGGGTATCAGGTTGACCAGCGTGGTCTTGCCGGCTCCGGTCGAGCCGACGATGGCCGTTGTCTGCCCGGGTGCCGCCGTGAAATCGATGTCGGACAGCACGGGATCGGTGGCTCCGGCATAGCGGAACCCGACCGAGGAGAAACGCACCTCGGCGCCATCACCGGTCCGTCCCCGGACCGGTGGCACCACCGACGGTTCGGTGTCGAGTACCTCGGTGATCCGTTCAGCCGCCACCGATGCTCTCGGTGCCATGATCACGGTCATCGTCGACATCATCACCCCGAACAGGATCTGGGTCAGGTAGGTGAGATACGCGGTGAGCGAGCCGATCTGCATCTGGCCGTTGTCGAGGCGGATACCGCCGTACCACAGCACGGCAACGCTTGACACGTTCACCACCAGCATCATGGTGGGGAACATGGCCGCCATCCAGCGCCCGACCGACAGCGACACGTCGGTCAGTTCGTCGTTCGTGCGTTCGAACCGCTCGGTCTCGAACGGCTCCCGGACGAACGCCCGGATGACGCGGATGCCCGTGGTCTGTTCCCGAAGGATCCGGTTGACGTCGTCGAGCTTGGCCTGCATCCGCCGGTAGCCGGGGACCATCCGGGACACGAGCACACCGATTGCGACCACGAGGATCGGCACCACGACGGCGACCAGCCACGACAACCCGACGTCCTCCCGCACGGCCATGACGATGCCGCCGATGCCGAGGATCGGCGCGGTGATCATCATCGTCAAGGCGGTCATGGCCAGCATCTGCACCTGCTGGACGTCGTTGGTGTTCCTGGTGATCAGCGACGGGGCGCCGAAACGGGCCATCTCCCGAGCGGAGAAGCTGTTGACCCGGGCAAAAACCTGCGCCCGTATGTCGCGTCCGGCTCCCATCGCGGTGCGGGAGGCAAAACGCACGGCGGCGATTGTTGTGCTGATCTGCAGAAGGGACACCGCCAGCATGAGGGCGCCGACCCGGAGGATGTAGCCGGTGTCGGTGGGTATGACGCCGTTGTCGATGATGTCGGCGTTGAGGCTCGGCAGATACAGCGAGGCCATCGTGCCGACGAGTTGCAGCCCGACGATGATCAGGATCGACCGACGGTACGGGGCAAGGCTTGCGAACAGGAGCCGCCTCAGCGCTCCCCGGGCCGCAGCCGCACTCGACGGGGTCTCCGGCGAGCTGGAGCCGGATGACCGCTGGTCGGTCAGGCTCGCGGCCACAACACCGACTGGGCCGTCATACCCAACGTTTCTGCGAGCGGCATCGACGAGCGAAGGAACTGGGTGGTCGTGTCGGTGTCGGCCATCGGATCTTCCTCGCTCCTCGGGGCGCCGTGCTCGTGACGAGCCGGTGCCGGCTGCCCCGGCGATCAGCCGGCTGCCACCATGAACAACCGGGAGAACGGAAGCAGCACGTTGCCGTCGGCGTCGTGCGGGTAGGCCTCAGCGTAGCGCTGCTTGCATCGGGCGGCGAAGCGGCTGCGATCGTCGGCGTCGAGGGCGTCCATCACCGGGCGGAGCACCGAACCGGTCACCCAGTTCCAGACGGCGTCCCGGCCCTCGAGTTCCTGGTAGTACGTGGTTCGCCACTGGTCGACGGCGGCAGGCTGCAACCATCGCCGGTAGTTCTCGGGTGTACTCACGGGGTCTCGGAGGAGCGCGTCGCGAGCGGCCGTGGGCCACGAGCCGTCGTCCAGGATCTCGGCCGGTACCCGATGAGTCGGGGCCTGCCAGTTGTCCGGCATCTGGATCGCTGCGACACCGGTCGATGGCGTCAGCCAGGATCGCAGGCGGGGAAACAGCTGGGCGTGGTCGTCGAGCCAGTGAAGGGTGGCGTTCGAGTACAGCACGTCGACCGCCCGATCGGGCTCCCACTCGGCGATGTCGGCCACCAGCCAGTCGACTTCGGGGTGATCGTTGCGGGCGGTGTCGATCATCTCGGTCGACGAATCGATGCCGACCAGGCGCGCTCGTGGCCACCGCTTGGCGAGCAGGGCCGTGAGATTGCCTGGGCCGCAGCCAAGATCGACGACGTAGGCGGGCTCCTCGTGTCGGATCCGGGCGAGGAGCTCGATGCCGGGACGGGTCCGATGATCGCCAAAGCGAAGATACAGATCGGGATCCCAGACCATGGTGGCGCAACCTCCGGACCGGCGTCGATACTACTCGTCGGGCTCGGCCACCCGCTGCAGCGACTTGAGAAGATGCAGGTACTCGTCCTCGTGGTCGTCGCCCGTGCCGCTCACATGTTCCAGCGCCAGAAACCCGTGGATCGCGCTGTGGGTGCTCCGAGCGGCCAGCGTCGACTGGCGGGGCGACAGTCCCATGGCGGTGAACACCAGCATGAACACATCGACGACGGACTGATCGGCCGACCGGAGCGCCGGCTCGTCGGCCCGGGGGGAGCGGAGGAGGGCGGCGAACTGGCCGGGATGGTCGAGGGCGAACTGTCGGTAGGCGAGTCCCATGGCGACCACAGCGCTGTCGCCCGACGTGCCGATGGCGGCGGTGCGAATCCGATCGACCAGGTTCTCGGATGCGGCGACCGCAACCAGTGATCGGAGGCCCTTCAATCCGTCGCAGTGGGTGTAGAGCGCGGAGGGGGCCACCTCCAGTGCACCGGCGACGGCCGACACGCTGAGTGCGTCGTAGCCTGCATCGTCGACGAACGACGCCGCTGTGGTGCTGAGTACTTCGATCCGGATTTTGGCCATGGGTTGGGTGTCAAGCCTATCGCAAGGTGAAGTTGAGTGTAAGACTATCAACTTTTTGATACGCAATGTTGCAATATCCATCGATCCGTCATATAGTCTGAATGACTTTCAGATTTAACGTCAGTCCATCAGTGGTCACGTCAGCCACGGCCACAACTCGACCAAGACAGTTGAACCACTTTCAAAGGAGACCCATGTTGTTGACTCAGAACGACCCATTCCGTGACCTTGACCTCCTGTTCCGTCGGCTCGGCACCCGGTCGGTCGGCACCGACAACACCATGGCGATGGACGCCTACCGCCGCGACAGTGACGTATGGGTCCACGTGGACATGCCGGGCGTCAGCGCCGATCAGGTCGACATCAACGTGGAGCGAGGGGTTCTCACCATCACCGCCGAGCGTTCCTGGCCTCGCGAGGAAGGCGATCAGCTCTACCTCAACGAGCGACCGACCGGCGTGTTCCGTCGTCAGGTCCATCTCGGAGACAGCCTCGATGTCGACGGAATCGAAGCCGACTTCGCCGACGGCGTCCTGACCCTGCGGATCCCGATCTCGGAACGGGCCCAGCCCAAGCGGATCGAAATCAAGTCCCGCCAGGCGGCCATCGACACCGACGTGGCAACCGGGTCGAGCTGATCCTCCCAAGCAAACCCCGGCCCGGTCTGCCGCAATGGTCGCCAGGCCAATCGAACAGCGCCCCTGGATTCCACCCGTCCGGGGGCGCTTGTTCTTTCGTGGAGAAGGCGTCGCTAGTCCGGGTCGGGATAGATGAACCGGATCGTGACTGCTGCTGCCGCCGCCCCGATCAGCTGGGCGACGATGAAGGCCGGTGCCGCCGCCGGCGTTATCCCGGCAAAGGTGTCGGAGAGGGTCCGAGCCAGGGTCACGGCGGGATTGGCGAAACTCGTCGACGATGTGAAGTAGTAGGCGGCGGTGATATAGCCGCCGACCGTGAACGCCGCCAAGGTCGGCTTGCCGGCTCGGACGACGCCATAGATCACGATGATGAGTCCGAAGGTGGCGACGGCCTCGGCCAGAACGAGGTTGGCGCCGAACCGTTCCTTTGTCGACCAGTTGACGGCGTCGACCTGGAACATCAGGTTGGCCACGACGACGCCCAGCGCGCCGCCCACGACCTGGACGGTCACGTATGCCAGCCCGGTCCTGGTGTCGATGCCACCCAAAAGACGATCGGCGACGGTGACCGCCGGATTGAAATGCGCGCCCGAAGCCGGCTGGAGAGCCAGTATCAGAGCCACCAGTATGGCGCCGGTGGCCACCGCATTCTGGAACAGTTGCAGCCCGATGTCGGTCGACAGCCGTTCGGCCATGATGCCCGAGCCGACCACGCCGGCCAGCAGGAATGCGGTCCCGACGAATTCGGCCGCCAGCATACGGATTGTGGCTGACCGATCGCTCACGGTGTCTCGAGATCCACACCGAGTTCGCCGAGCAGCTCCACCACCCGATCCCGAATCTCGTCGCGCACCGAACGCACCACCTCGATCGGCTGTCCGGCCGGGTCGGTCAGCTCCCAGTCGTCGTAGCGCTTCCCCGGCAGTATCGGACACGAATCGCCGCATCCCATGGACACGACCACGTCGGCGGCCTCGACCTGATCGACGGTCCATCGCTGCGGCCGATGGGAGCTGATGTCGATGCCGACCTCGTTCATGGCCGCCACGGCGGCGGGATTGACGTCGTCGCTCGGATTCGACCCGCCGGAGAAAACCCGGACCCGGGAACCGGCCAGGCCCCGGACCCAGCCTGCGGCCATCTGGGATCGGCCGGCATTGTGGCCGCAGAGGAAGAGGACCGAGGGCGGCTCTCCGGCCATCCGACGCTCGTGACCCGACGTGTTGTCATCTGTTTCGTTCATGCGGATAGTCACGGTATCGCCTGATGATGGACAGAACCTGGCAGAATCGTAAACGATGAGCAACGACTCCGGCACCGACGCGCTCCCACCGGATGTGGTGGCCGAACTGGACGAGATCGACACCGCGGCGGTCGTCGACGCCGACCAGCGTTACCTGATCCATCCCTACCAGCTTTTCGACACCTATCTTTCGGATCCGGTCCTGCCGATCGGCAGGGGGCAGGGGGCCCGGTTGGTCGACACCGAGGGCAACGTCTACATCGACGCCGTCGGCGGTATGTGGTGTACGAACATCGGGCTCGGCCGTGACGAGATGGCCGACGCGGTGGCCGACCAGATTCGCAAGCTGGCCTACGCCAACCCGTTCGTCGACATGACGAATCTCCCGGCCGTCGAACTGTCGGAGAAGCTGGTGTCGCTGGCCCCCGGCTCGGTCAACCACGTGTTCTTCACGACCGGCGGTTCAACGGCCGTCGACGCCGCCTACCGCACGATTCAGCTCTACCAACACGCCCGCGGCAAGCACGACAAGCACCACGTCATCAGCCGTATCGACGCCTACCACGGCTCGACCTACGCCTCGGTGTCGATTGGCGGCAAGCCCGGCGACCGGCCTCCCGATTTCGACTTCATCGACGACGTCATCCACCACCTCAGCTCACCCAACTACTACCGCCACGGCGGGGACCGGACCGAACAGGAGTTCGCCGACGACCTGGTTGCCGAGTTCGAGACGATGGTGGCCGACCTCGGCGGTCCCGACCACGTGGCCGCGTTCTTCGCCGAACCGATCATGGGTTCCGGCGGCGTGATCCTGCCCCCCGCCGACTACCTGCAACGCATCTGGCGGTTCTGCAGGGACAACGACATCGTCTACGTCTCCGACGAGGTCGTGACCGGATTCGGGCGCCTGGGGGAGTGGTTCGTGTCCGAGGAGCTGTTTGGCATCATGCCCGACATGATCACCTCGGCCAAGGGTCTGACGTCGGGCTATCTGCCACTCGGCGCGCTGCTGTTGAGCGACGAGATCTTCGACGTGATCTCCGATCCCGGCCACGGCCGCTATTTCGCCGTCGGCTATACCTACTCCGGCCATCCTGTGTCGTGCGCAGCGGCGCTCAAGAACATCGAGATCCTCGATCGGGAGAACATCCTCGATCACGTGAAGGACGTGGGTCCCTACTTCATCGAGCGGTTGAAGACGCTCGGCGACCTGCCCATGGTCGGCGACGTGCGGGGTTCACATCTCATGGCCTGCGTCGAGTTCGTGGCCGACAAGCAAACCAAGGAGACCTACCCCGAGGAGCTCGGGATCGGCAAGCTGGTGTCGAACGAGGCCGACGAGCTCGGTCTCATCGTGCGCCCGATCGACAACCTGAACGTCATGTCCCCTCCGCTTGTGATCACCAGAGCCGAGGTCGATCTCATCGTGGCCCGCCTCCGTGAGGCCATCCTGCGGACACAGGCCAAACTCGACGAAATGGGAATGGCCCCGGCCGGACGACCGACGCAAGCCTGAGCCGACGCAGGTCCGACCCCACGCAAGCCCGGACCCTCGTGGGTGGGCCGGGCGCCCGGCCTCTCAGTGGCCCTGGGCCGGGATCCGGAGTGGTTTGTCGCGTCCGACGACAACTGTCGCCCCGTCGACCAGGACGTCGGTGTCGTCGCCGCTCTCCAGTTCAACCAGGCATCCGTCGCAGTCGACGGTGACCTTCAGTGTCCTGCCGTGCCAGAGGAGTCGGAAGGCGATCGAGTTCCACTGCTCGGGAAGCCGGGGGGTGAACGCCAGGCAACCCTCCCGATCGGTCATGCCGGCGAAGCCGTAGACGATGGCGGCCCAGACTCCGCCGGCGTTGGCGATGTGGACGCCGTCGGTGGTGTTGCCGTGGCTGTCGGCCAGGTCGAGGTACAGCGACTGGTTGAAGTAGTCGTAGGCCAGATGGCTGTACCCAACGTCTGCGGCGACGATCGATTGGACACACGCCGACAGCGATGAGTCGCCCGTGGTCAGCGGGTCGTAGTAGTCGAAGTTGCGACGCTTCTGCTCGGTGTCGAAATGTTTGCTCCGCAGGAACATGGCCAGCACGACGTCAGCCTGCTTCAGCACCTGATGGCGGTAGATGACCAGCGGGTGAAAGTGCAGGAGGAGCGGGTACTTGTCGGACGGCGTCCCGGCGAAATCCCATCGCTCGCGGCGGAGGAAGTTGACGTCCTGGGGGTGGATTCGCAGCTCGTCGTCGAACGGGATGAACATGGAGTCGGCCGCCTGTCTCCATTCGGCGACCTCACCGTTCGAGAGGCCCGTGGCCCGAACGAGCGCCTCGTAGGCCGTCGGATTGGATTCCTCGACGGTGTCGACCGCCCAGGCGGCCAGTCCGAGGTTGAAGCGGGCCATCAGGTTGGTGTACATGTTGTCGTTGACGACGGTGGTGTATTCGTCGGGCCCCGTGACGCCGTGAATGTGGAATCGCTCCTCCCCGTTGCTCGAGTAGTAGAAGCCAAGATCGGCGAACATCCGCGCCATCTCGGCGAGGATCTCCACCGCCTCGTGCTCGAGGAAATCCTGGTCGCCGGTGGCGGTGAGATACCGCTCGAGGGCATACGCGATGGCGGCGTTGATGTGGTACTGCGCCGTACCGGCGGCGTAGTAGGCCGACGCTTCCTCGCCGTTGATGGTCCGCCAGGGGTAGAGGGCTCCTCGCTGGCTCAGTTCGTGGGCCCGGTTTCGAGCCGCGTCGAGCATGCGCCACCGGAACCGCAGCAGCTTCCTGGCCGCCTCCGGGTTGGTGTAGGACAGGTAGGGGAGGACGTAGACCTCGGTGTCCCAGAAATAGTGGCCGTCGTACCCTCCGGCCGTTACCCCCTTGGCGGCGATGCCCTGCTCGTGTGTGCGGGCCGAGGCCTGGGCCAGTTGGAACAGATTCCAGCGGATCGCCTGCTGGGCTGCGGCGTCTCCGTCGATCACGATGTCGCTGTGGTGCCAGTACTCGTCCAACCACTGCCGCTGCTCGTCTTCGAGGGCGGCCGGTCCGGCTGCCACCGCCCGATCGATCGTGCTGTTGCATCGATCCTTCAACTCTTCCGGAGGCACGCCGCGGGAGCTGTGGTAGGACACGTACTTCGTGATGGCGAAGGTCTCGCCGACGCGGCCGTCGACGGTGAAGACGGTTTTCGCCAGGTCGGCCGACACTTCGGTCTCGACATCGTGAGGGCAGTTGGTCGTGACCATGTGACGGTACGCGCAGGCCATCGTCATCCGGCTCGACACGGTGCGGTAGCCGAGCGTGACCTCTCCGCCGACGCCGAGATCTGGGTCGACGTCCTGCAGCCTCGGCTCCAGAACCCGCTGGTCGAAACGCCGGCCCTGGCGGGGATCTCTCCCCTCACCCTCGCCGAGGGCGGCGGCGGTGACGTGGTACTCGTCCTCGCCGTCCTGCCGGTTCAGCATCTGCGACGAGATGACGATGGGACCGTCGTAATCGAGCAGCGTGACCTCGAACCGCAGCACGGCAAGGTGCCGCTGGACCAGGCTGACCATTCGCTCCGACCGGACGCGCACCCGGTTACTGGCCGGCGTCCTCCACACGACCTCGCGATGCGACCGCCCCGATCGGAAGTCGACGACGCGCTCATAGTGCTCGAGGTCGGCCTCGGCCAGCAGCAGCGGTTCGTCGTCGACGTACAGCTTGATCGTCTTCGCATCCGGCACGTTCACGATCGTCTGACCGGTCTTGGCGAATGCGAACGCCGACTCGGCGTGATGGATGGGCCAGGTCTCGTGGAAGCCGTTGAGAAACGTGCCGTGAGTGTGGGCGTCGCGGCCCTCGGGCGGGTTGTCACGCATGCCCAGATACCCGTTGCCGACTGCGAACAGTGTTTCGGTGAGTCCCAGGTCGTTCGACGAGGGTTCGGTCTCGACCAGCCGCCACTCGTCGACGGGAAAGCGATGGCGGGGGATCGAGCTGGCGGTGGCGCGTATCTTCACGACATCCTTCCATCGGTCTCGGGTGTCAGTTCGTCAAGGTCGTCGACCACAATCGAGGCCCCGTGATTCCGCAGGGCGTCGCGATTACCACCACGATCGACGCCGATCACGAGCGCGAACCCACCGGCGACACCCGCCGCCACGCCCGACGTCGCATCCTCGACCACGACCGACTCGACCGCCGCGGCCCCGAGGAGCTCGGCTCCTCGGAGGAACATGTCGGGCGCCGGTTTGCCGGCCAGACCCTCCGAAGCGGCGACCACGCCGTCGACCACGTGCGGGAATCGATCGGCAAGGCCGGCCGCGGCCAGGACCGGTCGAGCGTTCTTCGACGACGAGACGATTGCCTGTCGGATCCCCAGGTGGTCGAGCAGATTCATCAATCGCAGCGACCCGGGATAGGGGGTTACCCCTTCACGTTCCAGGATGACGTTGAAGACCTCGTTCTTCTTGTTCCCGAGCGCGCAGATGGTGTCGTCGCCCGGTGGGTCCGACGGATTGCCCTCCGGCAGTGAAACATCTCGCGACCCGAGGAACGATCGCACCCCGTCGTAGCGGGGCTTGCCGTCGATGAAGCGGAGATAGTCCTCCGGGGTGTAATCCCAGGAGGCGAACAGCTCCGCCCACGCCCGTTCGTGAACCACGGCGGTCGGGGTGATGACGCCGTCGAGATCGAAGAGGACGGCGGCGAACGCCGTCCAGTCGACGATGGTGCTCTGATCCTGCTTGTTGCTGCGAGGGCGGGTCATGACACGCCGATTGTAGGGAGACCCGACGCCGGATGGTCGGTTCGTTCACGAATCGGACATGTGACGATGGATGTGAAGGTTTGTGACTCGCTGTATGCCCGATCGGCGCCGTGAACGAGGCGCTGCGCCCGGTCAGGCTGGAACGCCGGCCCGCTCTTCGACGGCGGCGACCTCGGCGTCCAAGGCGGCCGCCAGGGCCGCCTTGCCTTCCACTCCCAGATGATACTCGGCGGCGTCGACCCGGGGGAGCCGGGATCCGATGCGCAGCAATTGGTCCACGGCCTGCTGAAACTCGCCCTGGTCCATACCGGAGGCCCGCAGACCCCGCACCGCGTCGGCCAGGTAGGGGTGGACGCTCACGTTGGCCCGGTGGTACGGCCGGTCGACCTCACAGTGGAGACCGGCGGTGTGCAGAACCCCGTCGATCACCGAGACGTTTCGAGCCGTGAGCTCGCTGAAGTCGGCGACCCGTACATCGTCGAAATGATCACGCCAGACCTCGAGTCGTTTGTTGAAGGCGAACCACGGGACCGGCTCACCACTCCACGGCTGCGAGTCGATCCAGTCCTCGAAATTCAGATCGCCATAGCCGCCCACGGTGTCCTGGATCATGAGATGATGGTGATACAGCGAGACGGCGATCTCTACCGGCGGTCTGACGACGGCCAGAATAGTCGGGGTCAATGGCAGCGACGTGATGAATGTCTCGAGCCGTTTGAAGGCCGCGATATTTTGGTCGGCGGTGCAGAACGCCTCCGACGAGATCAACGCCGCCCGCCCGGGCCCGACGTCACGACAGATCCGGGCGTAGCGCTCGATCAGCTCGGCCGGATCCGCTGCGAACTCGATGGGCAGGTGGTTGTCGAATCCGAGGGCGAGGGCAAGGTCCAGGTGCGATGGATACCGGTCGGAGGGTTCGGGGTAGATGACGCCCTGGTCGCGCAGCTTGATGCTGGACGAGTGCAGCACCTCCTGGATGGCGGAGGTGCCCGTCCTGTGAAAGCCGATATGTACGATGAGGCGGCCCCGGTCCGGGTGGGCTGCTGATGAGCCGTCAAACACGACAGTTCCTTTGGTAGAGATCCCTGTAGAGGGGGCTGGCGGCCAGGTAGTCGGTGACCGTCTCGGCATAGTTGTCCGGCAGCTCGGATTGGGCCGCACCGCCGAACACGACCCGCAATCGGGCATCGCCGACGATGCCGATCTCCCGAATGCCGATTTCCAGCGACCTGGCCATGTGGAGCAGGGTCCTCGGTGTGGGAACGTTCACATGTTCGGCGAAGATGTCCTCTCGAATCGCGATGGGAAACTCGGCGAAGATGACCGCATCTTCGAATTGTCGCCGGTACGCCTCGAGCGTCGCGCCGGGCTGGTTGAGGTGCTCCAACACGTGCCAGAACATCAGAGCATCGACCTGACGTCCACTGGCGGTCAGGGCAGCCAGGAACGTGTCGGCGTCGATGCATGCGATGGCGTCCGCCGAGAGCGCATAGGCCTGGCGGGCAACCTTGTACAGCTCCTTGGAGGGTTCGCAGCCGACGACGTCGAAGCCCTGGCGGCGTAGGGCGAACAGCAGATTGCCCCGACCGAAGCCGATCTCGGCGATCGTGGCCCGGCTGCGCTCGGGGAAATAGCTCCGTATCTCCCGAGCCAGAACCCGACCGCGGACCAGATCGAAATCGAGATCTACGTGATCGAGATCATGCCACAGCTCCTCGTGGTACTCGACCTGGGCATTGGTTTCGTCGACGGTGTCGGTGTTGGCGTCGGGATAACAGGGTAGCAGGCAATCACATGTCGGGCATTGCCGAAACGCGACAAGCACACCATCCCGATCCTCGATCGGCAGCGACTGCTCGGCTCGTTCGAACGGCTCTCGGCACCAGGGACACGTGCGCATGTCAGACCCTTCGGCGTGAGGCCATTGCCCGCTGGTGGTTGCAGAAATCGGCGGCGCCGGGCAGCAGGTTCTCGGCGGCGATGTACCCGTCGAGGGAGTAGGTCATGGTGCTGGTCGACGGCCGGCAAGTCAGCCCGTTCACCCGGGCGACGATGACGTTCACCATCGCATCGGTCTCCCACTTCCGCAGGCGCTGATCGATGAAGACGCGACAGCGGCGTCGATGGTCGGTCAGCTGGCCGTCCGAGTCGAGCAGGGCGGTGATTGCCGAACCCAGGGATTCCGCGCCCTGGAGGCACAACAACGTGGTGCCGTCGGCGTAGTCGAACAGATTGTTGTACCGGTACACGTCGATCGGCACCATGCCGGCGGCCATCATCTCGTAGGGGATCCGTGAAGGGTTCGTCATGCTGATGCAGAGCCCGACGCTGCAGCGGTTGTAGAGAGCGTTCAGCTCGGAATGGCTCCTGATCAATCCAAGGCTTTCTCCTGCGATGTCAGCCGGCGGCGGCGTGTCCGACCCGTAGAAGTAAACCTTGATCGAGGGGTCCTTTGCCTGGGCGAAGCGAAGCGCGTCCAACCCGAGCTCCGTGGCCCGACGCGGCTTCTCCGGCTGGTAGAGAAAGCAGACGGCTCGCTCTCGTTCGACGGTGTCCAGCTCGTGGTAGACGTTGTGGTCGGCTCCGAGTCCGGAACAGTAGGCAGGCTGACCGAAGCGGTCTCCCAGGACATGCCCCAGCCAATTGCCGACGCACAGGAAGTCGAAGCCGCCGATATAGGAGATCTCGGCGGCCGCATAGCGGTGCCCAACCGGGTTGAACAGGGCTTCGAAATCCTGGACGAGATAGCCGCGGGCGCCTGCGTTCAGTTCGAGGATGAAGGGGGCGGAGTAGTCCACGGTCGCTACGACGTAGTCGTAGTAGTCGTCGGCCGCCGACCAGTTGGATTCGATCCGCACCCCGGAACCGGCGAAGAAGTCGATGGCATCGGTCGTCCCCGACCCGAGGTCTTCGAACAGCAGCGATACCCGCAGCCCGACGGCGGACAGCGCCCGGGCGAGGTGGTAGATGGTGAGATGTCCTCCGGATCCGGCCATGGGCGGGGGAGCGAAGATCCCGACCGACCGGTCGGTGACCAGGCCCGGCGTTCGAACGAATACCCGGGTCGGTACGTGCTGAAGGAGCGGGCGGCTGTGGCCGAGCTGATCGCTCAACACGACAGCAGCGCCGTCCGGCCAACGCGAAGCGGTCATGACGTCATGGATCAGGCGATAGCACCGCTCGGGCGCCATGTCGGCGAAGTCGATCGGATCGAGCGTCGGCTCATCGAGTTGCTGAACCTCACCGGTGCCGAAGACCTCGTTGTGCGAGTAACCGAAGAAGGTGCGGGCCAACGTGGAGGGCGGGCGGTGCAGGAGTTCCGAAGCCATGAGCCGGGCCAGCGATCGAAATCCAGCCGATGTCAGTGCGTGATCGTGGGCCGCCTTCACCAGCTCGCCCGTGCCGTACAGCAGACCTTCCTGAAACGCCGCGACGGGACCGGCGAGCACGGCATCCTCGTTGGCGACAACCGACGTGGTTGGAGTGATCCGGCCGTCGTTCTTGCCGACGGTGTAGCCCGTAACCGAGCCCCCGACCGCCCCGAGAAGCATCTCGATCGGTCCGACATCGGGAAGGATCGTGGTTCCCTCACGATCGTGGTTGTCGTCGAACAGCCAACCGATCTTCCGGGAACCGCCAGGTTGATCGTTGAGGTAGCCGAAGAGTCCGAGATAGACCCCCGAAAGCGGCTTTCCCAACACATGCGACAGGTTGTCCTGGATCGTGCCTCGCCAGCCGACCTCCACGAAAAGGCTGTTGCGCCCGTCGAATCCTTCCTGATCGAGGTACGTGAGCAACCGCTGGCGAGCTTCCGAGAGGAGCCGGGCCGCTTCTTCGCGAAACGACGGCGACTCCAGGAGACCGGCAAACGCATCGTTCTCCCAGGGATGCTCGACGATCTCGTCGGCCGGCACTCCGGTCGCCTCGAACTGGGTGAGGAGTTCATAGGACTCGAGGCCGAGCGAGGAGAGAAACGCCCTCGGCGACTGACGGGGATACATGTTCCACAACCGCATCAGCTCGTCACGGGACAACTCGTGCAGGGATGGTCCAAACGTGGCTACCCGGCTCAGATGGAGAAGCGATGACGGAGGAAAGTCGACGCCGTACGGCGACCTGGCCCGTGCCGCTTCGTAGAGCGATTGCAGGATGCAGCCTTCCCGGGTCGAGAAGTACACCCGCTTTGCCCCCTGCTTGACCGCCTCCTCGGCGATGCGCAGGCTGAAGCCGGTGAAGATCGGGGCGAGTCGCACACCGAGCGAGAACATCTCGTCGTCGGCTGTCCGATCATGAGCGTTGTGGGCTTCCCACGTCACAGCCTCCAGCAGATCGAGGTGTGCGTCGGGGTTCGAGGCCAAGTGGCCGGCCATCGCCTCATCGAGTATCGACGGCCGCTCGACCTGATGGAAGACCCCGGTCAGGCCTCGTTCGTTCGCCGCCTGTATGTCGGCCTCGGCGTTGTCGCCGATGTGAAGCACTTCGCCGGGCCGTGCGCCGGTCTGGGCGATCAGATGATCGAAGAGGCGGCCGGACCGTTTGCTCACCCCGAGATCGCTGGAGACGAGAATGCCGTCGAAGCGGGACTCGATGTCGTTGGCCCTGACGATCTCCTTGATGTCGTTGGCCGAAAGATAGAAATCGGAGCTGACGTAGAGCTTCCTGGCGGCAAACCGTTCGAGAATCGATCTCATGGCCGGATTGGCCGCCGTGACCGATTTCTCGAACTCGACCTCGAAGCGCATGAGGTCGGTGTGGACCTCGGCCCGAGCGTGGGCGTCCGTCTCCGAGGTCACGATCCGATCGATCCAGACCCGGGCCGCATCCGCGAAGCGGTACTCGCGGTCCGGCATGACCGACACGTGTCGTTCGGCGCTGAGACGCTGCTCGTAGAGATCCACGACCGCCCGCAGCTCAGGTCGTATCCAGTCGTAGGCACGGTGCAGCACGTATCTTGACGCAGCGAGCTTGGTTGCCTCCGGGTGGCACCGGCGGAACAGCAGCGTGTCCCAGCAGTCGATCGAGACGACGCCGTAGTCGGAGAGGTCCGAAGGCAGATCGAAACCCAGACTTGTCGGCCTGAGCGACGGAGATGGAACCGGCATCGTTCCCGTGACGAGGGTACTGGATCGCCGGTCGGTGAAAAGCGAGACCTGGTCGCGATCGAGCGGGCTCGTGCGACGCCCCTCCTGTTCCCCGAAGACGACCCAGTGAACGAGGGGATTGATTCCGGCGGCCACAACGTCAGGATTCTCATCGAGGTACCAGCTGGAAAAGAAACCCGGGTTCGGGTTCCGGCCTTCACCCGCCCCGTGGCGAAGATAGTGCTCGAGCGGATTGGCGCCGGCCCGGCCGATGTCCTCGTACCGCTTCAGGTACCAACCGGTATCGAAATGCGGGTGAGGGCTTATCCCTTGTGCCGCGCCCGTGTTCACGAAGTGCTGGAGCGGGTCGATGTTCTCCGGCAGGCCGGTCTGAGCCCGATAGTGGTCGGCACTGAAGAGCGGGTGCGGATCGAGTCCTTTGTCGACACCGACCGCCAGGTAGTGGCTCCACGCCTCCTCCGCATCCTCGAACGACATGTCGCACTGGCCGCGGTACCAGTTCGGATCGAACAGGAAGGGGACAGCGCCCGACTCCGGTGTTACTTCCGCACCCGACGGCTTCCGCATGCGGGTGACGATGCGGCGGACGGATTCTGAGCGACGGGTCAATG
>JBFHEP010000045.1:0-17911 GCA_041584095.1 Acidimicrobiales bacterium | reverse complement strand
CCGCCCATCTGGCAGCCGGTGGACCCGCAGGGGAAGGCGATGATGCCGTGCTCCTCCGCATAGAACTCGTTGAGCACCTCGAGCCCGCCGCCCTCGTAGAGCCAGGCGTTCTGCTGGCGCTGGGTCAGCCCGAACGGGACGGCGGTGCCGAACTGCTGGACCGGGCTCAGGTTCACGTAGTAGTAGGATGCGGTGTGGCCGGCCTCCGCGCCGCCGTCTCGCACCGCAGGCAATACGTCGAGTCCACCGACGATCTCACCGGCCGGCTTCGGGCTGATCCGGAACCGCCCGCCGGTCAGCCGTGCCAGCTCGTCGGCGAAGATGTTTGCCGAGCCGAACAGCGTGACGAGGGATGTCGGCCAACTGGTGGCCATGTTCCACTCGAGTTCCGGACCGTCGGTCTGGACCTCGGTTACGCTTTCGGCCGAGGTGTCGTCGGTCGACGCCGCGGTCTCATCGGTGGTCGAGTCGTCGTCCGTGGCGGCTCCGGTGTCCTCGTCGACGCTGGTCGTGGAGCAGGCGGCGAGGATCGCGGAGCTGGCGGCGAAGCCGGCCACGCCGTACCCGGCTTTGCTCAGGAACGATCGGCGATCCATTCCGGCCCGGGTCGGATCATCGGCTTGTGATTCGATAGTCATGCTGGCATTCTCCCTTTTGGATTGAACATGGATGATTGAGTGTCAAGGTGGTCAGTACGGCGATTCGTCGGTGAGAATCACGACCCGGAGGGCCGCATCGTCTCCCTCGTCTTCGAGAATGCCGGAGATCTCACACAGCTCCGGCGGAGAATTGGGGTTGAAGAAACAGTAGGAGAAGTTCGTGATCCCGGGAACGAACCCGAGGATGAACAGGGCCACGATCTGCAACCCCATGAATGGCAGGGCGCCCTTGTGGATGTCGGCCGTCTTCACCTCCGGGGGGGCCACGCTCTGCAGGTAGAACAATGAGAAGCCGACGGGCGGCGAGATGAAGGCCATATTGAGGTTGACCGCCATCAGCACGGCGAACCACACCACCTCCTGGTCGGTGAAACCCAGCAGCTGCATCGCCGGCACGAAGATCGGGACGACGATGAACGTGATCTCCAGGAATTCGAGGTTGATGCCGAGAAGGAACACGGCGATCATGGCGACGACGACGAAGCCGGCTTTCCCGCCGGGGATGCTGGACAGCCAATCGGCCACCTGCGCCGAACCACCCAGCTCCTGGAACATCAGCCGAAAGAACAGCGAGCAGAACAGCAGGGTCATGACCAGGATGGTGATGTTGGCCGTGGAACGGGCCGCCTCCTTGATGGCCTGCCAGTCCAGCTTCCAGCCGGGTGCGATGTGCTCGGCGCCGTCGGCCGACAACAAGCGGTCGAACAGGTGGTTCAGTCCGGACAGGATGAGGGCGCCCAGCACGCCGACCGCGCCCGACTCCGACGGGGTGGCCGTTCCGGAGAAGATCGAGATGAGCACGCCGGCGATGAGCACCAGCACCGGAACGATCGAGACCAGGACCTCGGCGACCAACATGTTGCCGATTGTGATGATCACCGCCGAGATCACGAAGATCCCGATGGCGCCGATCACCGCCACCTGCACGCTGAGCAACAGGCCGACGAGGAACACGACCGACGCCAGAGCGGCGCTGATGAGCAGGGCCGATCTCGGGCTTGGCTTGCCGGCCAGGACCCGGTCCTCGTCGGGCATTGCCGGCCCGACCTCGGGCCGGACGAGGGAGATGCCGAGCGTGTAGAGGATGTAGAGGCCGCTCAGGAGCAGGCCTGGTATCAGCGCTCCAGCGAACAGCCCGATGATGCCGACGCCGAGTTCGCCGGCGAGCAGGATGAGCACGATGCTGGGTGGCAGTAGCTGGGCCAGTGTTCCGGAGGCGGTGATTGCTCCGGTGGCGAGCTTGTGGTCGTACCCCAGTTTGACCATCGCGGGCAGCGAGAGCAGGCCCATGACGATGACGGTCGCGGCGACGACGCCGGTGGCAGCGGCGAGCAGTGTGCCGACGACGATGACGGCGGCCGCCACACCGCCCCGAAGCGATCCCATGAGGAGTCCGAATGCATTGAGCAGCCGTTCGGCCAAACCGGATCGTTCGAGAATGGCTCCCATCAGCACGAACAACGGGACCGCCAGAAGCTCGGGACTCTCGATCGACTTGGCCCAGTTCGACGGGAGCTGACCGGCCAGGGTTCCCGGATCGAAGGTGTTGAAGCTGATGGCGTTGGCCATGTCGCCGATGAAGGCGAAGGCCAGCGCAGTCGCTGCGAAGCAGAAGGCCACGTTGTAACCGCTGAGGATCAGCGCCATGAAGACGACGAACATCATCAGCGCCAGAAAGACCCCGAGGTTCAGCCCCATGACTTGGACTATCTGAGCGGCAATCACTGCGTTCACGGTCTCCTTGTCCGCCTATTCGACCCGCACTGGTGCGTCTATGGAGTCGATGGCATGGATGTCGGCCAGATCCTCACGCCCGGCGAGCACGAAACCCGTCTTGATCATCTCGTCGAACACCTGGGCGGCCCACAGGATGAACGCCACGAAGATGAAGGCTCGGATCGGGCCGGCCGGCAGCTCACCGGCGTTGACCGACGTGACCCAGGATTCCCAGACCCGCCAGCCGGCCGGCCACTCGCCTTCACCCCCGTCGGCGAAGCGGTTGTAGCCGAGTGCAACGGCCGCATAGGGCTTGAGAATGCGGATGCCGAGGATGAGGAATGGGAAGAAGAAGACGGTGTGCATGATGAAGTCGAGCCATGCCTTGCGCCGGTTGCCGAAATCGGCCCACCAGAAGTCGATGCGGGGGTTGATCCCCTCCCGCACGCCGTAGTTGACCCCGAGGAGGAACAGCATGCCGAAGCTCATCCAGGCCAGGCTGACCGTCTCGGCAAAGAGGATGTCGGTGGCGAACCAGTTGTTGGAGTAGCGGGTTATCACGTTGAACAGCTGGAGGAAGAAGATCACCCAGGCCAGGATCATGGCCAGACGACCGGTGAATGTCGCCACCGCATCGATGGCGAGACGGACACCGTGAAGCACTGATTCCGACGTCGACGCGGCGATGACGGCCACTGTCAGTAGCCAGAGCCACCACGGCATGCGTCCGATCAGGAGATCTGCTCCGACAGCGGTGGCGATTGCTGCGGCCACCGCGAAGATCACCGCGGCCCAGCCGATGGGGTGCAGCCGCTGGAACAGCCGGTCGACGACGCTGTCCGAGTCGCCGCCCTCGCCCATTCGGTCGACCGCCGGCTCGTCGACCGAGTCAGCCATCGGTTCGGCCATATACCATGCCGTCGATTTCAGATGCCACGCTGCTCCCCCTGGATGCCGATGGATCGAGTGCGGTCAACGAGTTCCGGCGGTTGTCCGGTCACAACCCCGATGCTGCGTTCTCACTGTGGCGCTACGAGCATACACAACGTCGGCCGGGCGGCCGGGAACCGGCCGGGCCTATTCGTCGGGCGCGAGGTTGTCGTCGGCCGCGTCGTGCCCGTCGGATTCGGCCCCGTCACCGTTTGGTTCGTCGTCTTCGAGGAGGGGCACGCCCGCGCCGGCGCCGAGTTGGGGGGCCTGGGCCAAATCGGCTTCGACGTTGACGGGATCGTCGATGTGCAACGCTCCGACGACCTGAAGGTAGTCGCTGTGGGCTTGGATCACGGCGGCGGCCTCCTCGGGATCCACGTCGAGACCGACGACCTCACATCGTTCCATCACATAAGCCAGCGGATCGAACTGCTCGAAAATTATGGGTGGGGCGTCGGTCGAGGCCGGTGCCCAGTGGTAGGCCTGTATCCATTCCAGATGGAGGCGGAGAAGGCGGCGCAGATCGTCGTAGCTGAGCGAGGCGGTGACGGCGTCGGGGAGTGCTTGCGCACAGAACTCGATCGCCTCGTGCCCGTCGATGACGATCTGGTCGGGCATGGCTTCGGTCGAGCCGACGGCGTGGCCGACGAAGACGAACGCCACAGCGACCACGACCAGCGCGGCGACCACGAGGAGAACGAACACCATCGATTGTCAGCGTACCGGCGACCGCCGACCGTCGAGTCAGCGGTCGACCCTCGGGTATTCGGCAGGACTGCGTTGCGGCCGACGGACGCTGGATCTGCCGATTCCGGGTAGGCGTCGGCTACAAGCCGATGCGCTGGGCAAGCAGCTCCCGGTGATACGACGGATCA
This sequence comes from Acidimicrobiales bacterium, assembly GCA_041584095.1. Classification (GTDB taxonomy): domain Bacteria; phylum Actinomycetota; class Acidimicrobiia; order Acidimicrobiales; family SZUA-35; genus JAHELU01. The sequence continues at coordinate 13,731 of JBFHEP010000045.1, read as the reverse complement.
CCGAAGAGCAGTTCCGAGCTCTTGGCTCGCTTGAAGTAGAGATGGGCCGGGTGTTCCCAGGTGAAGCCGATGCCGCCGTGGATCTGGATGTTCTCGGCCGCCGCATGGAAGTAGGCCTCGGAGCAGTAGGCCTTCGCCAGCGAGGCCACCGACGGCAACTCGTCGTTCATCTCCGCGGCGCACCACAGGGCGTAGTATGCGGCCGATTTGGCCGATTCCACTTCGAGCAGCATGTCGGCACATTTGTGCTTGATGGCCTGGAACGAGCCGATCGGGCGGCCGAACTGGACCCGGTCCTTGGCGTATTGCACGGCCATGTCGAGCACGAATTGGGCGCCGCCGACCTGCTCGGCCGCCAGCGCGACAGCGGCCAGATCGAGCACCGTCGACATCGTATCCCAGCCGGCTCCGTCGGTTCCGATGAGCCTGGCCGGCGTGGCGTCGAACGTCAGGCGGGCCTGCTTTCGCGTCTGGTCCATCGTGGCCAACGACTCGCGGGTGAGGCCCGAAGCGTCTCCGTCGACTGCGAACAGGCTCACCCCGGCGCCCGTTCGCGCCACGACCAGGATGAGATCGGCCACGTGGCCGTCGAGTACGAACGACTTCACGCCCGTCAGGGTGTGGCCGCCGTCGGATTCCGACGCCTCCATCGTGATGCCGGAGTCGTCCCAGCGGCCGTTTTCCTCGGTGAAGGCAAGCGTGGCGATCGTCTCACCCGATGCGATGCCGGGCAGATGTGCCTTCTTGGCGTCGTCGTCACCCGATTGGAGCAAGGCACAGGTCGCCATGACGCCCGAGAAGAAGGGTGCGCACAGCAGTACCCGTCCCATCTCCTCGAGCACGACGCCGAGTTCGACGAAGGTGTAGCCCTGTCCGCCGAATTCCTCGGGCACGATCAAGCTCTGCAGACCGAGCTGCTCGGCCATCTGGGACCAGACCGCATCGTCGTAGCCCTTCTCGGTTTCCATGAGTTCCCGCACGGTGTCCTCGGAGGACTTGCCCTCCAGAAACGACCGCACGAACTGGCGAAGCTGTTCTTGTTCCTCGGAAAAGGCGAAGTTCATAGCGGCTCACCGTAGATCGACGGGTCGACGCGCCGCCACCCGTGTTGTGTACATGAGTGTACATTTCCGCTCGACCAGGTACAGTCGTGAGCCATGAGGGATCAATCGATCCGACCGGCAGTGGATTCCGCGCTGTCGATCGGGGTCCGTGATCTGAGGGCCCGGCTGGCCGCCCAACTGGCGCGGGTCGAGGCTGGTGAAACGATCGTCGTACGTCGCGGCGGACGTCCCGTGGCTCGCCTGGCGCCCCTGTCGGAACCCCCGGGTCCCCCGGTCGGGTATGGGCTGGAGGACATGGCACGGCTCGGCCTCCTCGAACGACCCCGGTCAGAGCCGGACGCCGGCCCGGAGTCCTCGACCGTCGTCGCCCCGTTGTTGCCGATCGACGTGCGGGTGGACCGCATCGTCCGCCAGGTTCGGGGCTGATGTCGGAGGGCGGTGCCATCGGTCGTTTGATGGTGGACTCCTCGGCCCTGCTGTGCCGGTACCTGCCCGACCGCCGAAAGGACCAGATCGACGAAGTGCTGTCGTCGGCGGTGGATCTCATCGTCACCGGTCTGGCCCGCACCGAGGTCGACTTGGGAATCCACCAGGCCGTCGGCGCCCCGAGGACCGGAGACGCTGCTCACCCGGCCGCCCGACTCATGCGGGACTGGGATCGATTCTGGGTCCTGCCGATGGATCGGCGCTGCCTGCGCCGGGCCACGGACCTCGGACGGTACTACGGGCTCAACGTGGTGAACGCGCTGCATCTCGCCGCGTTCGACGGGGTCCCGAGGCCGGCGACGCTGCTCACCGTCGACGATCGTCAAATTGCCGCCGCTGCGGACCTCGGATTCGACATCGTCGACGTCGGCGCCCCCGCCGGCGGGTCGGCCCATGAGCTCCTGCGGTCCGAGTGAACCCGCCGTCGCCTAGGGTTCGGGAGCGATGGCGTCGCCGGGCAACGGTCCGTCCGCATACAGCGCCGACTGGACACGGCGCATTCCCACCAGCCATCGCTCGATGTCGTCCCCTTTACGGCGAACGTATTCCGCGACTTCGGGGTGGGGGAGCACCCAGAACCGGTTTTCGGCAATGGCCTCCAGACACATGCGCGCGACGTCGTCGGCTTCGAGCACCCCATCGGCGCCGGCCACCCCGGAGTCGAGGTCGCCACCCATCGCCCGATTCTCGACGGTGGGGCTGTTGGCCAAGATGTTGGTACGGACGGCCTGGGGGCACAGAACCGAGACGCCGATGCCCTGATGGTGGTGGGTGATCGACAGCCATTCGGCGAGAGCGACGGCGGCGTGTTTGGTGATCGTGTAGCCGACCGAGCCGATCTGGCTCAGGAGCCCCGCAGCCGACGCCGTGTTGAGGAGATACCCCTCGCCCCTGGCGATCATCGCCGGGAGCACGGCCCGGGCGGCGTAGATGTGGGCCATGACGTGGACATCCCACATCCGATTGAGAATCTCGTTGGACTCCTCCAGGCCGGCGGCGGTCACGAACCCGGCGTTGGAACAGAACAGGTCGATGGGACCGTGGGCCTGCTCGGTCTCGTCCACCAGGTTCTGTATCGCCGACTCGTCGGAAACATCGAGCCCGACACCGGTTCCGTGGACGGCACCGGCGACACGTTTCGCCTCCTCGGCACGAAGGTCGGCGACCACGATGTGGCGGGCGCCGGCGTCCTTGGCCGCAACGGCCAGCGCCTCTCCGATACCGGATCCACCACCGGTGACAACCACGACTCGATCCATCATCTCCATGGCACCGAACGATAGATGGCTGGGACTCTCCGGGCCATCCCGCGCCGATTTCGTGGCGGCCGGGGCGGGCGGTACCGTTCTCTCATGCGCGCAGTGGTCATCGGAGGGGGAATCGCCGGCGTGTCGGCCGCCCACGCATTGTCGGAGGTCGTTGTCGACGGCGCCCGGATCGATGTGACGCTGGTGGAGGCGGAGAAGGCGTTGTCGCTGCACACGACCGGCCGATCGGCCGCCCAGCTGATCCTCAACTACGGCGCTCATCCCATCCGGGCTCTGACCCGGGCAAGCCTCAGGTTCCTCCACGATCCACCCGACCCGTTGGTCGACCACCCGCTGCTCGAAGCCCGCGACGTCGTCAACGTGGCCACTGCCGACCAGGATGAATCGGTCGAGCGAGTCCTGGCCGAGGGTCGGGCCACGAACCCCGACATCCGCGAGATCCCGGTTGCCGAGGCCCAGATGCTTTTTCCTCCCCTGCGTCCCGGTTGGACGAAGCGGGCGATTCTCGAACCGGATTCCTACGACATCGACGTCGCCGGACTCCACCAGGCCTTCGTGCGCGGTCTTCGGGCCAACGGCGGGACGATTCGCCTGCCGGCACCGGTCGTCGAGCTGGAGCACCGCTCGAGCGGTTGGGCGCTGAAGCTGACCGACGGCGACGAACTGGCCGCCGATGTGGTTGTGAACGCGGCCGGGGCCTGGGGTGACGTCGTGGCCGAGCGAGCGGGTATTCGGCCGGTGGGGCTCCAGCCGATGCGCCGAACCGCATTCATGACCCCAAGCCGCTATGAGGAGTCCGCCGGCTGGCCGCTGGTGGCCGATGTGGACCACAACTGGTACGTCAAACCCGATGGGTCACAGTTCCTGTGTTCGCCGGCCGACGAGCAGCCGAGCGAACCGTGCGACGCCAAGCCGGAGGAGATCGACGTGGCACTGGCCATCGATCGCATCAACGCGGCAACGACGCTCGACATCCGTCACGTGGCGTCGAGTTGGGCCGGGCTGCGGACCTTCACCGCCGATCGGTCGATGGTGATCGGCCCGGAGCCGGCCGAGCCGACGTTCGTCTGGTGCGTGGGACAGGGTGGGACGGGGATTCAGACTGCGCCGGCCGCCGGACGCCTCGTGGCCGACCTCGTGGCCCGCGGCGAACCCGGTGCGACGTTCGACGATGTCGACCTCGACCTTCCCGGTCTGCTGCCCGATCGCCTTCGCTGACCAGGCGGATCTGACTGCGCCTCACAGTGTGACGAATTGCTTCCCGAAAAAGACGACACGGGCCCTGTGAATGTGCAACAATCGCGATCACCAAGAGGAAGGAGGTGGTCCAACTTGCACGAGAAACGATTTGGGACCTTGGAGGTGGCTGGCCGCTAGCTACGGGCAGCTGGACCGCTTGCGAATCGCAACCAGTCCACCGTCAACCCATCGAGTCGGCGAGGTCCCCGTCGACACCCGGACCGATCGGTAGCGCTTTTGGCGCTGAATCGGTCACGGACCATTCGAAGAGTTGATCCAGCACCAAGAAGTGGTGGACACCGGAGTGTCGGTTCCCCGGCGCTCCGGTGTCGCCGTTTCGGGCTCTCGGCCTGACGCCCGTGATACCGCGTCGGGCTCTCGGCCTGACGCCCGTGATACCGTATGAGCCGATGAAACGACCGGGCAACTTCGAGCACTTCCGTTGGGTCGGCGACAAGCGGACTCAGATCGTCTACGACGTCGACGCCATGACCGACCCCGAACCGATCAATGAACTGATGGCGGCGGGCACCTTCATCTGCTTTGGTCCCGACACCCTTGCGGAGGCCCGAAATCGTGGCTACCGGCCCTTCAATGGCACCGGACACGACTGAGGCCGAATCCGAACCGGTCCTGAACTCGATCACGTTGCGGTCGAGCGGAGGGGCCGAACTCGAGGGCACGATGGTCAACGGTGTCCGATCCGGCAGCCGTCGTGGGGTCAACTCGGTTCTGGTACTCCACGGGTTTCCCAATGCCGATGTCGGGGCTAAAACCGTCGGCATCGACATGCCGGAGCTGTGCCAGCGGATCAACAGGGAATTCGGCTGGAACGCAATGGCCATCCGCTTTCGCGGTTGCGGCCGGTCGACCGGTGAGTTCAGCCTGGCCCGATGGGTCGACGACGCCACGGCCGCCTGCCGCCATCTGCGGGCCGAAACCCAACCCGACAACCTCTGGGTCGTCGGATTCGGGACCGGCGGCTCCGTCGGGCTCGTCGCCGCCGCGGAGCTTCCCGATGTGTCCGGCGTGGCCATGTTGGGGTCACCGGCGGATTTCGACGATTGGGCGGCCAACCCCGAGCGACTGCTGAGCTACTCGAGGGAGATCGGCGTGATCACATCACCCGACTTCCCGACGAACCGGGAGCGGTGGGAGGCCGAACTGCGGGAGGTGCGAGCGGTCGAAGCCGCTGAGAAATTCCCACCCCGCCCCCTTCTCGTCCTGCACGGCTACGAGGACGAGGCAGTGCCTCACTTCGACGCCCGCATGCTGGCCGACGCCCACGGCGGGGCCGACCTCCGCTTCATACGCGGAGCCAGCCATCACCTCCGCCACGATCCTCGGGCGATGTCGATCCTTCTCGGTTGGCTCGACCGTCAGTCTCTGGCCGAGCACTAGCGAGACTCGGCCACCCCGGCGATATCAAGTGCGCCAGGGAGCGGGCCGGTCGGGATCGAGATCGTAGTGGGCGATTGCCTCCGACAGCACGTTGCGGTCGACGTCGCCGTCGCGAGCCAGCTCGTGGAGCACGGTCAGCACCACGTTGGCGGCGTCGGTCTCGAAGAACGACCGGAGCGTGTCGCGGTCGTCGGATCGGCCGTAGCCGTCGGTTCCGAGCGCCGTGAAACGAGCCGGCACGTAGCGCGCGATCTGTTCGGGCACGATCCGCATGTAGTCGCTGACCGCCACCACGGGGCCGGGGCAGTCTGCCAGGAGTGATGTCACGAGCGGCACGCGGGGTTCGGATTCGGGATGGAGCCGGTTCCAGCGCTCGATCTCCATACCCTGCTCGCGCAGCCGCTTGTAGTTGGTGGCGCTCCACAGGTCGACACCGATCTCCCACCGCTCGGCCAGCTCGTTCTGGGCCTCGCGGGCGGCCAGGTGCGACGGTCCCGAAAACAGGACCGAGGCTTTCGCCGGGACGCCGTCCGGGCTTGCCGCCCAGCGGTACATGCCCTGGAGAATTCCGTTTTCGGATCCGTCCGGCTGAGGCGGCTGGTCGTAGTTCTCGTTGTAGATCGTGAGGTAGTAGAAGATGTCTTCGTTGTCGACATACATGCGCTTGAGGCCGTCCTTGACGATGGCCCCCAGCTCGTAGGCGAAGGCGGGGTCGTAGGCCTGGCATGCCGGGACCGTCGACGCCAGTACCAGGCTGTGGCCGTCCTGGTGCTGCAAACCCTCGCCGGCCAGCGTGGTGCGCCCTGCGGTCGCTCCCATCAGGAAGCCGCGGGCCCTGGAGTCGGCCGCCGACCAGATGAGGTCACCGACCCGCTGGAAGCCGAACATCGAGTAGAACGTGTAGAACGGCACCATGGGAACGCCGCGGTGGGCGTAGCTGGTCGCCGCGGCGATCCAACTGGCGGTCGAACCGGCCTCGGTGATGCCCTCCTCGAGGATCTGGCCGTCGGAGTCCTCGGTGTAGGACAGCAGCAGCTCGTGGTCGACCGGCTCGTAGAGCTGCCCGAACGGCGCGTAGATCTCGAACTCACGGAACATCGAATCCATGCCGAAGGTTCGGGCCTCGTCGGGCACGATGGGGACGACACGGCTGCCGAATCCGTCCTCCCGCATCAGCTCGCGCAGCAGGTTGGTGAAGGCCATCGTGGTGGAGACCTCCCGGCCTCCCGATCCCTCGGTGGCCGGTTTGAACGGTGCGTCGCTCGGCATATCGAGTCGGCGCCGGATGTGGGTGACCCGCTGGGGGAGTGGTCCGTCGAGGGCCCGCCGCCGGTCGATCATGTACTGGTGTTCGACCGAGTCCGGTTCTGGATTGAAGTAGGGTGGCACACCGTCGGTCAACGACGACTCCGGGATCTCGTCGTGAAGGTGGAGCCGATCCCGAAGTTCCAGCATCTGATCCCGGGTCATCTTCTTGATCTGGTGGGTGGCGTTGCGGGCCTCGAACCCCTGGCCGAGGGTCCAGCCCTTCACCGTCTTGGCCAGGATCACGGTTGGCTGACCCTCGTGCTCCGTGGCCGCCTTGTAGGCGGCGTAGACCTTCTGGTAGTCGTGGCCACCGCGTGGCAGGTTCCGCAGATCCTCGTCGGTCAGGTGGTCGACCAACTTGCGGAGGCGGGGGTCGGGCCCGAAGAAGTTCTCCCGGATGTAGGCGCCGTCCTCGACGGCGAATCGCTGGAACTCGCCGTCGACGGTGGTGTTCATCTTGTTGAGTAACACGCCGTCGACATCGCGCTGGAGGAGCTCATCCCAGCGGCCACCCCAGACGACCTTGATGACGTTCCACCCGGCGCCGCGGAACACCCCCTCCAGTTCCTGAATGATCTTGCCGTTGCCCCGGACCGGTCCGTCGAGGCGCTGGAGGTTGCAGTTGATGACCCACGTCAGGTTGTCGAGCCCGGAGCGTCCGGCCAGGGAGATCGAGCCGAGGGTCTCCGGTTCGTCGGTCTCGCCGTCGCCCAGGAACGCCCACACCCGGGAGTTCTGGGTGTCGTCGATCCGGCGACTCTCCAGGTACTTGAGGAAGCGGGCGTGGTAGATGGAGTTGATCGGGCCGAGGCCCATCGACACCGTCGGGTACTCCCAGAAGTCGGGCATGAGGCGAGGGTGCGGATAGCTCGAAAGTCCGTGGCCGCCGACCTCGAACCGGAAGTTGTCGAGGTGTGCCTCGTCGAGACGGCCCTCCATGAAGGCCCGGGCGTAGACACCGGGAGCGGCGTGACCCTGGAAGTAGACCGCATCGCCGGGCAGACCGTCCTCCTTGCCCCGAAAGAACCAGTTGAACCCGACCTCGTAAAGGGCGGCCGAGGAGGCGAACGTGGACAGGTGGCCACCGATGCCGTCGGACTTCTTGTTGGCCCGGATGACCATCGCCGCTGCGTTCCACCGGATGAAGGCCCGGATGCGTCGTTCGATGTGCTCGTCGCCGGGGAAGAACGGCTGCTGCTCGGTGGGGATGGTGTTGAGGTAGTCGGTCGAGACGCCCTCGGCGTTGCCCAGCTGGAGTTCACGAGCGTGCTGGTTCAAACGGCCGAGCAGATACCGGGCCCTGGTCTTGCCCGCCGCGCTGTTGACGGCTTCCAGAGACTCGATCCATTCGGCGGTCTCCTCGGGGTCGATATCGGGTAGCTGACTCAGGAAGCCGTCACTCATGGGACCATTGTGCACCAGACGGGGTGTCTTCGGCACCTACCAGCCAAAGGCCACCCGCCGCAGCCTCGATCACAGCTCGTGCGGGGGCGGTGAGCGGCGTCGCCACTACCATCGTCCTGGTGCCCGAACCCACCGCCGACACCAGCGACGCCGAGCCTCGAACCGAAGGATCGGCGGAGACGATCGTCTACACGGACGGGGCGTGCTCCGGCAACCCAGGACCCGGCGGTTGGGCCTGGGCCACGGTCGACGGGAGACAGGATTCGGGCGGCGATCCCGACACCACGAACCAGCGGATGGAGTTGACCGCCGTGCTGGAGGCGCTCCGGGCCATCGACGGCGTGGTCACCGTCTACTCGGACTCGACCTACGTGGTCAACTGCTACAACGAGCGATGGTACGAAGGGTGGCTCGCCCGGAACTGGCGGAACTCGCAGAAGAAGCCGGTGGCCAACCGCGATCTGTGGGAACCACTCGTCGACATCTTCGAACGCCGGCGCCCGGATCTGAGGTTCCACTGGGTCAAGGGGCACTCGGGAGACCCGATGAACGACTTCGTCGATGCCCTCGCCGTGGCCGAGGTCGAGAAGTTCCGCCCCCTGCCTGATGCCGGACCCGGTGGTGAGGGGGCGTCGCCTCCTCGTGGGGGTGGCACCGAACCGCCACCGTGGCCGGTTGAGCGGGCCGTTGCCGTGACCGGTGCGGCCGAGCCCGCCCCGAAGTCGACCGAGTCGTTGACCGAGGCGATCGCCGGGCTCGATCCCGGCTACGACATCGTGGTATCCGGGCTGCGAAGGGGTGTCGAGCTGACAGCGGGGGAGCTGGCCGTCGAACACCGTATCCCACTGGCCGTTGTCCTACCCTTCGCCGACCCGGCCGATCAGTGGCCCTTGCCCGACCGCCGAAGGTTCCACCGCTGCGTCGACGGAGCCGAGTGGGTTGTCACCCTCGACGGGGACTCCCGCAAGCCGGGAGCGGCCGTCAGAAAACGGAATCGGTGGCTGTGGTCGGCGGTCGTTGGCGTCATCGTCGTCGACGACCCGAACCTTGCTGAGCAGCTCGACGAGAATGGCATGAGCGTGATCTCGATTGCTGATGAGTGACAACCGCTGATCGCGGTGTCGGCGGCAAGCTGCCCCGCCGCTACCGGGGTGCGCCGGCGATCGGCTTTCCGCGCTCTGCTATGCCACCCACCGCACGGACAGCGACTTGAACGCATCGTTGACCTCGCGCAACATCGACAACGCCAGCTCGACGTTGCGGTGACTGGCATTCGGACCAGGCGTCAGGTCCGACACCAGACGGCGGTGCGCCCGTTCGATCTCCTCCCAGCTGGCCCCGCTGTCGAGTCCGAGCGCGGCAAGGCTGTGCCTGGTGGAGGATGGTCTGTAGGTGATGTCTTTGCTCATGTTCGCCCTTCCATAGATGTCGACGCGCCGGGCTCGGTCCGGTTCAGGGATATCGATGGAGCGGCCCACCGCCGATCGACCCCGTCCAATCTGGTCGACGAATCATCAAGAGAAAAGCAACTGGTCAAGATCACCTATACGGGGTGCCCTCGAGCTCGCCGTGCGGGATGCGTTACTCGACGACCGCGGCGAGCCGTTCGAGGGTCTTCGTCATGTTGATGACGTGGCGATCGGGATAGCCGACCCATTCGTAGAGCTGGGGTAGCCGGGCGCTACTCCAGTCGAACGACTCGGTGACCAGTGTGTGCCCGCTGGGGAGGGGTTCGAGCTCGTAGCGCCAGATGTGGTGCCCGAAATGGCGCCAGGCGATGAGGCGGTCGGTTTCGAACTCGACGACCTCGTTGCTGATGCGGTACGGCAGTCCCATTTTCATGTCCATGCCGAATCGCGACCCGAGCTTGAGCCGGGTCTGGCTGTCGTCTCGGACGCCCTGGACCGTTCCCGAGCCGTCGATGAGGCTGTGGTTAACCGGGTCGGACAGGACGGAAAAGATGGTGGAGGCATCAGCCGCCACCTCACGGGCCACCGAGACGATTCGATCGGACACGGGGGTCAGCCTACGGGCAGCGGCGAGGAGGCGCTACGCGCAGGTGCGGTGGGCCCTGGGGACCGAACGCCACGGCCGGCTCAGCCGAGCAGGTGGCGAAGGGCTTCGGTGACGTCCGGATGCTGAAAGTTGAAACCGCTGTCGACGAGTACTGCCGGTTCGACCCGCTGACTCTCGAACAGGAGGCTGTCGGCCCGATCCGAGCCGAGTAGAAGTCGGGGCCCGAACGCCGGCACGGGCAGGAGGGCCGGGCGGTTCAACACGTCGGCCAGAGCCGAGGTGAACTCGGCATTGGTCACCGGGTTGGGAGCGGTCAGATTGACCGGCCCCGATATCGATTCCCCGGACTTCGATGTAATGCCGAGCAGGAACTCGATGGCGGCCACGTCGTCGTCGATGCTGATCCATGAGAAGTACTGATCGCCGGAGCCGAACTTGCCACCGAGGCCGAGCTTGAACAGCGGCAGAAATTTGGGAAGTGCACCACCGTCGGGGCTGAGCACGACGCCGGTTCGGAGGAAGCAGGTGCGGATGCCGGCGTCGATGGCCGGCTTGGCCGAGGCTTCCCACGCTTCCACCAGATCGGCGAGGAAACCCTGACCCCTACCCGATTGCTCGGTCAGGACCTCGGCTCCCCGGTCGCCGTAGTAGCCGATGGCCGATCCGCCGAGAAACACCGAAGGGGGCTCGGCGGCGGCGGCACAGGCCCTCGCCAGCAGCGAGGTGGTGTCGGTGCGGCTTTCGACCAGGGTGCGCCGGTAGTCATCGGTCCAGCGATGGTCGCCGATCCCGGCGCCGGCGAGGTTGATCACCGCGTCGGCCCCGCTGATCGCGTCGATGTCGAGTTGTGCGGCGCCCGGATCCCACTCGATCTCGTCGCTACCCGGCCGTGGCGGACGGCGAACGAGACGGATCGGCCGGTGCCCGGCCGCCGTCAGGGACTCGCGAAGTGCGGTGCCGATCAATCCGCTCGATCCGGCGATGACGATTTCCATGGTGGGTTGTCTCCTGACGGGGTCTGCTGCCGGTTAGGGTGACGGCCGTGAGTACCCGAATGTTACTCGTGCTGTCACTGGCGTGCGGCTTGGCCATCCTCGCCGCCTTCGCTGTGCAGGTACTCATCTCCCGGTAGCAGGCTGCAGCTCGGCCGGCTGATTCGGCGGCGCCACCCTTCGAGTTTCGCCGCGGCACTGCGGGTCGAGGGTCCCAAGGACTAGGATCGGCCTTTGGATCGACGGAGGTGATTCCCCTGAGCAGTGAACACTTTGACGTGGCGGTGATAGGCGGCGGACCGGCTGGTTACGCTTCCGCCCTGTACGGCGCTTCGGCCGGCTTGTCGATCGCCCTGGTCGAACACAACAAGATCGGTGGAACCTGTCTCAACGTCGGGTGCATCCCGGCCAAGGAACTGCTGGAGACGGCGAGCGTCTTCCGCACCGTGTCCCACGCCGCCGACTTCGGGGTGATGGCCGATGCGCCCGGACTGGAATGGTCGAAGACGTTGTCACGCAAGCAGGGGATCGTCGATCAATTGGTCGGGGGCCTGACCGGCTTGTTGAAGGGCCGGAAGGTCACCCTGTTCGATGGCCGGGGCCAGCTGGCAGCGGATCATCGCACGGTCAACGTCGGTGGCGGTGAGTCGGGTGACGTGGCCATCACGGCCGACAGCATCGTGCTCGCCGCCGGGTCGGTCACCCGGTCACTGCCGGGCTTCCCGATCGACGGACAGCGAATCGTGACCTCCGACGAGCTGCTCTCCATTCCGTCCCTGCCGGCCTCCGCCATCGTGATCGGCGGTGGCGCCATCGGCTGTGAGTTCGCATCGATGATGAGCGACCTCGGTACCGAAGTGACGATCCTCGAATACATGCCCAAGATCCTTCCGGGCTGCGATCTGGACGTGACCAAGGTCGTCGAGCGGTCGTTCAAGAAACGGGGTATCGACATCCGGACCGGGGTTGCCGTCGAAAGTCAGGTCACGACCGATTCCGGCGTCACCGTCACCTTCGGCGATGGCGAACAGCTCACCGCCGACACCGTCGTCATGTCGGTCGGCCGCCAGCCCGCCTCCGCCACACTCGGGCTGGAGAACACCTCGGTGCAGGTCGACGAGCGGGGCTTCATCGTGGTCGATGAGTACTGCCGGACCGGCGTCGACGGGGTGTGGGCCGTCGGGGACGTCATCGACACCGCCCAGCTGGCCCACGTCGGCTTCGCGGAAGGCATCCTCGTCATCGGCGACATCCTGGGCGAGAATCCGGTCCCGGTCGACTACGGGAAGGTCCCGTGGTGTATCTACTGCCACCCCGAGGTCGCGTTCGCCGGCCACTCCGAGGAGTCGGCGAAGGAGGCCGGGTTCGACGTCGTCGTCTCGAAGCATCGCTACGCCGGCAACGGACGGGCCATGATCGTCGGCGAAACCGACGGCCTGGTCAAGATCATCGCCGAGAAGCAGGCCGACGGAACCGGTGGCCGGATCCTGGGCGTGCACATGGTGGGCCCGTGGGTCACCGAGCAGCTGGGACAGGGCTATCTGGCCGTCAACTGGGAGGCCACCGTTGACGAGGTGGCCCAGTTCATCCAGCCCCATCCCACGATGAGCGAGCTCTTCGGTGAATCCGTGCTGGCCCTGACCGGACGTTCGCTGCATTGATGATCTCAGATCATCGGAGTGTTCGCCTCGGACCGACAGGGCGCCCTAATCTGGTGATGAGCCGTCCGGCCGATCGCCGTCAAATGTTACGCCAACCACAACAACGCGAGGAGTTGACGACCAGTGGCCCAAATTGAGATGCCCCAACTGGGTGAGACCGTCACCGAAGGCACCATTACCCGGTGGTTCAAATCAATCGGGGACACAGTGAGCCAGGATGAAGTGCTGTTCGAGGTCTCCACCGACAAGGTCGACTCCGAGGTTCCGTCGCCGGCCAGCGGCACGCTCACCGAGATCCTCGTTCCCGAGGGCGAAACGGTCGACGTTGGCACGGTTCTAGCGGTGGTTTCCGACGGAGCCGCCGCCCCCGCCGAAACACCAGAGGAAAGCGCTCCGGAGGCGCCCGGCGAGCCGGAATCGGCGGCGGAGCCCGCCTCTGAACCCGAGGCGGCCGAACAGGCTCCTGCGCCCGCCCCTCAGCCTGAGGCGACCAGGGCAGCCCCGCCTCCTCCGCCCGAACCGGCTCCAGCGCCGGAACCCGCTCCTCAGCCGGCTGCCCCCGAACCGGCGGCACCGTCGCCCACCGAGGGCCAGGTGCTGTCACCGGTTGTTCGACGGCTCATCAACGAGTACGGCATCGATCCGGACCAGATCGAGGGCTCGGGCCTGGGTGGCCGGATCAGCCGCGACGACGTGCAGCGGTACATCGAGGCCAAGCAACTGTCACCGGTCGATGAAGGCGGGCCCGCCTCCGGGCAGCCTGCGGCTGAACCGCCACCAGCGGCAGCGAGCGTTCCCCCGCCATCACCGCAGCAGGCCCCGGCTCCGGCCCCGAGAGTTCGGCGAGGGGCGATCAGGACGCGTCCCGACCGGCCGCCTCCTCCAGTTTCTT
>JBFHEP010000044.1:0-17911 GCA_041584095.1 Acidimicrobiales bacterium | reverse complement strand
GTCGTCCTCGGTGGGAAGACCGACGGAAACAGCGGACCGACATGCTCGAACCCTGCAGGCGCTTCGATCGAATATCTGGCTTGTACATCAGCGCTGGCCACACTCACCTACCCTCTGCGGCGTTGTTTGCGTATGGACCGGCGATCAGACTACTCGCCAGGGATCCCGGGATGGTGCATGCAGGGCAAGGTATTGCAGCTCTTCCGCACCGTTCCAGAACCACCTGATAGTGTCCAGATCCACCGACGAGGCAGCTTATAGCGAAGACCTCGATGGCACATCCATCTGAACCAAAAACTAGGACTTAGGCTGATGTACCCGGTCAGGCGACTTCGACGGTCAGCGATGGCCACGAGACGCGGTACGATGTCGGCCGGCGAGCAAACCCCACTTATTCAGCAGATCTCAGGACGCTTGACGTGCGAAACGGCGCCGACGACGCCATCGTCGAAAACGAGGAACGACAGGGTGGGGCCGACGGCGACAGGTGCGTGTCGATAGGCATTCTCACCTACCGACGACTCGGCGAGGTCAGCCGCTGCCTCGCGGCCGTGCTGGTGGCCGTCGACCGCCCGATGCCGGGTTCGTGGTCGGTCGCCGAGGTGCTCGTGGTCGACAACGATCCGGACGCATCGGCTCGGCCGGTGGTGTCGGCAACTCCCGACACGACCGCCGGGACCGTGCCGGTCCGGTACATTCACGAGCCCGTCTCCGGCGTGGCCTCCGCCCGAAACCGCACGATTGCCGAGGCGTCCGGTGACGTTCTCGTGTTCATCGACGACGACGAGGTCCCTGCCGACGGGTGGCCACAGGGTCTGCTGACCGTTCTCGATGAGACCGGGGCGGCCATGGTCGGCGGACCGGTCTTGACCGAGTTCACCACATCGCCCCCCAAATGGGTCGTCACCGGTGAGTTCTTTCGGCGCCACGATCCGGAGCACAAGAGCCGGCAGGAGTGGCTGCGGAGCGGCAACCTGGCCATCGATCTGCAACAGATACGTGACGTCGGCCTTCTTTTCGATCAGCGATACCGCCAGGGGGAGGACTCGGCTTTCACCCGGTCCGCCCTGGTTGCCGGTCTCGACCTGCGCTGGAGTTCCTTTGGCGCCGTCACCGAGTTCGTCGGTTCCGACCGATTCTCGACCCGTTGGCGTGTGCGGCGCGAATACCTTTCGAACCGGGCCTGGACCAGGTCGAGCCTGGACCTTGCCCGCGGTCGAGCGGGTCGGATGGTCGCCCGGGCCAGGGCCGCCGCAATCGCCATGGTCAGAGCCGGCCAGGGTGTCGGCCGGTTTGCAGCCGGCTTGTCCGCCGGCCGAAAAGCCCGTCGTGTCGAGGGTTTGGCGGCCGTGGCCGGCGCGGCGGGCCGGATCGTCGAGATCGTGGCCTATCGTCGGTCCTGAACGGCTCCATCGTCGGAATCGAGTTCATCTCGATCCGTGACGGTTGTCGTGGCCGGTCCGAGTACGATGACGATTCTGTGATGTATCAGTCGACTCCGACGACGGCCGAGGCAGCCAGCCTGGAGGATTACCTCCGAGCCATCCGGCTGCGGAAGTGGCTCGTCCTCGCGTTGGCGTTGCTTGGGCTGATCGCCGCCGTCCTCTTCACCAGCAGCCGAACCCCGACCTACACGGCCACCTCGACGGTGCTGCTTCGTCCCTCCCCCTACGGAGCCAGGGTTGCGGGCCAGGATGAACTCCCGAACCTGGAAACAGAGCGGGAGATCATGCTGTCGGACCGCACCAGCGACGCCGTTATCCAGGCCCTGGGCGTCCAGGCGACCGGCGATCAGCTTCGAAAGAACCTCGACGTGGAGTTCCGTCCCAACTCCACCGTCCTGACGGTCAACTACACGTCGAACAACGCCGAGGCCGCAGCCGCAACCGCCAATGCGTTCGCCGAGCAATACGCCCGCAGCCGTGAAGGCGACGCCACCACATTCCTCACTGACAACGTCGAGTCGCTGCAGGCCGACATCACTGCGCTCCAGACCAGCCTCGACGCAGCCCAAACCGAACTGAACGACCTGCGAACCCAACGGGCCCAGCGTCTGCCGACGGATTCGAACACGGCCGGCATCGACGCCGCGCTGTCGGTGGCCAGCGCCGATGTCTCAAATCTCACGACACAGCTGCGGAACACCGAAACCGAGCTGCGAAGCGTCCTGCAGAAGATCGAAACCCGGCCGACAGCGGCCGAGGTTCTGCGTCCTGCCACCCCGCCGGCCGCACCGGACGGCCTCGGCCTCGGGCCGATTCTCGCCGGCGGCCTGCTCCTCGGGCTGTTGATGGGCGTCGTGGCGGCATTCCTGCTCGAACGCCTCGACACCACGGCCCGCGACGAGGACGACGTGGCGCTCGCTCTCGGCACCAGCGTCATCGGCTCGATCCCGACGCTCGGCATCGGGCATCGAGGTGGCTCGGGCAGCCTCATCATGTTGTCGTCCGGCGGATCGAACCGTTTCGCCGCCGCCCGGGAGGCCTTCCGGCGCCTACGAAGCTCGGTCCAGTTCCTCAACTCGTCAAGCGGTGTGAGTTCGATCATCGTCACCAGCTCCACGCACGGGGAGGGGAAGAGTCTCACCGCCGCAAACCTGTCGATCGCCCTGGCTCAGAACGGCTCCCGGGTGGTGCTGGTCAGTGCCGACCTTCGCCGACCGACACTCGAGCGGACGTTCGGCATGGAGGCCAATCGGCCAGGCCTTTCCGACTACCTGTCGCACGCCGCCGAGTTGAACGCCGAGAAGGTTCCGGGCATCGACAACCTCTGGCTCATTCGTTCCGGCACGGCACCGGACAACCCCGGCGAGCTGCTCAACTCCGACCGGTTCGAGCAGATGGTGAAGGAGTTGGAGCGGGAGGACGTCGAGTACATCGTGGTCGACACTCCCCCGGTCATCAACACGGCTGACGCCGTGTCGGCCGCCCGCTACGTAGACGGTGTCATCGTCGTTGTCGACACGGAGCGAACCGCCACGGCCGATCTGCTCCAAGTGCGGGCCGATCTCGAGCGGTCGGGATCGAAGTTGCTCGGAGCGGTCATGAACCGTCAGCAGGCGGGCCGGGGCCGATCACGACGCGACCGGTACTCGTACTGAAACCGACCGGGCAGGCGGCCTGTCCGTTCTTGGGGCAACGCTCGACTCAGACCTCGACCATTGCCCGTGAATCTTTCGCCTCGCGGCGAATCCAGTAGAAAACGAGCGCAGCCAACGACACCATCAGAACCGTCTCGCTGACATAGGTCGTCATGGCCGCCGTGCGCCAGGAACCGTTCGGTAACAGCCACAGGTTGAGGCCCAGGTTCAAGGCGGCCGCGGCTCCGGTGGCTCCGAATCGCCACCACTGCTTGTCGGCGGCACTGAGAGTGTTCCCGGCCACGTACTGAACTGCTCGGACTCCGGGCAGGAAAGCCAGCCACCGGATGACGGCCACGACCTCGTCGGACCAGTTGGAACCGAGAACGACGGGCACGAGCGGGGCGAGCACCCAGAAGGCGGCGCCTGAACCGAGGCCAAGCAGAATCGCCGTCGGCGCCAGCCGGGCCGCGACCCCGAAGGCCTTGGTCACACTGGACTTGCCGGCGGCGAACAGCTCCGAATCATGGGCCCGCAACAGCATTCGGAGTGGCATGTAGGCGAACTGGATTGCGCGACCACCGAAGGAATAGAAGCCGTTGTCGTCGACGTGTCCGAAGCGCAGCAGCAAGGTGCGGTCGGCCTGATCGTTGATGTTCTCGGTCACGCCGTTGACGGAAAAGGGAAGCCCCGGACCGAGGTCCTCGTGGGCCCGGCGGTTGAAGCGAGGCCGGATTCCATAGGTGAACCAGACGTACGCGATGCCGAGTACCGCACTCAGTGCGAAACTCACCATGTTGGCCCACGCCCAGGTGACGAGGTCCTGCGTGCCGGCAAACGCGAACCAACCGATCGCGCCGAGCCGGCATACGGTCACAATCAGCCTGCCGACGGCGGCCTGCTTCATGTGACCGAGACCGACCGGCAGGTACACCGCCAGCTCGGACAACCAGAAAAGTGGCATTCCAGCGACGATGAAAAGGGCGTAGACCTCGAAATCGACGTCGGGCTGGAAGAACGGCTTCGACACCAGCAACCCAACGGCCAAGAGGCCTGGTAGGCCTACTCCCACCGTGATCGCCCGACTCCAAGCGTCCCGCAGATCCTCGCCCTGAGCTCCTCGCCGCAGCAGCAGGATATGTGAACCGAGATTGGACAGGTTGAGGGCGATCGCGGCCAGCGCGGCGACACCGCCCAGCACGCCGTAGGATGTTTCGTCGAGCAAGCGTGCCACCATCAGCACGACCAGCGTGGAGCTGATGAGTTGCAGTACCTCCGAGGCGGCCGCCCACCGGGTGTTGTTGCCCAAGAGATCGCGGGTCATGGTGCGGACCCGCTTGCGAGCCGGATTCGTGCCGTCGCTCGTCTCGTTGGATTGATCTGACTCGATCAAAGAATCTCCAGCTTGTCGGCGGCGATCGCCGAACTCGGATGGTCGTCTGTGGGCGCCGCGCCGAACCGGTTGCGGGTGTCGAACACGTAGTCGGCGTTGATGGCGATGAGATCGTAGTCGAAGCAATCGTGGTCGGTGACCAGCACCACCACGTCGGCCGCAACGATCTCATCGGCGGTCAGTTCGACCGATCTCACCCGATCGGCGAACTCGAAGTCGGTCACATGGGGATCGTGGACTCTCACGTCGGCGCCGAGGCGGAGCAGCTCGAGAATCAGCGGCGTCGCCGGGGTTTCGCGGGCGTCGCTGCTGTTGCGTTTGTAGGCCACACCGAGAATGAGCACGATCGACCCGTTGACCGCCTTTTGCCGACTGTTCAGGCCGCCTTGGATGCGGCGGGCGACATAGCTTGGCATGTTGTTGTTGACGTCGTCGGCGATCTTGACGAAGCGGGAGACTGCGCCGAGCCGTCGTTCGAACCGCCACGACAGGAACGAGGGGTCAACCGGCAGGCAGTGCCCGCCTACCCCGGGCCCGGGGTGGAACGGCATGTAGCCGAACGGCTTTGTGGACGCCGCTCCGATCACCTCCCAAATGTCGATGTCGAGCGCTCGCGCGTGAATCGCCATTTCGTTTACGAGGGCGATGTTGACGTGCCGGAACGTGTTCTCGAGGAGTTTCGTCAGCTCCGCTTCCCGGGTGCCCGAGACCTCGACGACACTGTCGACCAGCCGGGAGTAGAACTCGCTGACCGCACGCAGGGAGTCCGGATTGATTCCCGACACCACCTTGGGCGTCTCGCGAAAGCCCCAGACCATGTTCCCCGGATCGATCCGTTCCGGTGAGTAGCCGACGAGAAAATCCACGCCCGCCGTCAGCCCCGATCCGCTCTCGAGGAGCGGACGGACCACCTCGTCGGTTGTTCCCGGATATGTGGTCGACTCGAGCACAACCAGCGAACCGGCGGTTGTGTACGACCCGACCAGCTGAGCTGCCGACTCGACGTGGGACATGTCCGGCACTCCGTCGCGCAGCGGAGTAGGGACCGAGATCACGGCCACGTCGAAGGCCTGCAGGTCCTGCGGGCTCTCCGAAGGCCGGTATCGTCCGGACGCCAGCGCGGCTTCGATTGCAGTGTCTCCGACATCCTCGATGTGGGACCGCCCGGCCGCGAGCCCGGACACCTTGTCCTTGTCGAGATCAAAACCGACGACGTCGAAACCGGCTTCCACGGCCCGCATCGCCACCGGAAGACCGACGTAGCCCTGGCCGATGACGGCGAGCTTCCGCCCGCCGCCGGTATGTCGCTCGGATGTCGTGCTTCCCATCGCCGGTCCTCCAGGTCTCCTCGACATCGTCGTGGTATGAACCATCGCCTCGAAACCGTCTCTGCGGGCCTGGGGCGGCGTCTTCCGACGCGGTTGTACAGCCGCCGTACCTGCAGGCTATCGACGATACACCCACCGGTCGATCAACAGCCGGCCAGGAATCGCGTAAGCAGATCCGCCCAAGATGCCACCATCTGACACGTCTAGCCAACGAATGGCTGCTAGAAATGAGAGGTTGGTGTGGAAACCTCGGTTTCAACAGGGAGATGGCAACAAGCCATGGTGGCGATAACGAGCAAGAAGAGGCGGGTTCCTTCACCCTCCGTCATTCAATTCGTCGCCGATGTCGTCGTCTTCGGAGCCGTGTGGATCATTGCGCTCCTACTCACCAACATCACCGTGACCGCGATTCGCTCGGACGCCCGCTCATTTGCGCTGGCGGTCGGCGCGACCGTCGTCACCATGATCATCATGGAGCGCCGCGGCCTCTACGACGGTCGGCCGTCGCTGCCGCGAACCGACGAAATCTCCCGTCTCTTCGTCGCCGTCCTGGGCGGCTCCGCCAGCGTTGCCGTCGCCGGTGCATTCCTCGACTGGCATATCGGTGCCTGGGAGATCGTCGTCGGCGGCACGCTCGCGTTCACCGTCCGCACCCTGTCCCGGGGCGTCGTGCGCTCCCTCGGCACCGAACTCCCCAGCACCGCGGCGCCGACGAGGGTCGTGATCGTCGGCACCGGGCACGAGGCAAAGGAATTGGCCGAACTCGTCTCGGATCACCCCGAAGCCCGATTCATGCTTGCCGGGGTGGTCGGCAATCTCGGCGTCGCCGAACGCAACGGACTGGCCGACCATTGGATCGGACCGACCGGGCGGCTCATCGAGCTCATGCACCAACACGAGGTGAGCGCGGCGATCGTCACCGCCACAGGGTTCCGGGGCGAACAGTTCCGCAACATCACCCGGGAACTCTTCGGGTCGGGCTACGACGTCCACCTCACCACCGGTGTCAGCCGCATGTGGGAGGGCCGGTTCGATGTTCGCTCCCTCTCCCACGAACCGCTGATCGTGATGGGTCGCAACAATCCACCCCAGTGGCAGCGGGCCGGCAAACGGGCCGTCGATATCGTCGGGTCGGCCACTGCGCTGATCGTTGCCTCACCGATCATGTTGCTTGCTGCGGCCTGCATCTGGTTCGAGGATCGTGGGCCGGTCACCTACACCGCCCGCCGGGCCGGCCACAAGGGAACGTTCTTCAACATGTACAAGTTCCGCTCCATGGTGACCAACGCCGAGGAGTTGAAACAGGAGATGGCGGAACAGAACGAACGTTCAGGTCCACTGTTCAAGATCTCCGACGATCCCCGCATCACCAGGGTCGGCAAGTTCATCCGCGAGACATCGATCGACGAGTTGCCTCAGCTGTTCAACGTCCTTCGGGGCGACATGAGCCTGGTCGGTCCTCGGCCGGCCCTCCCGGAGGAGGAGGAAGCGTTCGACGAGGAGCTGCGTGAGCGGTTCAAGGTTCGACCGGGCATCACGGGCCTCTGGCAGGTCGAAGCCCGCTCAAATGCGGCATTCAACGCGTACCGTCGCCTCGACCTGCACTACGTCGAGAACTGGAACCTCGGTCTCGATTTGCGGATCCTGCTCGCTACGGCCGAGCAGGTGGTCGTCACCATCGCACTCCAGCCGCTGCGCCTCATTCGTCGTCGCTCGTCGAGCCAGGTGGACGCCATTGTGGGCGCCGAACCTCAGACCGATTCCCACGACGGTCAGCACCCGACGATCAGCCCCGACGATGTGGTGATCGACCTCCGGGCTCGAAACCGAGCGCGGCTGGTGGCCGCCGCCAGCGCGGCCGACGATATCGAGCGCCATAAGACCACGCTTGTCGACATCGCCGCCGGTGGCGTTGACGAATCCCACAGTCACCATCAAGGCGCCCCTCGCTGACCTGTCCATGGGGGCGGATCATCCCGCTCTGATTGGTTTCGCCGCGGCGCCACGTAGAGTCGGACGCATGGACACCGAGGCGGGACGCACGAGGTCCACCCTCCGCCGCAACCACCGCCAACGCCGCCGTCTGCAGACTCTGGTATCGACCGCCCTCGGCGGCTTCGTTCTGGCTGCGTGTGGTATCGGCGGCACGATCGACTCGAAGGCCGCCGGGCGTAGCGATGCGGAGGCGCGCCCGTCAATCCAGATCGAGTCGGAGTATCTCACTCCGGCGCTGGTCGATGAGCCACCCCCGCTGACGCTGACACCGATCGGAGCGGTCGCCGACATCGGGTCGTTCGTCGACAGTGAGCAGGTCAACTGCCGATTCGATGAACCCATTCCGCTTCCTGTCAAACCCCGCTGCCACGAGATCACCGTGCCGGAGTCGTGGGATGATCCCGACTCGGGACGGGCCGTCACCCTCCAGGTCGCGGTCTTCGCCGGCAGCGGCGCCGACGAGGACGCAATCGTGTACCTCGACGGTGGACCCGGAGGCCACACCCTCGACCAACTGGGCTTCAGCTACAGCGGGCTGGTCGAACCACTGATCGGTAGCCGCGACTTCATCGTCTACGACCAACGTGGTGTCGGCACGTCCGAGCCCCAGCTCGCCTGCCCCGAGCTTACCGAGGCCAGCCTCGCCGACATGATGGGGGCCATCGCCTCCGACGATGTCCTGGACGTCACATTGACGGCCCAGGACGCCTGCGCATCCCGCCTGCAACGGCAGGGGGTCGACCTCTCGGCCTACAACAGCATCGCCAGCGCGAACGATCTGGAGGCGATGCGCGTCGCGCTCGGCTACGAGCAGCTGAACCCGATCGGCATCTCCTACGGAACCCGACTCGGCCAGACGTACCTGCGTCTTTACCCCGACTCGGTTCGCTCCCTGACCCTCGACTCGGTGTTTCCTACAGCCGCCGATCTCTGGACCGACTTCGACCGGAGTACGGAACGGTCCTTTCGTCAGCTCTTCGACGGGTGCGCCGAGTCACCGGAGTGCTCGGCCACCTACCCGAGGTTCGAGGACGACTTCTTCCGCCTGCTCGACCAGCTCGACGCCGAACCGGCGCCGGTCACCTTCACCAACCTGCGAACCGGGATCTCGACGCCATCACGTCTGACCGGCGACGACGTCCTGGCCTTCGCCTTCCAGGCGCTCTACAGCCGGTCGGCGTTCTCGCTCCTCCCTCAGATGACCGTCGACGCTCTCAACGGTGACTATCAGGTCCTGGAGTCCCTCGGCTCGTCGGTCGTCACGTCGCTCGGCTTCTTCTCGGTCGGTATGCAGCTGTCGGTCGAATGCAACGAGGAGATCCCGTTCGAGTCCGCATCCAACCGCACCGGCGTTCAGTCGGACGATCCCCGCTTCCGTCGCCTGGAGCGCCTGAGTGCCACCGGCGACTTCTTCGACCTGTGCCCCGGCTGGCCGTCCGGGGAGGCACCACCTGTCGAGAACGAGACAGTTGTGGGTGACGTGCCGACGCTGTTGCTCGCTGGGCGATACGATCCGATAACGCCTCCTTCGGGCATGGACACCATCGCCGCCGGCCTCGGCACCAGCTACCAGTTCATCTTTCCTCACGAAGGTCACGGGGTGGTGCCGACACCGTGTGGAACCGACATCGTGGCGCGGTTCATCGATCAGCCGATGTCGCGACCGGACCCGTCGTGCATCGAGCTCAGTCCGGAACCGGTCTGGGTGCCCCAAACCAACGCGGTGATCAACCTGGTCGAGTTCGAGTCCGACGGCCTGACCGCGCTGCGGGGTGTCCGACCAGAGGGTTGGACCGACACCGGATTCGGATCATTCGCCCGTCTGGCCAACGCCGTCGACCAGACTGCCGTGATCTTTCAGCCGACCCGGGGCATCGACGCCGACTTCCTGGTCAACGCATTCGGCCGCCAGCTCAGCGTCAACATGGCCGAAGTCGATCCGCTGACGATCGACGGCGAATCATGGCGCCGATTCACAGGTTCGAAGAGTGGTATCGGCACTGTCGAAATCATCGTTTCGTCCGGCGGCGACGGCGTGCTCGCCGCGCTCATCGCCTCGACCGATGAACTCGATCGACTTCGCGAGCTCGTGCTCATTCCCGGGGCCAGCGCCGCCGAGCCACGGTAGATCCGCCGAGCAGGCGCCCTATCGGCCCTTGCTACCAGATCTTCCAGGGCGCCTCGTCGCGCTCCCACAGGTCGTTCAGCGCGGTGTATTCGCGGAATGTGTCCATCCCCATCCAGAATCCGGTATGCGGGTACAGCCCCAGCCGACCCTCATGGGTGATGGCCTGAACCGGAGCGTGCTCGAAGAAGTGGCCTGGTTGATCGCGCGGCACATACGAAAGGAACTCGCGCCGGAAGGCGAAGAATCCGCCCGACACCCAGCCTTCGGACGGTGGCTTCTCGGCAAAGCTCGTCACCATGCCGTCGTCCTCCAGCAGTTCGCCGTAGCGTGATGTCGGATGGATGCCGGTAACCGTTCCCAGAAGTTCGGACTCCTGGAGCGCCTGCAGCTGCCGGGAGACGTCGACATCGCCGAGGCCGTCGCCGTAGGTCAGCATGAAGTAGTCGGTGTCGATCATGTGCGCGACCTTGGCCACCCGGCCGCCGGTACCGGTATCGAGACCGGTGTCGATCAGCGACACCTCCCAATCGTCGAGCGACTCGAGATGCACGAACTCGGTGTTGCGGCGCCCCACGTTAATGGTCAGGTCCGACATCATCTCCTCGTAGCGGAGGAAGTACTGCTTGATGTCCCAGGCCTTGTATCCCAGGCAGAGGATGAAGCGGCGGAATCCATGAGCCCCGTACAACTTCATGATGTGCCACAGGACGGGCTGGGTCCCCACCTTGATCAGGGGCTTCGGCAGTTTCTCCGATGCCTCTCGAATCCTCGTTCCCTGCCCACCGCAGAGAATAACCACCGGAATGTTCTCCGGTCCCACGCTTGTCATTACTCAGGCTCCCTCGGTCTCGGTCCTCTGCTCGCCGCGCCGCACGCTAGACCGGACCGGTCGGCGGCGCCGGAGTCGCCGATGGCGACGTGGCCGCACCGTTCCCGGCCGGCGACGATGGCCCGCCCATCGCCGAGGTCTCCGGGTGAGCAGGCGGAGCCGGGGTCTTGGTGAGATCGATCGGCTCGTTGGTCGGCCAGCCTCCGGTCGGGGTTGCAGGTGGATCCATCGTGCCGATCGAACCATCGGCCCCGAGGACGTCCCCCTTGGCGGGGCGGCGCGACGGCGACGTGATGACCGGCAGAAGCTTCTGGCGAACAGAATCGAGCTGGCGCGACAGATCGCTCAGGGCGTCGGACTTCTGGCGGGACAGCGGCACTGCGAGGACCACCGCATCGGCCATTGCCGTGAGCTGCAGCGTCGAGGCCAGATCCAGGGCCGGTCCACCATCGACGACGACGATCTGGGCCTTGCGTCGGGCCGCTTCGAGTACGGATGCCACGGTGTCACGGCGCAGAGATGCTGCGCCCCGGTTGGAACCGAGGCCGAGCACGCTCACCTCGGGATCCATGGTGCGGGTGAACACGGAGCGACCGCGCTGATCGATGAGCGCGCCATCGTTGAGCACGACGGCTGGAACACCGCCGTCCTGACCGGCATTGAACAGGGCCGTGATCCGAGGATCTCGAACATCTGCGTCGACCAGGACGACCGATGATCCTGCGCCGGCGAACCGCTCGGCCATGGCCAGCGCCAAGGTGGTCGCACCCGCGTTTCTCTGGGTGCCGACGACGGCGACGGTCAGCGGCTCGTTGATCCTGGCCTTGGCCTCGGCGCGTACACAGAGCTGGTCGATGACCGGAACCGCCGAACGCGGCAGTGACTGGAAGGCCGCCAGCGGCTGGCGGGCCAGCGATCGGTAATGGGGCAGCTCGGAGACGACCGGTGCGGCGAGGATCTCCGACGCCGTGTCGACGTCGAGAACCTTGTTCGAGAACCGGGCCCAGGCGAGTGCAGCAACGATGCCCATCATGGCACCGGCGAACAGACCGCCGGCGAACAGGAACCGGCCGCCCGGCGGCTTCGGCTCGATCGGAAGGGTGGCGTCCTGGATGATCCGGGTGTTGACCCTCAAACGAGACGACGAGATGAGATCGTTGCGGTGCTGGATCAGCTGGGTGAGCTCGGCTTTGGCCACGTCACGCTCGGTCACCTGGGCCGGAACGATCTGCTCAGGTGATGGCAGCGGCCGGGGATTCACGTTTCTCTGCGACGCTTCGACGTACTGGCGCATGGCTTCCTCGATCGCCGAGTTGAGGCCGCTCAGCGTCGTGCGGAGCGTGGCGATGTCGTTGCCGAGGCGGGCGAGCTCGTCGCTGTCACTGCGCTCGGTGTCGAGATCCTGGGTGTAGGTCTCGACAAATGTCTGAGCCAGCAACCGGGCCGTCTCCGGGTCGCCGGCCGTCGCCGTGATGTCGACGATGTCCGTGCCCGGCTCGTGTTCGACCTCCACCGATTCGCGCACCTCGGTGATCGACATACCAACGTTGAGGGCGACGTCGTTGACGAGGCTGGCACTTTCCAGGACACCCAGCTGTCCCACCACGTATCGGTCCGGATCACCGCTCAGATAGGTGACATTGCCGACAGTCGGCTGCACGACGCTCAACTTCGCCACCGACACGTACTCGTTGGTCGTCGGCGGGTCACTCATCACCGCAGGCAGGATGCCGAGCACGGCGAAAACGGCCACCAACCACAAACGACGCCGGAGGGCCGAAAGTACGAATGCTAGTTCCATGGAGAGACCTCTCAGGCCGCCTGGTTGTCAACGCAGTGAATCGGGAACTTGGTCGCGAACCGTGACCAGCTTAGCGGGAGGCCTGATTCCGAAGCACTCGCTCCTCAACCAGACCTACCACACGTCCGGCTGCAATGGACCCCCGCCGGAGGAAGTATGGGAAGGATTTCCTAGCCACGGGCTGGCCGTTCGGCTTGAGGGCCGACAGGCCGGTCGACCCGCCGTCGGTACCGGGAGTCCCCTTCCGAGCCAGGATCTGGCTGAAACCGCGACCGTACAGGTAGTGCTGCTGCATCATGGCGGAGAGACCCTTACGGTGCCGGTAGTACATCACGGCGTCGGCACAATAGCCCAGCTCGACACCCCGTTCCAGCAAATCCCACGAGAAGGCGATGTCCTCGCCCCGAATCAGGTCGGTGTCGAATCCACCCACGGCCTCGAAGTTCGAACGGATGACGCCCATATTGGCCGAGACGAGAAACGGATGCCCGAGAAACGTCGGGAGATCCCCGGGCGTTGCCGGCGGACGCCAGTGTTCCTGGCCGGGTACCGACAGGACCTCCTCGTCGAGAAAGCCCCCTACCGCTCCATAGAACTCCAGGGCGGCTGAGAGTTGCTCGATCCACTGATGGTGGGCGATGTCGTCAGCGTCGCAGAACAGCAGCAGATCGCCGTCGGCGGCCTGGGCACCGACGTTCCGGGCGTGGGAGGCGCTCCGCCGATCGGAGGAATCGACGACCCGAACCGTGAGGGCCGCCCGGTGAGGCTCGAGTGACCGTTCGAGAGCGGCGCGCTGCTCACGGTCGGACGTGTTGATGGAGATCAGCAGCTCCCATGGACCGAGGTGAGTCTGAGCAGCCAGGGCCCGAACCTGCTCGGCCAGCTCGGCCTCGACCCGGCCGACTGGCATCACGACCGACACCGGGGACCTGCCGGCCTTGTCCGATCCGGATCGGTTCGCCACGTTCACGGTGCCGGCGTTCCCCGGCCAACGGCGGTCGATCCGGTTCGGCGATCGGTCCGCCATTGCCGCCACACCAGTTTCACGAAGGCGACGTCTCGCACGAAGTAACGGTGAAAGAGCCGTCGAGGCTCCTGCAGGAATCGGTAGAACCACTCCATGCCAATCCGCTGCAGCCACTCCGGCGCCCGCTTGGTGATACCGACATACATCGAGGCGGAACCACCGAGAGCCAGGATCGTGGGCGATCGGCCAAGCGTGGCGGGCCACAACCGGAGCACGGCTTCGGCTATTCGGGCGTCCTTGGGATTGCCGACACCCACGATGACGTACTCGAGCGCGCGCTCGGTGGCCGAGGCGATCACGGCGCCCGCCAGCCGGTCGATCGTGGCAGAGTCGTCGGCATCGAACATCGGGGCGACCGTCGACCGGAGCTCGGGGTATTCGTTCTCGAGCCGCTCGACGATCAGCTCCGAGGATGCCACCATGAACACCGAGCGCCGGTCGGTCACCAGCCGGGGCCACAGCAACGCAAAGAGGCCGCTCCCGGTGAGACGGGCGCCGAGCGGACGGCCCAGAAGGCGCGAGGCCGCCACGATGGGCTGTCCATCGGGGAGGCAATACCAACTGCGTTGAAACATGCGCGACTCGATGCTCTGTTCGACACCCGGCGCCGCGAGATGCACCATGATGTCGACGTTGGGCGTGAGAACCGTATCCATCCACGTGCCATCGGGCGGGTTGCGGCGTTCGAGCAACGAGGACAGAACCGGTTCGAGGCCCGGCGCATCGACGAAATCGAGATCGAACAGCCGCCGTCGCCGAAGTTCATCCACCGGTGAGGTGGTAGCAGACGCGCCCGAGGGGACGGTGTCACCAGGCGCGACGCCGTCGCGCAGGTCGATGACCGGCTCCGGGGCATCGAGAACCCGGCCGATTCCGCTTTCAGCGAGCGTCGGTTCGACGTCTGACATAGAGATCGAGACCCCTCCACGGGTCGTCGTCACGGAGAGCCTGCTCCGCCGAGCCCAATGCTAGCGGTCCGAGCCCAACATCGGTCGGGGGTGTCTCCGCCGGTTGCGGGCAACCACCCACACGCTGAATTCGATGCCGGTTCACGTTGCGACACGGACCGGCCGAGCATTGCGACACCTAGAATGAGCCAACCATGAACACCTCTCTCCAGGCCTTCCACCGACCGCTGCGGGCCGCAGTCGTCGGCTCGGGAGCCATCTCCAAAGAACACCTCACGTTTCTGTCCGGGCGCAGCCGGGCGGTGGGCGACGTCGCCGACCGGATCGAACTCGCCGCGGTCTGCGACCTGTCACCGGTCGCCGCCGACTACGGCGCCACCGAGTTCGGCGCCGGCCGAGCCTACACCGACCTCAACGACATGCTCGACGCCGAAGAGCTCGACGTCATCCACATCCTCACGCCACCCGCCAGTCATGTTCCCCTGGCCACCCTCAGCCTGGAGGCCGGCGCCAACGTCATCTGTGAGAAGCCGATCACGTCGTCGGCCGCCGAACTGGAACAACTCCTCACCGTGGCCCAGAGGTACGACCGTGCCGTCATGGAGAGCCACAACTACCGCTTCAACGACGGCTATCTCGCCATACGCAAGGCGCTCGACAGTGGCCGGCTGGGCAACCTCACCGAAGTCGAGATCCGAATCTGCCTCTCGGTGACCGATCCCGACGGTCGATTCGGTGACCCGAACCTGCCCAGTCCGATCCACCGCCTGCCGGCCGGCGTTCTGCACGATTTCACCACCCACTTCGCCTACCTGCTCCTTGGACTCACCGGTGACGTCAAGTTCAACCGGATCGCGGCGGCCTGGAGTAACCACAGCGGCGTCTCCCACTTCCGCTACGACGATCTCGATGCCCTGCTCATCGCCGATGGACCGGCCGGCCCCATCCACGGACGGCTGCGTTTCGACGCGGGATCCGCTCCCGACGCGTTCACGCTCACGGTCCGAGGAACCCGGGGATGGATCGAGACCGACTTCTTCCAGCCGTATCTCCGCACGGTGGTCCCCCGGCCGGGGGGTGCTCAGCTCAGCCCGATCGTCAACCACGTGGCCAACGGCGTCGGATTCGTGCGCGACGGTGTCACCAACTTCGGCCGCAAGCTGCTTCAGCAGACCCCGTACCACGGCCTGCACCGCATGCTCGACGAGACCTACCGGGCCATGAGAGAAGGTGGTCCGCTTCCGGTGACCACCGGCGACATGCTGGCTGCGGCTCGACTGGTCGACCACCTTCTCGACGACGAGGTACGACTGTGAGGCTCTACATCACCGGTGCAACCGGGTTCGTCGGTCGCGCGGTCGTGGCCGAAGCGTTGGGGCGGGGTCACGAGGTGGTCGCGGTCGTGCGACCGGCGTCGGGCCGATCGCTCGTCGATGCCACGCCGCCCGGTGCCACGCTGCGCGAGGCCAGAATCGATCTGCGATCGTCGGATGGTCTCGTCGAGTCGCTTCAGGGCATCGACTCCGTCGTCCATCTCGCCGCGGCCAAGAGCGGCGACTTCCCCACCCAGTTCGCAGGAACCGTCGTCGCCACGGAAAACCTGCTGGCGGCGATGAGGGCCGCCGAGGTGAAGCAACTGGTGGCCATCAGCACCTTTTCCGTCTACGACTACCTGGCCATTCCGGCCGGTGCGCTGCTCACCGAGGAGAGCCCGCTCGACGACGACCCCGCGCTTCGGGACGAGTACGCCAGAACGAAGCTCATCCAGGAGCGTCTGTACCGGGAGTTCGGTGCCTTGCCGGACCAGGAGGTCACGATTCTCCGCCCCGGCATGATCTACGGGCCCAACAACCTGTGGCACGCCCTTCTCGGGGCCGATGTGGGGCCACGCTTCCTACGCATCGGTAGGAACGCCACACTGCCGCTCACCTACGTTGAGAACTGTGCCCAGGCGGTAGTGGATACCGCAGAGGCGTTGGCGGCTCGGCCCGACGAACTGGCCGGCGAGATCATCAACATCGTCGACGATCATCTTCCCACCCAACAGACCTACGCCGAGCAGGTCGCGGCCCGCATCGAGACACCGCCGACCATCTCGATCCCGTGGCCGGCGATGAACGCGGCCACCACCCTGCTCAAAAAGGCAAACAGCCGCCTTGTCGGAGGCCGGGCGAAGTTTCCCGGCATCGCCGTCCCCGACCGGCTGCACGCCCGATTCAAGCCGCTTCGCTACACCAACAACAAGGCGAAACGGCTCCTCGGCTGGACCCCTCGCTACTCGTTCACCGAGGCGCTCGACCGCAGTGTCGAGGCCGTGCGATCGGGGTCGACCGAAACGGTGTCGACATGAGTGGCCTCCACATCGGCTATCTCACCGGCGAGTATCCACGGGCCACCGACACCTGGATCCAGCGCGAGATCGCTGCGCTCCGGCGCCAGGATATCGAGGTGACGACCTTCTCGATTCGGCGACCCGGGTCCGAGCACCTTGTCGGACCGGAGCAGGAGGAGGGCCAGGCCACGACCACCTATCTGCTCGAACAGATCACGCCGGCCCGACTCCTCCGCGACCACGTCAAGCGACTACTCGCGAACCCGCGGCGCTACCTCGGAACCCTCGAGTTGGCGTGGCGCACCAAGCGGCCGGGCATCCGGGGCGGTCTCTACCAGTTGTTCTATTTCGCCGAGGCGGTGGTTTTGGCCTCCGAGGTGAGGAAACGCAGGATCGATCACCTTCACAACCACCTCGGCGACTCCAGCTGCACGGTCGCGATGTTGGCCGGGCACCTCGGAGCCTTTCCGTTCAGCTTCACGCTGCACGGTCCGGCCATCTTCTTCGAGCCCTACACGTGGCGGCTCGACGAGAAAATCAAACGTTCGGCCTTCACGGCCTGCATCAGCCACTTCTGCCGGAGCCAGGCCGCAATCTTCGCCCCCGACTTCACCGACAAGCTCCACATCGTCCACTGCGGCATCGAGCCCGAGCGGCTGACGGCTGTGAAGCACGAGGGGCGGGCAACACGGATGCTGTTCGTCGGCCGGATTGCGCTCGACAAGGGCATCGAGGTTCTCATCGACGCTCTGGCGGAGCTGCGCGAGCGTCATCGCGACCTCACGCTGACCGTGGTCGGCGACGGTCCGCGTCGGGAGTTCCTGGAGCGCCTCTGCGCTCGCCGATCGCTGGCCGACAGCATCACCTTCATCGGCTCGAAGAATCAGGATGAGGTGGCGAAACTCCTGATGGATCACGACATCTTCGTCCTGCCCAGCTTCGCGGAGGGGGTGCCGGTCGTCTTGATGGAGGCGATGGGCGCCGGTCTACCGGTCGTCGCCACCTACGTCGGCGGCATGACGGAGCTGGTCGACGACGAGGTGTCGGGCTTCCTCGTCCGTCCCTTCGATCAGCCGCAACTCGTTCGCCGC
>JBFHEP010000043.1:0-18092 GCA_041584095.1 Acidimicrobiales bacterium | reverse complement strand
TCGGACGGAAGCCGGTGGCCCAGACCACTGCTCCGAACTCGCCGATCGGTGCCATCAGCGGTGAGTCGGCAATGGTGATCGGATCGGGACGGTCGACGGCCTCGACCTCGGTCGACAGCCCACGCTCGTCGACGAAGGTATCGATCTCGTCGAGCAGGCGGCCCATCTTCAAATCTGCCGACGGCGTCAGCAGCCGGAGTGAGTCCCACCGTTCGGTCCGCCACGAGTTGGGCGACCGTGGTGGGGTTGGTGACGATGTCGAAGACGGCGGATCGCTTCTGCGACTAGGCGACCAGGGCCTTGATCTCGTCGTCGGTGGCATCCGCGTCGATGTCGAAGCTGACTCGGATGGCGCTGAAGCCGTGCGGACGTCCGGGTCGATCCCGAGGATGCCCTGCAGGTCCATGGGTCCGGCTGTGGGTGCCGTGCTGCCAGTCGCAGCGGGCCCGCCAGGTGAAGGCGGCCGCCGGGGGAGCCTGGGTCAGTGCCTCGCGGGCGCCGAGCAGGGCCTCGACGTTCACGCCGTTGTCGACCGGGTTGGTGTCCACGGTGGGTTTCTCGGTGATGGTCATGGTCTTTCTTCTTGGTTGTTGAACTACGGAATGAGGTGTCGAGGCCAGCGAGATCATCTCTTCGCCGACGTGAGGGGTCGACGATCCAAGGGCGATGAACCAGTCCCGCAGGTCTAGGCGGTCGCCTCGACCCCAGAAGGTGAGGCCGACGCCTCCACCCGGGCGCAGGACCCGCCGGGCCTCCCGGAGGGCGTCGGTACAGCCGCCCCAGATGCCGTTGAAGGAGGTGACGGCATCGAAGGATCCACCGGGCCTCGGCAGGGCGAACATGTCGCCCGCCACCAGTTCGGCCGACGGAGCCCGGCGGCGGGCGATGTCGATCAGCGCGGCGCTGGCGTCGAGCCCGCTGACGGTCGCTCCCAACCGTCCCCAACCGTTGTGCTCGACCGGTGGCCAGACCGGAACCGCACGCCATGTCGAGCAGGTCGACGCCTCGACCGACGCCCAGCCGTCCACGATGAACGAGGGAAGCGTTCAGAACTTGGAGATGAGATGGAGAGCTTCTGGAGAAGATCTCGGGTTCGAGCGACCTCGCCGAAACCGCCGAAGCCGCCGAAGCCGCCGCTGTGCGCTCAGCTTGGCCAGCCGGCGATCACGACCACCACACAGACCGCCGCACCGACGAGGCCGAGCCACCTCCAACGTCGCACCAGGTGGTCGTCGACAACCGCCCCGAGTCGGAACAGCGACAGGTTGACCATGGCGAACACCCCGAGAACCACGACACTGGTCACCTCGGCCAGGCGCAGGAGCGGGACGAACAGCGCAAGCACGATGACCACCACCGTGACCAGGGCGGTGGCCCGGGCCGGGGTGCGCCGCCGCTTGCCGGCCACACCGAGCCAGCGGGGAGCCATGCCCTCCCGGCCCATGCCATAGAGGACCCGGGCCGCCATCATGATCTGTACCAGGATGCCGTTGACCATCGCCAGGGCCGCCATGGCCGAGACCACATCCCCCGACCGCCCGCTCAGCTGCTCGAACAGGAGAGCCAACGGTGCGTCCGACTCGGCGATGGCCGCCCGGTCGGGTGCCGACACGGCGACCAGGGCGGTCGCCAGATAGGCGGCGACGGTGATGCCGAGTGTCCACAGGATGGCCCGCGGCGCTGTTCGCTCCGGGTCAAGGGTCTCTTCGGCCATGTTCTCGATGTCTTCGAAACCGATGAAGGCGAAGAAGGCGACGATGGCACCGGACAGCACCGCTCCGGCGGCCACCCCCGAACCGGGTGGACTCCAGCTTCGGCGCCACACGTCGGCATCGCCAAGTCCCGGCAGCCCGACGAAGAGCACAACCGCCAGGGTGCCGACTTCGAGGAGCGTGATCATCGCCGCGGCAACAACACTTTCCCGAGCGCCCCAGGTGGCCAGGGCGGCGAGCACCACGACCACACCGACGGCCAGGACTGCAGATGGGATGTCGACGAGCTCGCGGAGGTAACCGGCGAAGGCCAGGGCAACGACCGCGCTGGACACGACCCCGGTGACCAACACGCCGAACCCGGTCACTCGACCGAACTGCGGACCGAGTCCGTGCTGGACGAAGATGGCCTCGCCACCCGCCCTCGGATACACCCTGACCAGCAGTGCGTAGGAGACGCCGGTCAACGCGGCGATGAGACCGGCCAGGAGGAACGACTGTGGTGCCCGGTCCCCGGCGATGGCCAGAATCTCGCCCACCAGGGCGAAGATCCCGGCTCCGATCGTCACGCCGACCCCATAGAACACCAGCAACGGGAGCGTTAGCGTCCTCCGCAGCCTGGTTGCGTTCTCCTCGGCGATCCCGTCGAGCCGCACTCGAGCGTCCATGGTTCGTTCACCGTCCGGGCCGGCTGTTGATCCGGCCTCGACTTCAACGTAAGTGCGGCCAGAGCACGCCACAAGGGCCGGAGGTCCCCGACGCCCGCCAACCCGAACCTTGTGCCTCGGCCGACCCCGCGCCGGGGAAGAAATGGGTCAGGCCTCGGTGCTGCGCAGGTAGGGCACGCCCAGCGCCGACGGGGCGTTGACCCGGCGGCTGCCCACGGCCAACGCCGCCAGTGTGACCAGATAGGGGAGCGCCAGGAAGAACTCGTAGGGCACGGATGAGTCGAGGCTCTGGAACCGGAACTGGAGTGCGTCGAGCGCACCGAAGAACACCGCACCGGCCACGATCCAACCTGGCCGCCATCGCCCGAAGATCACCAGCGCCAGCGCGATCCAGCCCCGACCGGCGGTGATGTTGGAGTTGAAGAACCCGAGCTGTCCGACGACCAGCAACGCTCCGCCCAATCCGGCCAAGCCCGATCCGACGATCGTGGCCCGGTAGCGGACCCCAGCGACGGAGTGACCGGCGGCGTCGGCCGCCTCGGGTGTTTCGCCGGCCGCGTCGAGCACGATGGTCTGGTAGGAGCGCTTCAGCCAGAGTGCCAGCACCGCCACCAGCGCGGCGGCGGCGTAGGCGACCCAGGTCTGACGAAACAGGCCTTCGCCGACCAGCGGCAGATTCTCGAGCACCGGTACGGCCAGCGGTTCGGGCAACGGCGACCGGGGTGGGATCGGTTGATCACGGAACAATTCGGTGTTCAGGAACGACGTGAGTGCCAGGCCGACCAGGGTGAACGACAACCCGGCCACCACCTGGTCGACCCGCAGCCCGACCACCAGGGCGGCGAACGCCCCGCCGACCACGCAGCCGGCGACGAATCCCGCCGCAAGCCCGACCGGCACCGAGCCCGTCCGCCACGCCGCGGCGAACCCGAAGAAGGCGCCGATGATCATCGTGCCCTCGAGGCCCAGGTTGAGTACGCCGGCACGCTCGGTGATCATCTCCCCGATGGCGGCCATGGCCACCGACAGGGCGAGGCGGATTCCCGATGCGAGGATTGCCGTCCAGAACGCCAGCTCCGCCAGTTCACCCATGGCAGTGACTCCCGGTGGATCGACCTCCGGCCGGACGAGCGGTCGTGTCAGCCATCGTGCGAGTCCCGGGTGTGTCGAGCCAGACGGCCGGTACGCTCCACCAGCGCCCTGGCGGTGATCACACAGACCACGATGAGCCCTTGCACGGTCTGCATCAGCGTGACCGGAACCCCGGTGCGCCGTTGGGCCGCCTCGGCCCCGACGAGCAGGGCGGCCAGACCGACGGCGGCGGCCAGGACACCGTAGGGTTTGTTGCGGCCGAGGATGGCGACGATGATGGCGGTGAACCCGAAGCCCGCCGCCGTTCCCGAGGCCACCCGCATCTGATCCGATGCCAGCACGACATAGCCCGCTACCCCGGCGAAGGCCCCACCCAACATCAGCAGCACCAGAGGAACCAGGGTCCGCCGCTCCTCGTTGGCGTAGACGGCGGTGGCATTGTCGCCGTGGGCCCGGACGATGTAGCCGAACCGGGTGGAGTTGAGGATCCAGTGCAGCAGCGGCACGGCGCCGAAGGCCAGCAGGACCCCGTAGCCGGTATCGATCCACGGCAGATCACCGATGGCACCGGTTCCGATGACACGCGATTGGGGGAGCCGGCTGTCGGGATCCTTGAGGACCGTGCGGGTGGCCCAGACCAGGAGCGAGGTGGCGACGAACACCAGCAGCAACGTGGCGATGACCGTGTTGACTCCAAACCGGGTGTGGAGGATCCCGGCGATTGCGGCCCAGACCATGCCCCCCAGGGCGCCGAGTAGCAGCCCGAGCGGTACGGCGATGACGGCGGGCAGGGAACCTGTTCCCAGCACAGCGATCGAAGCCAGCGCGCCCAGCACCATCTGACCTTCGGCACCGATATTCCAGACTCCGGCCCGGAAGCCGACGGCCAGGCCGAGCCCGATCAGGATCAGCGGGGTGGCCTGGGTGAGCGTGTCGCGCCAGCCGGTGCGGGCGAAGATCGACTCGGTGATCGTGAGCCGGTAGACCTCGAACGGGTTGCCGCCGGACCAGAGGATGAGCAGTCCGCCGATGACCAGGGCCACCAGGATGGCGCCGGTCGTCGTCAGCGCCCCGGCCGACACCGCGTTGCGGGCTCGGGCGCCGGCCCCGACCGTCGTCGTGGTGGCGGTCATGGGTTGACCTTCCGATCCCACAGGAACGATATCAGCGGACGATGTTTCGCAGTCAGGCGAAACTCGGTTAGCCGGACCTCCGGTACGGCGGCGGTCATGGGTTGACCGCCGGCTCGTCGACTCCGGCCATGATGCGCCCGATGCGGGCCCGGTCGAACGGCCGGTTGAACGGTCCGTGGAAGTGCCCGTCGGAGGCGACGTACAGCCGGTCGGCGGTCTCCAGGACCTCGTCGAGATCGGCCGATACGAACAGCACCGCCCCACCGTCACGGGCGAAGTCGATCGACGCCTGGCGGACCATGCTGGCCGCCCCGGGATCGAGACCCCGGGTCGGCTGGCAGGCCACCAGCAGCTTCGTGTCGTGGCCGAACTCGCGGGCGGCCACCAGCTTCTGGGCGTTGCCGCCGGAGAGCGACCCCGCGGCGTGGCCTCGCTCGCCCTTGACCGTCCATTTCGACAGCAACGTCGTGGCGCCGTCGGGGTCGGCGGTCAGCCGCCACTGTGTTCGACCGAGGTGCAGGTTCTCCTCGCACGTCATCGGACCGATGAGGGCCCGGGCGTAGCGATCGGAGGGCAGGTAGGCCACTCCCATCTTGATCCGCCGGCGAGGATGGACCCCGATCAGGCTGTGACCCTCGAGGGTGATGGTGCCCTGGTCGGCATGGAGCAGGCCGCAGATGGCCAGCTCCATTTCGACCTGCCCGTTGCCGTCGACTCCGGCCACGCCGACCAGTTCGCCCCGCCGGACCTCCAGCGACGCGTTGCGGACCTTCCCGACGCTCAGGTTGCGGACGTCGAGCACGACCTCACCGGGCGTGGGGTCGTCGCGATGGAGCGACGCCACTTCGGAGCCGACCATCTCGGCCGCCAGGTCGGCCGGGCTGCGTTCGCCGACCGCCGCTTCCGGGCTGACGACCTTGCCGGTGCGGAGTACCACGACGCGATCGGCCGCGGCGATGACCTCCCGCAGCCGGTGGGTGATGAGAATCACGGCCTTGTTCTGCTCGACCGCCAAACGGCGCACGACGGCGAGCAGCGCCGTGGCCTCGTCGTCGGTCAGCACCGCGGTCGGTTCGTCGAGCAGCAGCACATCGGGTGCGGCGTCGAGCGCCCGGAGCAGTTCGAGGCGCTGCTGTTCGCCGACCGACAGGTCACCCACGACGGCGTTGGGGTCGACCGAGAACCCGAGGTCGGCGGCCTCATCGGCGAGCTGACGGGCCGCTTCGGCCCGGGAGCAGCGCCGCTCGGGATCGGATCGAAACAGCAGGATGTTCTCGGCCGCGGTCATCGTCGGAACCAGGGCGAAGTGTTGATGGACCAGGGCGATACCGGCGTGCACCGCGTCTTTGGGCGACCTTGGCTCGTAGGGCTGTCCACGCAACAGTACCCGTCCGCCGTTCGGCGAATCGAGCCCGCCCAGGATCCTCATCAGGGTGGTCTTGCCCGCCCCGTTCTCGCCGAGAACCGCAAGAACCTCGCCCCGGCGGACATCGAGACTGACACCGTCGAGTGCGGCCACATCCCCGAACCAGCGGGAAACATTCTCGACGCTGATGATCGGTGCATCGGTGTCGGTGCTGGGCGTCTCGTCGCTGGTTCGGGTCACTGGATGTGGTTCGATCTGCTCGGTTGGTGACGACTTCCGGTTTACTCGGGAATGAACGGCACCGTGAACTCACCGGCCTTGATCTCGGCCAGACGCTCCTCGTAGAGGGTCATGGCCTCCTCCGAGATCCGATCCGACAGACCGTCGTTGATGGCGACTATCAGTCCGTCGTCGGCCACGCCGACCTGGTAGTAGTCGGCGGTTCCACCCTCGGCGAACGTGCCGTCCTGGATGTCGGTCACCATTTGACGCAACAGCGCCTCGGTCTGCCAGACCATGGAGGCCAGGATGTTGTCGGGGGCCAGGCTGCTCATGTCGCCGACGTACCCGGTGGCGAGCAGGCCGCGCTCCTGGGCCAGCTCGATCTGGCCGAGCACGGGGCCTTCACCGCAGGCGCCGAACACATCGGCACCCTGGTCGGCGGCCGCGACGGCGGCCTCCTTTGCCTTGGCCACGTCGATCCAGTCACCGACGTAGGTGGTGACGCCGGAGGCGTCGGGTTGCACTTCCTGGGCTCCGAGGTAGAAGGCCTCGATCAGCGAGTGGCAGGCGGGGATGTCGAAGCCGCCGGCTCCGCCGAGCACGCCGGTTTCGCTGGCGCCACCGGCCAGGATGCCCATGAGGTAGTAGGCCTCGTGGAACGGCTGGGCGTAGTCTGCGACGTTGCCCTCTGAGGCATCGATGCCCCCGCCCCATGCGAAGGCGGTGTCGGGGAAATCGGCGGAGACGGCCTTGGCCGTGTCGCCGTAGCCGAACGAGTGGGCCA
This sequence comes from Acidimicrobiales bacterium, assembly GCA_041584095.1. Classification (GTDB taxonomy): domain Bacteria; phylum Actinomycetota; class Acidimicrobiia; order Acidimicrobiales; family SZUA-35; genus JAHELU01. The sequence continues at coordinate 11,115 of JBFHEP010000043.1, read as the reverse complement.
CGACGAGATCGATGCCGTCTTCGGCGTAGCCGCGGATGGCTCGCTCGGAGTCGCCTTCCGGTACCAGCTCGGTGTAGAGCACCTCGGAAACCAGGCCCTCCTCCTGAAGCGCTGTTGCGCCCTCGTACATTTGCTGGTTCCACGAGAGGTCGTTGATCTCGCCGGGGAGCACGAGGGCGATCGACACGGCGTCGCCCCCGTCTCCTTCGGTGGTCCCCTCCTCGGAATCCGATCCGCAGGCGGTGGCAATGACGGCCAGCGCCGCGAACAGTATCAAGAGTCGCTTGATCGACTGAATCATTGGTCTCTCCCTTAAGGTCAATCGTTTCGCGCAAGGGTACTTGTCGCCGGAGCGGGGTTGTCGGACGACTTCATGAACTCTGATGAATCCCGCATGGACAGGCGACCGAAGAACGTGTAAGACAGAGCCGTGATCGATCCTGTCGCCCGCGACCTCTGGTGCGCCATCGTGGCTTCCGCCGAGCTGGGACCACGCCGACGCTTCGCCACCCGCCTGCTCGGTGTGCCGATCGAACTGACGGCGGAGACCGCCGGAGGATTCGCCGCCCGATCCTCCGACCGCCACCTGCCGGTGATCGAACGCTACGGGTATCTGTGGACGAGTCTCGGCGACCCGGTCCCGCTGTTCGACATCCCCGAATACGACGAGCCGGATCGCCGCATACTGAACGCCGGCACCCTCCAGGTCGCCACCTCGGCGCCCCGCTGTGTCGAAAACTTCCTCGACATGGGTCACTTCCCGTATGTGCACACGGATCTGCTCGGCGCTGAGCCACACACGGAGGTTCGCGACTATCGGGTGGACACCGATGCCGGCGGGGAGATCTGGGCAACCGAGTGTGTTTTCTACCAGCCCAAGGCGGCGGCCAACGCCACCGAAGGTCAGTTGACGGAATACACCTACCGGGTGCCTCATCCCTACGTGGCGATCCTCTACAAGTCGTGCGCCGAGGATCCGACCCGAAACGACGTCATCGGCCTGTTCCTCCATCCCGTCGACGCCGAGACCAGCCGAGCCCACAACTTCCTCTGTATGGTCGACTCGGTCAACACCGAGAGCGGCATGCGCCACTTCCAGCAACTGATCTTCGGCCAGGACAAGTCGATCCTCGAGAACCAGCTGCCCAAACGGCTCCCGCTCGACCCCCGGGCCGAAACACCGATCCGGGCCGACAAGTCGTCGATCGTCTATCGCCGCCACCTCACCGAGCTCGGTCTGCGATACGGCGTCATCCGTCCCGACGAGTCGGTGGCGGGCTGACAGTGAACCTGCCTCCCGTCGATTACGCCGCCAATCGGGGCTGGTATCCGGTGGCCGCCTCCGCCGACGCCGTCGCCGGGCACGTCGTGGCGGGGCGGTTGTGGGGATCCGACCTGGTGATCTGGCGCGACGACAACGGCGCCGTCAACGTCTGGCCCGATCGGTGCCTCCACCGGGGGGTGCGACTTTCGCTCGGAACGAACACCGGAACCGAGCTGGTCTGCCGCTACCACGGTTGGCGATATGCGACGGTTGCCGGCAGCTGCACCTACATTCCGGCCCACCCCGACAACGCGCCGGCCCAGTCGATGTGCACATCGACCCTGCCCGTGCACGAATACGCCGGCCTGGTGTGGACCACGCTCGACGGTGCGCCGGGATCCGTAGCGGTCGGAACGTCACCGGAACCGTTCCCGGTCGAGCATGACGTCAACGACCATGCGGGATCAGCCGCTGTTCCGCTGTGGGCCATGACCGTGAACGTCGGAACAGGCACGCTGGAGGTCGAGCTCGACGGCCTCCGGAAAGCTCTGACGAAGTTGGTCGGAGCCGAGGTCGCCGTTGTGCTGCAACCGGTCGATCCCGACGCCGTCGTCGTCCGTCCGCTCGCAGTGGGTGAAGCCGCCCCAGCGGTCGACGTCTCGGCGCTGGATGCGGCCGCCGAGCTGTTGTCGGCTTTCGCCCGCCGCATCGAGTCCGGCGCCGGGGCGAACGGCGACTACGACGGCAACAGTCGCCGATCCGCCACCGAGGCGAGGGGCTACGGTCAGGTGTCCCCCCACGGTCGCACCGTTTCGACGGGTCTACTCGACGTTGAGGTGGTGGCCAAATGGGAGACGGCCGACGGGATCGTGGCCTTCGAGTTCCTACCGGTCGAGGGTGCCCCGCCGCTGCCGGCCGTCCAGCCCGGTGCCCACATCGACGTGCATATGACCGCTGACCTTCTCCGGCCGTACTCGCTGACCAACGGCCCCGGCGACACCGCCTACCGCATCGGAGTGAAGCGGGAACCCGATTCGAGGGGCGGCTCGGCGGCGATGCACGACTTCGTGACCGTGGGCGATCGCCTCACGATCTCCCACCCGCGCAACACGTTCCCGCTGCGCCGTGATGCCGACCACACGCTGCTGATCGCCGGCGGGATCGGGGTCACGCCACTCCTCGCCATGGCCCAGACCCTGGCTGCGACCGGCGCCGGATTCGAACTCCACTACTTCGTCCGGGGTCCCGGCCACGTGGCGTTTGCAGACGTCATCCAGACGCTCGGGCCCCATGCCGTCGTGCACCACGGTCTCGATCCGGCGGGCACCGGCGAGGAGCTGGCCTCGTTGCTGGCAGAGCCCGGTTTCGGTCGTCAGGTCTACGCCTGCGGCCCCGGCCCGATGCTCGATGCGATTCGGGCCACCGCCCGCTCCGCCGGCTGGCCGGACGACACCGTGCACTTCGAATACTTCCAGAATCCGAACGACCTCGATCTCGATTCGACGTTCGAGATCGCGTTGAGTCGAACGGCCCGCACGTTCACGGTGCCGGCCGGGGAGACGATCCTCGACGTGCTTCGAACCAACGGCGTTGCGGTCGAGGCCTCGTGTGAACAGGGGGCGTGCGGAACCTGCGTTGTGCCGCTGCTCGACGGGCGGGCCGACCACCAGGACGTGTACTTGTCGGATACGCAGAAGGCCACCCAGGACCGGATCGCCGTGTGTGTGTCGCGGGCCGAGACCGAGCGACTGGTGCTGGAGCTCTAGCGGTGAGCGGAATCCGGCTGTACGACTACGAACTCTCGGTCAACTGCTACAAGCAGCGGCTCCTGCTGTCGATTCTCGGCCTCGACTACGAGCGGGTGCCCGTCGACTTCTTCCCCGGCCGGGAACACCAGGGTGATACGTTCCGCCGGATCAACCCGCTGGGCCACATTCCCGTGCTCGACGACAACGGCTACGTCGTATGGGACGCCACCGCCATCTCCATCTACCTGGCCACCGGCTACGACGACAGCGGCCGCTGGTACCCGGTGGCCGACCCGCGACGCCTCGGGCGAGTGGCGTCCTGGATGGCGTTCGCCGAGGGCACCACCAACACCGCCTCGGCGGCCCGGCTGCACGACACGCTCGGCTACGACTTCGACATCGACGCCTGTCGCCGTGGGGCGCGGGACCTCTTCCGCCACCTCGATCGCCATCTGTGGTTGGGCGAGCTGGAGGGTCGACGCTGGCTGGTCGACGGCGACCACCCCACGATCGCCGACCTGGCCGTCTTCCCCGACGCCATGCTGGCCCCCCAAGGTGGGGTGTCGCTCACCCCGTATCCCGCCATCCGACGCTGGACCGACCGGGTGAAGGACATACCTGGTTTCGTGGTCATGGCCGGCATCTATCCCCACTGATACAACGGGCTGCGTCAGGTTGGATCGCCGGTCCTAGAAGCTGCCCTCCGCCACCCGGTCGATGCCCTGCAGCACGATCAGGTCCTCGTGCAGCTCCATCCAGATGTCGTGGAACGATTCGCACATCACGCCGGTGAACCGTCTGGTCTCGCCGCGGGCGACCGCCGTCGCCGCCTCGTCGAGCCGTTCGACATAGCGGGCCAGGCGGGGCAGCTTCTCGGCCATCGACAGAATCGACGGTCGGGCCTCCTGGTTGAGGGCCACCAAGGCCTCGATGCACGAACGGTCGTAGTCGGCGTCGCTGTGGTCGTTCGGTTCGCCGTTGCGGAGCTGCCAGGTGGTGCAGAGCTCCTTGAACACCCGATTGTGCTTCAAGAACTCGCCGTACGGTCCGGCCAGGGCGCTCGCCACCCGATCGCCGGCGTAGGTGGCGAGCAGCGCGTCGTGTCGTTTCCGGCCCTCGGGCAGGAGGCTGTACAGATCTCGCTCCTCGAGATGGCGAACGAGGCCGGTCTCGACCAGTGTCGACAGGATCGCCGTTGGGACCGCCCCGAGGCTGGCCTCGAATCCCGCCGGGGTGAGGAAGCCCCGGATCCGCAGGACGTGAAGCACCAGGGCCTCGTTGAACGGCAGCCGAGACGTCGCGTCGGCGTCATCGCCCATGGTGCCTTCCTTCTGGTCCTGGCCGCTCATGTGGTCGTCCATCTCGACGGCAAAGGACAGGTCCTCGACGTCGACCCTGCCGGACCTGAGCAGAGCCTGCGCAACCGCCAGTCTCGTCAGTGGGACCCGGAACGGTGAGCAACTGACCGAGTCGAGACCCAGCCGAACGAGGAAGTCGACCGATTCCGGGTTGCCGGCGTGCTCGCCACACGCCCCGAGCCTGATGGATGACTTGGCGGCCCGGGCCGTCTCACACGCCATCGCCACCAGTTGCCCGACCCCGTCGCCGTCCAGCACGGCGAACGGATCGTGATCGAGGATTCCCATCGTTCGGTAGGCGGGCAGGAGTCGGGCAGCTACGTCGTCGCGGCTGAAAGCGTAGGTGAGCTGAGTCAGATCGTTGGTGCCGAACGAGAAGAAGTCGGCGTGTTCGGCCAGCATCCCGGCGGTGAGCGCGGCCCTCGGGGTTTCGATCATGGCCCCGATCCTGATCGTGTCCACGCGCAGCTCGGGATGGCCGATCTCGTTGAGCACGTCGGTCACCCAGCTCCGGGCCATCCCGAGTTCGGCCCGGTCGACCACCAACGGGATCATGATCTCGACCATCGGTTGTCTCCCCGACTCCAGCAGCTCGGCCGCAGCCCGGCACAGAGCTCGAACCTGCATCTGGTACAGGCCGTTGCGCATCATCCCCAGGCGGATCCCCCGGATACCGAGCATCGGGTTCGCCTCGTGGAGTCGCCGGACCGCAGCCAGCTCGGCCTCCTCATACCGGCTCAGCTCGCCTCGAGCCTCCCGGGCCGTGAGGTCGGTGAGATCGGGCAGGAACTCGTGCAGCGGCGGGTCAAGCAGGCGAACGGTCACGGGAAGGCGGTCCATCGTCGACAGCAGCTCGGCGAAATCCCGGGTCTGCGCCTCTTCGAGTTCCGCGAGCGCAGCGGCCTCGGTCGCGGCATCGGCGGCCAGTATGAATCGTCGAAACACGGACAGCCGGTCGGGGGCGAGGAACATGTGCTCGGTGCGACACAGCCCGATGCCGAGGGCACCGAGGTCGCGTCCTCGCCGGGCGTCGGCCCCGGTGTCGGCATTGACCCGGACCTGGACCCGGCCATCGGCCACGGCGTCGGCCCACCCCAACAGCAGCTCCAGCTCAGGCGGTGCCTGATGACCGGTGGTGTCCAGCGACCCGACGTAGACCGAACCCGTTGTTCCGTCGATCGTCAGCTCGTCCCCCGGGTGAAGGACCGTCGACCCGACGGTGACCCGGTCGGAATCGAACCGCAACTCGTCGGCGCCCACCACCGCCGGGATGCCCCAGCCACGGGCCACGACGGCGGCGTGGCTGGTTAGCCCACCTCTTGCGGTGAGGATGCCCTTGGAGGCCTGCATTCCGACCACGTCGTCGGGAGCGGTTTCGGGCCGGACCAGGATCACGGCCTGCCCGCTGTCGGCTCGGGCCAGCGCGTCCTCCGCGCTGAGGGCGATTCGACCCGAGGCGGCCCCGGGCGATGCCGGCAGTCCGGCGGTCAGAATCCGGGCGGTGGTGGTATCGGTCAGATCGGCGTGAAGGTAGCGGCGCAGCTGCTCAGGCTCGACACCGAGGAGCACCTCGACCACGGCCGCGGTCGTACCGGCCCTCGCTGCAGCCTGGACCAGCGCCGCGAATCCGGCCCCGGTGGTCACCGCGTCGCCGGCCATTCGGCCACCGCCGCCGCGATACCGTGCCGCCCGTCCTCCTGGATGTGGTTACTGCCCTTCGAGCTGGCCACGAATATGTCCGACACGGCATCGATGATCCCGCGGTTGGGCCCGCTCGGCAAGGCCCACGGCCTCGGAGAAGGCCGGTCGGCAGGCGCCCTCCGCCCTCGGGTCAGCCGGGGCGGACGACGATCTTGGCCCGGGTGTGGGCCGAGCCGATCTCGGCCAGGCCGGTGGCCACGCCGTGGAACCCCACGATGCGGTCGATCTGTGGAACGATGCGTCCGTCGCCGAGCATGGCGGCCAACAGGTCGAGGTCCTCGCGATTTGGCGACGCCGTGAACTGGTGAAACGAGTGGTCGGTCCGCCGAAAGGCCAGGGCCCGGCTCACGATGCGGGGAACCGGTCCAAGCCAGCGGTTGTCCTTCGGGCCGCTGATGATGACGTAGCGGGCCGACGGGGCCAACACCTGGAGGCACTCGGCGTTGGTGCGATTGCCGACGTTGTCCATCATGACGTCGTAGCGGTCGCCGCCGGCGGTGAAGTCCTCGGTGGTGTAGTCGATCACCTGGTCGGCGCCCAGGGCCCGCACCATCTCGACGTTTCGACCGCTGCAGACAGCGGTGACCCGGGCCCCCAGCGCTTTGGCGATCTGGACGGCGAAGGTGCCGACACCGCCGGCAGCCCCGTTGATGAGGACGGAGTCGCCCGGTTGGACATCTGCCTTGGTGCGAAGGGCCTGGACGGCCGTCAACCCGGCAACCGGGGTGGCGGCGGCCGCCTCGAACGTGACGCCATCCGGAATGTGGGCGAGGGTCGTCGCCTTGGTGACCAGATACTCGCCGCAACCGCCCCCGTCGGTCTCGCCGTAGACCCGATCACCGACCGACATGTCGGCGACCGATGGACCGACGGCCACCACCGTACCGGCGACGTCGGCGCCAGGCACGATGCGCTTGGGGCGGGTGAGACCCACCATCAAGCGCATGAAGTACGGGGTGCCGGTCACATAGTGCCAATCCAGGGCGTTGAGCGAGGAGGCGGCCACGTGGATCAGAACCTCACCGTCGCCCGGTCTCGGCACCGGAATCTCTTCGATGGCCAAGACCTCCTCGGTGCCGTATGAGCGGGCGGTCACCGCGGTCATCGTGGACGGGATGGAGGCTTGTTCGCTGGCCTCGTTGACTTCAGAGACACCAAGATCGGCGTTCATCGGATTGCTCCTGTTGGTTGCCCGGTGCGGCCTACACTTGCTCGACACCGACGATGTGTACAGTGTACGCTTAAGCCACGTACAGTGTACGTTGTACCACGTACACCGTACGTGGTCAATGGATTCCCACTGGTGGGGTCCACGAGATCGGAGATCAGCTCGCCGTGCCGGAATCAGCCAAACAACGGGAAGCGCTCACCCGGGACGCCATCGTCACCGCAGCGGTGTCACTGGCCGACGACGGGGGGCTGTCGGCTCTCAGCATGCGCAACCTGGCGAAACAGCTCGGGTACGAGGTCATGTCGCTCTACAACCACGTCGCCAACAAAAACGAACTGCTCGCGCTCATGGCCGACGAGGTGGCGGCCGGGATCGACGAACCTCTCGACGGCGCGCAACCGGAGATCGACGAGGAGGCGATGGCGATGATTCGTTCGGTAGCGGTGTCGGCCCGCAACGCGCTCGTCACCCATCCCTGGGCCGCCCCGCTCTGGCAACGGGTCATGCCCGGTCCCGCCCGAATTCACTTCATGGAAATCCTGCTGCGCCTCTTCGACCAGGCCGGTCTGCCGAGCGACGTCGCCCACTACGGCTTTCACGCCGTTGTCAACCATGTCGTCGGCTACACACTCCAGGAACAGGAGATGATGTCGAACTTCGACGAGTCGGACGACCTCGACGATCTGGCCCGAACCTTCCTGTCCGGCGTCGATCGCGAGCGGTTTCCCTACACGGTTGCGCATGTCGAGCAACATCTGGCCGGTGACACGGGCTCGAGTTTCGAGTTGGTACTCGACCTGATTCTCGACGGCTTGACCCGCCTCGACGGCACCCGATCACGAGATCCCGGGGCGTCCATGACGGCGTTGGGTCATACTTGAGTCATGACGCTGGCCGAACGGCTTCCGGCTGCGGCGACCTTTGGATCCCGATCGTCCGCCCCGGAGCCGAGCCGAAACGAGCACCTGGTGTATGTGTTCTTCGGCCTGTGGACCCTCGTCGGCTTGAGCCTCGACGGCTGGGCCCACCGGAATCAGCCCGAACTGGAATCATTCTTCACCCCGTGGCACGCCGTGTTCTACAGCGGCTTCACCGGCGGCGCGGCCTGGTTGTCGTGGATGGTGTACCGACGGCGGCGGTCGGTGAGATCGCTGATCGACGCCATCCCCAGGGGCTACGAACTGGCGGTGGTGGGGTTGGCGATGTTCGCTGTCGGCGGCGTCGGCGACGGGATCTGGCACACCGTTTTCGGGATCGAGTCCAGCATCGATGCGCTGCTGTCACCCACCCACCTGCTCATGTTGAGCGGCATTCTGCTCTCGGCCACGGCGCCGGTCCGCGCATACTGGCGTCTCCCCGGCTCGGCGGTGGCAGCGCGGTTCGGCTCGTTTCTGCCGGTAACCGTGTCGACGGCCCTTGTCGTCACCAGCCTGGCCTTCTTCTTCATGTACGCCAACGGCTTGGCCAATTGGCCGATGTCGCGATCCTACGTGCCGTATGTGAACGAGCTCGAGGCGGCGCACGGGGTGTTGTCGACGGTGACGACCACCGTCATCATCGTCGCCCCGATTCTGTTCCTGCTTCGGCGGTGGACGCCGCCACTTGGCACCTTCACGGTGATCGGGGCAATACATGGGCTGTCGATGGCCGGGTTGGACGCTTTCGAGTTGTGGTGGCAGGTCATAGCCGTCGTCGTCGGGGGGTTGACCGCCGATCTCATCGTCCGAATGGGAGGATCGAATCGTCGCAGCTCGATCCGGTGGATCGCCGTCGGGGTGCCGCTCGCTCTGTGGCTGGCATCGACGCTGGTCATCCACTTGGCATGGACCGTTCGGTGGCCACCCGAGCTGTGGATCGGGCAGATCGTGCTGGCCGTCATGCTGGGCGCGGGCCTTTCGCTGCTGGCCGCTCCGCCGGAGACGCCCTGATTCTGCCGTTGGCCTGACTGCCGTTGGCCTGACTGCCGTTGGCCTGATTCTGCCGTTGGCCTGATTCTGCCGCTGCTCAACACCGCTAGGCGACGTCGGAGGACCGCAGAACAGGCGGGCCGGAGCTCGACGTCTCCCGCGGCTGGTGCCCGACTATTCGCGGTACGATCGAACGGTGCCAGCAACGATCGTGGTCGGAACCCAGTGGGGCGACGAAGGCAAAGGCAAATTCACCGATCTCCTGTCGAAGGAAATGGCGATGGTGGTGCGGTACCAGGGCGGTCACAACGCCGGGCACACGCTGGTGGTCGAAGACGAGACCTTCGCCCTGCAACTCGTGCCCAGCGGTGTGCTGTATGACCACATCGTGCCGGTCATCGGCAACGGCGTGGTCGTGGACCCGTTTGTACTCCTGGCCGAGATCGACATGCTCGACCGCCGGGGCGTCGACTGCTCCCGCCTTCGGGTCTCGGGTAACGCCCACCTGATACTGCCCTATCACCAACAGCTCGACGCCCTTCACGAGCGACATCTGGGTAAGGCCAAACTGGGGACGACCAAGCGCGGCATCGGCCCGGCCTACGCCGACAAGGCGATGCGGCTCGGTCTTCGGGTCCAGGATCTCCTCGACGAGATGATCTTCCGGGAGAAACTGCGGGCGGCCCTGATCCACACCAACAAGGTCCTGACCAAGGTCTTCAACCGGCTGCCCGTCGATCCGGATGCCCTTGCCGACAAGGTGCTGTCGGAGTGCCTCGAACCACTGAAGCCGTACATCGCCGACACCACCGACCTCATCCACGAGAGTCTGGAGGCCGGCCACGAGGTGCTGTTCGAGGGTGCGCAGGCCACCTTTCTCGATCTCGACCACGGCACCTATCCGTTCGTGACGTCGTCGAACCCGACTGCGGGCGGAGCCTGTACCGGAACCGGCGTCGGCCCCCGCCACATCGGTCGGGTCCTGGGCGTGGCCAAGGCCTACGTCACCCGGGTCGGCGCCGGGCCGTTCCCCACCGAACTGTTCGACGACTACGGCAATCGGATGGTCGACATCGGCCGTGAATTCGGAACCAACACCGGTCGCCGTCGCCGGCCTGGTTGGTTCGACGCGGTGATGCTGCGCCACGCCGTTCGGGTCAACAGCCTGACCGACCTGGCCATCACCAAGATCGATGTGCTCGACACGTTCGATGTGGTCAAGATCTGTGTCGGCTACGAGATAGACGGTCGGCGGGTCGACAAGCTCCCCTACCATCAGTCGGATCTTCATCAGGCCGTTCCCGTGTACGAGGAGCTCTCGGGATGGAGGACGGATCTGTCGACGGTCCGACGGCCGGAAGACCTTCCGTCGGCGGCCAGGAAGTACCTGACATTCATCGCCGATCAGGTCGGGGTCCCGGTGACCTTGGTATCGACCGGGCCCGGTCGCGATCAATACCTGCACCTGAGCGCCTGAGTCGGGCGGAGAGGGCCGCCGCCCCTCTCAACCAGCCGGAGCCGCCGGGAGGAGTCCGGGGAGCGCGTCAGCCGCGACGGCGCGGGAGGTCCTCAGCCGCCTCCTTGGCGTCCGGGGCGATGCCGCGGAGTGCGGGCGGGATCCATGAGCCGCGGGCGTCGGTGTCGGCCCGTTGCTTCGGTGTGCTGCCGTCAAGATCTGGAACGTCGTCGACCACCGTCCACGCTGCCGAGTCGTCGTCGATCGTCCTCAACAACGTTGATCCCGGCGTGGGAACCACCGAGTCCTCGTCGGTCGACACGGCCTCGGTGATCTCATCGGCCTCGGTCGGCTCCCAGGTTTCCGAAGACAGCGACGGCTCCGGTGGTTGCCAGGTCTCCCATGATCCGGATAGGTCTGCGGGCTCGTCGTGCTCGGTCGGATGCTCGGGCTCGGCCGGCTCCGGCGGTTGCCAGGTTTCCCATGATCCGGATGGCTCGATCGGCTCGT
>JBFHEP010000042.1:0-18096 GCA_041584095.1 Acidimicrobiales bacterium | reverse complement strand
TCCCGGGCGAGACGGTTGCACTCGTCGTAGATCTCCTTGACGTTCGAGTCGGTGCCGTAGGTCCGGATGACGTCGTCGGGATGTTCGATCCAGCGGTCCAGCCACTCGAAACGCTCCCGGCTCATTCCCTCGGGAAGTACGGCAACCCCCCGGCAACCCATGATCTTGGAAATGGCCACTCCACCGCGGGCGTAGTTGCCGGTGGAGGGCCAGATGGCCCGGCCCACGGTTGGATCGAAACGCCCGGTGACCAGACGGGCCACCAGACAGGAGTACGCAGCCAGGACCTTGTGAGCCCGGATCATCGGAAACCGGTTGCCGAAGGCCAACACGATCCGGGCGTCGACACCGGTCAGCTCGGGGGGCAACTCCACGTGGTCGGGCACGCGTACGATGCCGGGATGGTTGGGTTGGCCGGGAGCATCGGCATGAGCGTTGAACCAGTGGACCCGGAACAGGTTGCGGCTGTCGGGAGCGTCCTTGTCGACCGTGGCCAGCTGCTCCCGGATCGACGCCGGAATGGTCGAGGGGTCACGCAGCTGGGCGAAGGTGGGGAGGACGATGTTGTTCTCCCGGAACCGCTTGACCGCGTGGTCGTAGGCTGATCGCCCCGCCGGGTCGAACGAGTCGAACACCGCAAGCGTGCCGCCGGGGGAGCGGGTGGAGCTGGTTGAAGTCTGGGACACGGGTCATTCTCCATTCGGCCGTCTGGTCGGTCGGTGGGCAGAGCGGGTTCAGAGCGCTTCGAGTCGGGCGAAGAGCCGCTGAGCCGCTTCGTCCGCCTTGGCCTTGATTTCGTCGCCGTCGACCCTCGTTGACTGCCCGTTCTCCCACACGACCTGACCGTCGATCTCGACCTCGGTCGGGCGAACCTGTGTGGTGTAGGCCAACCGCCACGGATCCATCACCGGATAGGACCAGGTGACGACGTCGTTCCGGGCCTCGGGGAACAGCTCCCAGTTGGTCTCCAGCCAGCTCCAGGCCAGGTCCGGTCCGACCGTCACGTCTGCCTCCCGGGTCTTGACGAAGGCCACTCGGAACTCGTCGAGCATGTCGGTGCCGATGCCATCCGTGCCGAGAGCGACCGGGTTGGTGAATCGTCGTGGATTGGCGTAGCCGACGGCGTTGTTCATGTTGGAGCGCGGATTGTGGACGATGGTGCCCGCCAGTCCGTGGTCGTCGGGCAGATGCACGCCGTGGATCAGGAGCCAGCGATCGTTGGTGTGACCTTCCAACCTCCTCCAGGTGTCGACCTCGCCCTCGGCCACATGCACGTGCACGCCGACGCCATGGTGTTCGGCCAGCTCGGCGGCGGCGGCGATCGTGTCGGGCTCACAGGTGAAGGCGGCATGGAGGCCGACCATGCCACGGCCGCCGGCCGAGAGGAAACGGTCGTTCTCGGCGAGTCCGGCGGCTGCGCCGGCGGACCCGTGGCGGTCGGTGATCCCATAGGCGCAGTTGACCCGCACCCCGACCTCGGCACAGGCATCGGCGATGGCGGACAGCGAACCCTCGATGGCGTTGGGGGACTCATGGTGATCGATGATGGCGGTGCAACCGGACTCCAGCGCCGTGAGGGCCGCCAGCTTGGCCGACCACTCGATCAGATCCAGATCGAGCGCTCGATCGAGGCGCCACCACACCAGCTCCAGGATCTCGGGAAACGATGTCGGCGTCCGGGGAGGTGCCGGCATGCCTCGGGCCAGCGCCGAGTAGAAATGGTTGTGGGCGCAGACCAGGCCCGGCGTCTGGTTTGGAGCGAGCTCGGGTCGATCCGAAGGTGGGGCCATCGAGGCCAGGGTAGCGGGCCCCAACATTTTGTTAAAGGCGCTCGGTGTGCCCCGCCGAAACCGGTCGCAGCAGTCGCGTCGCCGCCATCTGTTCAACGTCTCAGCGAATAGCGCAGTGGCAACAGGGTGAAATGATGCCGAACCGCGCGAAATCGCGCGATTCTGCATCATTTCAGGGGCTGAGAGATCAGGGATCGGTCCCGGTCTCGAACCGGCCCCTCAGCCGGCAGGTGCCGTCCAGGCTTCAGGTCGCTCCCGGTTCTTGTCGTTGGCCATCGGCAGCTCGTTGTGCCATACGCCGGTGGCCTGTCGGAGCGCTGCCGCCACCGCGCCCGCCGTTGGCACCAAACCGATCTCACCCACGCCCTTGATGCCGTACGGTGCGTTCGGTTCCGGAGATTCGACGAGGATGACGGTCACCTTCGGCATGTCCTTGGGCCGGATGATGGCGAGACTTCGGAGCGTGTCATTGAGTGGACGCCCCTCCTCATCGCACGGGAAACCTTCGGTGAGGGCGTAGCCGAGACCCATGTGTACTGCGCCCTCGACCTGCCCCTCACAGAGCAACGGGTTGACGGCCCGTCCCACATCGTGGGCGGCAACAACCTCCTCGACGTCGCCGGTTTCGGGGTCGGCGATCACCAGCTGGGCGGCGTAGCCGAACGTGGAATGGATCACGGGGTTCTCGACGCCGTCCGAGAGCGAGTTGGTCCAGTCGACCCGGTACTCGCCCTCGTAGTCGACGCCGACCCGGCAGCCGTCGGCCAGGGCCTTGCGGCAGGCGTCGGCCACCGACCCCGCTCCCATGAGCGTGCCCCGGCTGCCGGTGGTCTGCCCGGCGCCGAGCTCCCGGGTGGAGTCGACGATCACGTCGATACGCTCCGCCTCGATACCCAGTTCCTCGACTGCTACTTGGAGGGCCACGGTGTGCACGCCCTGGCCCATTTCGGTCCAGCAGTGCCGCACCTCGACCCTCGGCTCGGTCCCGTTGGTCGAGGTATCGCCAGGGACGAAGCGGACAACGGCCCTGGCGATCTCCTTGAAACCGTTGCCCAGGCCCGAGTTCTTCAGGCCGAGGCCGAGACCGACCGCCTTGCCGGCGGCGACGGCGGCGTCGTGGTGGGGCTTGACCGCGTCGAGGCACGCCTGGGCCCCGAGGCTGCCGTCGTCCATGATCTGTCCGGGGCCCCAGACGGCACCGGGGCTGACCACGTTCCGGTTCCGCATCTCCCAGCCGCTGATGCCGACTTGTTCGGCCAGTCGGTCCATCACGCCTTCCATGGCGAACTGGGCCTGGTTGGCCCCGAAGCCGCGGAACGCGCCGCACACGGAGTTGTTGGATCGGGCCGCGATGGCTTCGACGTCGATGGTCGGCACCACATAGGGTCCGGAGGCGTGGCCGGCCGCTCGCTCCAACACCTTCATGCCGACCGAGGCGTACGGGCCCGAATCGCCGACCATCCGTGTGTGCAGGACGGTCAGCCTGCCGTCGGCATCGCAGCCGGCCCGGTACGTCATGCGAATCGGGTGGCGCTTAGGGTGGACGAGGAGCGATTCCTCGCGGGTGAGCGTGGTCCGGACCGGGCGCTGCAGCAGCCACGCAGCCAGTGCCGTCTGCCCCTGATTCGACATGTCCTCCTTACCCCCGAACGCACCGCCGTTCGACACCAGTTCGGTCACGACCACCTCTGGCTCGACATCGAGGATCCGAGCGATGTCGTTCCGGTCGTCCCAGATCCCCTGCCCGCCCGTGAACACCAGAAGGCGGTCGAAGTCGGCGGTATCGCCGGGCCTGGTGGTGAAAGGCAGCGGCTGCCCGGCCGGCACCGGCACGGCCAGAGTCGACTCGGGTTCGAGAAAGGCGTGCTCGATGCGCTGGGTCTGAAACGTCTCGGTCACCGTGTGAGCGGAGGCGACCAGCGCGGCTTCGGCGTCGCCCCGCTGGTACACCGAGCGTGACAGGACGTTGCCGTCGAGTTGCCAGACCGCGTCCTCATCCGACTCGATGTTCGTGACCGGGTTGGTCATCGGCGCGAGCACGTCATAGGCGACGTCGATCGCCGCCGCAGCCCGGCGGGCTGTGAACGGGTCGGCGGCCACGACCAGGGCCAGCACGTCGCCGAGGTAGGACGTCCGACCTCCGACGGGAATGAACACCGGCCAGTCCTTGTGGATGAGCCCGATCCGCAGCTCACCCGGAACGTCGGCTGCGGTGATGACCCGCTCCACGCCGTCCATCGCCTCGGCAGCGGAGGTGTCGATCGACAGAACGTCGGCCCGGGCGTGGTCGGCGAGGCGGACCGCGCCGTGCAGCAGCCCCGGCGGGTTCATGTCATCGATGAAGGGGCGAGCGCCCAGGGTCAGCGGTTCGGCCTCGTATTTGATGCCCCGGGAGCCCACACCCTTCGGACTGACCGCCACCGGCACCTCGCCGGCGGCCAGATCGTCGATGGCGTCGAGGATCTTGATGTACCCCGTGCAACGGCAGAGGTTGCCGCCGAGCAGGCGGGCTGCGTCGTCACGCTGGAGATCAGCGCCCTTCTTGTCGATCATCGCCTTGGTCCTCATGACGATGCCCGGTGTGCAGAAGCCACATTGGAGCGCCCCGTGTGCGGCGAATGTCGTGGCCATCGCAGCCGCCTCGGCCGGGTCGAGGCCCTCGACCGTCAGGACCTCGGCCCCTTCCACCTTGGTCATCGGCGTCTGGCAGGCCACCCGGGCTTTGCCGTCGACGATGACCGTGCAGCAACCGCATTGGCCGGAGGGAGCGCATCCGTCCTTGGGAGATGTGACACCGAGTTCGTTGCGAAGCGCCGCCAGGAGGTGATCATGATTGGAGGCAGCCGACACCGGCCGGCCGTTGAGGATGAAGTCGGTCATGCGGGCGCGCCTCGCTTGCGCTTTACAGCTCTCGTTGGGCCTGTATCGGTCGACGGTGGCTCCGTCGGCCCAAGATACCGCTCGGTTAACAAATTGTAAATCGGAACCGCCGGCTTCACGAGTGCCTCTCGATCGACCCAGCCGATCGACTCGTACGGATTGCATCGGATTCCCGATGGTCGACGTAGCATAAGACGAGTGTTGTGGTGGCTTCTTCTCTCGCACGGCTTTGGCGTACTCCTGGCCGCGCTGAGCGGATGGCGGCGCGGCATGCGCGCCGGCCTGACCGTGGCCTCCGCCGCGCCGCTGGCGACCACCATCTGGGCTGTCGATCGGCTCGTCTCCGGCACCGACCCCGAAACAACCGAGGTGGTCTGGGTCGCCGGACTCGATCTCGTCCTCCGCTTCCGAACCGACACCGTTGCGCTGCTGATGACGGTGCTGGTGTCGGGTATCGGTGTGCTGGTCTTCGCCTATGGCACCGCGTACTTCGGTGCCGACGCCGCCGGACGGGCCCGGTTCCCGGCGACCCTGTTGGCCTTCTCGGCATCGATGCTCGGCCTGGTTCTGGCCGACTCGATCTGGACGCTGTTCGTCTTCTGGGAGCTGACGTCGATCACGTCGTTCCTGCTCGTGGGCTACAACAGCACCAGCGACGCCGTGATGGACGCGGCACGCCGAGCGCTGATGATCACGGCCGGCGGCGGTCTCATCCTCATGGTCGGATTGCTCGTGCTTGCCGAAGAAGCGGGAACCTCGGTGATCAGCGAATTCGGAGCGGTCGACGGGCCGGCGGCATCGGTCGCCGCAGCCCTGATCATGGTCGGTGCGGCAACCAAGTCGGCGCAGATCCCGTTCCATGTCTGGTTGCCCGGCGCCATGGCGGCGCCAACGCCGGTCAGCGCCTACCTGCACTCGGCCACAATGGTCAAGGCCGGCGTTTTCGTCATCGCCGTGTTCGGCCCCGTCTTCTCGGGGAACGACCTGTGGACGGCGCTCGGTCTGGCGTTCGGAATCTCCTCGATGTTGTGGGGGGCGATCGGGGCGCTGCGACACGACGACGCCAAGCTCATACTCGCCTGGAGTACCGTCTCCCAGCTCGGCCTCATGGTCACCCTGCTGTCCCTGCGAACCCCCAAGGGCGTTTTCGCCGCAGTCTCGATCCTCGTGGCCCACGCACTGTTCAAGGCGGCGCTCTTCGTCGTCGTCGGCGAGATCGACGTCAGAACCGGAACCCGCAGGATCACCGAACTGGGAGGCCTCGCCATCTCGATGCCGATCGCCGCAGCCGTCGCCATCGCCGCCGGAGCATCGATGGCCGGGATTCCGCCGCTCCTGGGATTCGCCGCCAAGGAGGCGGCCGTCGAAGCCGCACTCGGGCTCGAGGGTCCGATGTTCATCGTCGCCGGCCTGTCCGTGATCGTCGGGGCCGTGCTGACTGTGGCATACACCACCCGGCTGCTGATCGGACTGCTGGGGCCGGGTCCCGACGTCACCGTCGCACCGAATCGTCCGCTCCTGGCGATCCCGTCGATGGCGTTGGCCGGAGCGGGCCTCCTTGGATACCTGTTCATCGATCCGGTCAACGAGCTCGTCGTGCCGGCCGCCGTCGAACTGGATCCGTCGGCCGACGCGTACGCCCTCCATCGCTGGCCCGGTCCGACCCTCGGGCTGGCCGTCTCGATGGTGGTCATCGTGTGTGGCCTCATCCTCGGAACGATCCTCGCCCGCCGCACGCTGGCGATTCCCCGTCCGGTTGGCGCCGATGTCGCCGATCGGTGGCTCGATGCGATTCCGATCGTGTCAAGGACGATCATCGGCCGGGTTCAACATGGTTCCCTACCGATCTATCTTGCGACCATGGCCACTGTGGTGTCGTTGGCCGCCGCCCCTTTTGCGCTGAGTCTGCCGGCCGACCGGATCGTGCTGTGGGATGATCCGCTGCAGGCCGTCCTGGCCGCCGTCATCGTGGCTGTCGCGGTCGCCGGTATGTTCGTGGGTTCCCGGCTCGGCGCCGCGCTGACTCTCGGCGCAGTCGGCATCTGTGTCTCGGGGGTGTACATCCTCTACGGTGCACCCGACCTGGCGCTGACCCAGCTCCTGGTCGAAACGGTGGTCGTCGTCGGGTTCGTGCTCGGCCTCGGCCATCTGGCGCGACGGTTTCCCGACAGCCCGAACACGTGGCGCACGATCCGGATCGGTGTGTCACTGGCCGTCGGCACGGGGGTGGCTTCGGCGCTGGCCGTGGCCGGATCGCAACCGGCCGGACAACCACCGATCGACGATCTCGTTCGTCTCGCGGCCGACGACGGTGGCGGCGAGAATGTCGTCAACGTGATCCTGACCGACATCCGAGCCCTCGACACGCTGGGCGAGATCACGGTCCTGGTCGTGGTCGCCCTCGGCATCGTGGCCTTGGCCAACGTCCGGCGTTCGGAGATGACGACATGATCCGTAAGCGGTCGCCGATGACCCGGATCAGCGTCAGGCTCGTGACGCCGCCGGCGCTGCTCATCGGTCTCTACCTGCTGTTTGCCGGCCACAACAATCCCGGGGGCGGGTTCGCCGCCGGACTGGTGTTCGGCGCAGTCGTGATGCTGCGCAACCTGGCCGAGATCGAGGCACCGCGCCATGCCAGAAAGCTCGTCGCCCTCGGTCTGCTGGGGGCGGTGGCCGTGGCGGCGATCCCCGCGTTGTCCGGCGGCGTGCTTTTCGATCAGGTGATCGGCGAAGTCGAGGTTCCGGTTCTCGGCAAGGTGAAGGGTGGCAGCGCCCTGCCATTCGACATTGCGGTCGCCGCCATCGTCGTCGGCCTCGTCGTTGCCCTGCTCGACGGGCTGGCGGCAACGGGCGGACTGGGCCGCAACACCCGTCGGCCAATGGAGCCGAACCGATGAGTCTTTCTCTGCTCATAGCCATCGGCGGCCTCACGGCTGCCGGCGTCTACCTGGTCACGTCACGATCGCTGAGTCGGGTCATCCTCGGTTTCTCGCTGCTCGGTCACGCCACGGTGCTCGCTCTCCTGGTTGCGGGCGGTCCACCGGGCGAACCGCCCATCGGCGGCGGCGACGTCGCCAACCCGCTACCTCAGGCCCTGGCCCTGACGGCCATCGTCATCGCCTTCGGTCTGACGCTTTTTCTCCTGGCACTGGCGGCCCGTCAACAGAATCTGACCGGCGACGACCTCGTCGAGGACGATATCGAGGATCGGCGCATCCGGAACACCACCGATGCCGGCGACCGGCACGATCGGCTGGAGGACGACGAACGCGACGTTCTGCCGGACGGCAGCGATCCGGGAGAGGAACCGGCCGTCGCGTGAACACGCTTGTCGCGCTGGTCATCGCCGCACCTCTGGTGTCGGCGGCAGTCGGAGTGCTGCTGCGGTCGCGTCCGGTGCTGCGTGACTCGGTGATCGGTCTGGGCCTGGGCGCGGCCGCCGGGTCGTCGATCGCACTGCTGGTCGGTGTCATCCGTGACGGGACGGTGATCGTGCGGGTCGGTGGCTGGCATCCGGAGCTGGGCATCGTGCTCGTCGCCGACCTGCTGGCCGCGCTGATGCTGCCCTGGGCGCTCACCATCATCTTCGTGGTCGAGCTGTATGCCATCGGTCAGCGACGCACCGCCTGGGGATCCAATCCCGAGCTGTCCGGTCCGCTGCTCGCAGTTCTCACCGCCGGACTCGCGCTGGCCTTTCTCACGGGCGATCTGTTCACCCTGTTCGTGTCCTTCGAGATCATCCTGGTGTCGAGCTACGTCATGCTGACCCATCAGGGCCGCCGGGGTCAGATACGCGCCGGCATGACCTACGTCGTGATGAACCTGTTCGTGTCGACGTTGTTCCTGTTCGGCGTCGCCTTCGTCTACGCGTCGACCGGCACCGTCAACCTGGCCCTGCTTGCCCAAAGAATTTCCGAGCTGCCCGACACGATCCGCCTCGGCATCGGAGCCTGGTTCTTCGTCGTGTTCGGCACCAAGGCAGCCGTGTTCCCCCTCTTCTCATGGCTGCCCGATGCCTACCCGACGGCACCGACGAGCATCACAGCCGTTTTTGCCGGTCTGCTGACGAAAGTGGGTATCTACGCGCTCATCCGCTTCCACACGGTCACAGGCATGAGTGACCTCGGACCCCTGTTCCTGACCGTTGCCGGGGTCACGATGGTGATCGGAGCCATCGGAGCGCTCGCCCAGTCGAAGGTCAAACGTATCCTGTCCTTCCACATCATCAGCCAGATCGGCTACATGTTGATGGGTCTCGGATTCTTCTCGGTAGCGGGAATCGGTGGGGCCATCTTCTTCCTCTTGCACCATATGCCGGTCAAGACGGTGCTGTTCCTCGTCGGTGGACTGATCGAGAACGAGCAGAGGTCGGGCTCGCTGGACAATTCCGGTGGGCTGGCCCGGCGGGCTCCGTACGTGGCCGCCCTGTTCGCCGTTCCCGCGCTGAGCCTGGCCGGGATTCCGCCGTTCTCCGGGTTCGTGGCCAAGCTGGCCGTGGTGTCCGCCGGTGTCGAGCAGGCCTCCGGTGCGGTCGTGGCGGCTGCGCTGGTCGCCGGCTTCCTGACCGTGCTGTCGATGAACAAGATCTGGATGGGTGTGTTCTGGGGCGAACGCCCCAACGACACCGAACCGATCCCGACCGCCGCCGGGAACCGGTGGTTGATGCGGGGCTCGACGACCATCGCGGTGGTGGCCACCATGGCGATCGCCGCGTCGGCCGGCGCGCTGCTCGACCTGAGCGAACAGGCCGCCGTCGATCTGATGAATCCGGCCGTGTACATCGCCGAGGTCCTCTCGTGACAGGCCGGCTGATCCGGGCGTTGTTGCGGGGCTTGTCGTTGCGGCGGGTGGTCATGATGGCAGCGCTGGTCGCAACGTGGTGTGTCCTGTGGGGCGACATCTCGGCCGCCAACGTGCTGTCCGGCGCACTGTTGGCCGTCGTGTTGACCAGCCCCGGCCTTGGCGGAGCGCTGTCCGGATCGATCCGCCCCGTGCCCTTGATTCTGCTGGCGTGGATCGTCCTCGTCGATCTCGTGAAATCGACCGTTGAGGTGGCCATGGAGATCCTGACCCCCGGCGATCGCTCATCGGAGTCGATCGTTGCGGTCACGGTGCCGCCCGAGGCCCGCCGTCACATGCTGTTTTTCACCGCGGCGATCACCCTGACGCCGGGCACCGTCGTGGTCGACGTCGACGTCGACGCCGGAACGTTGTACGTCCACCTGCTGCACGACACCAACGCGGCCGCCAACCAGGCGCATGTCCGGCGCCTGGCTGAACTGACCTGCGCGGCCTTTCCGGTCGCCGCGGACGGTCCGAGCGATTTGTTCGATACGGCGGGTGAGCCAACGTGATCGTCGCCGCCCTCCTCGGATTCGCATTTGCCGGACTGTGCGGCGTCTACCGGCTGCTGAAGGGGCCTTCGCTTCCCGATCGGATCATGGCGCTCGACCTGCTGCTCACCTCGCTGATGGGAGCCGTGTTGATCGACGCCGTGTACCGGGACGACACCAGCTACCTGGTGCTCCCTGTGGTACTGGCCATCATTGGATTCACGGCCACCGTCGCCGCCGCCCGATTCGTGGAGGACGAGAAGCGGTTCGGCGAGGTCGGGCCATGACCTCTTTCACGTCGGAGGTGCACCGATGAGCGTCGTCGCCCAGCTACTCTTCCTGTTCGGCGCTCTGCTGGCGGTGGTCGCCGGCATCGGTGCGGTTCGATTCTCGACCGCCTACGCCCGGATTCACGCTGCCGGTGTGGCCAGCCCGATCGCCTTCCTCGTGGCGGCGCTCGGAGCGATCATCGAACTCGATCTCGTCGGTGCCGGCTATACGGTGATCGCCGCAATGGCGATGCTGGTGACCTTGCCGGTCGGGGCCCACCTGTTGTTCCGGGCCGTGCATCGGAGCACCGACAACGCCCATCTCGGTGTCGACGATCTGTTGACCGCCGAGCGAGCCCGCAACCGCCGAGAGGGCTGAACGCCTGTCGGTGATCTCGAGCGATCGAAGCCAGGCCCGGTGTTGGACGGCCCCGGTGAACCTAGAATCGGCCCAGCGGTGAGCGACCACGTCCGTCCGCTCGCGCAACCACGAGGAGGAATCATGACCGACGTCCGGTCTGCACTCGACCTGAGCGCCGCCGACTACGACATCGCCGACCGCAGCCACCACCAACGTGTCCGGTCGATCGCCGATGCATTGCTCGCCGCCGGGACCACCAGTGACGAGCTGACTCGGCTCGGCAACGACGACTCCCTGCCGCTCGACGCCCGCGTTGCCACTCGGGTCGCGGCGTCCCGGATGCGGATCACCGACGGGGTGCCACCGCTCACCGTGGCCGTCGTCATCGCCATGTGGGGCGAGCAGCGCCGGCTCCGGCCATCGAGCGAACACAATCCGACCGGCGAGGATTCACTGCACGTCAAGCTCGACCAACTGGAGTGGCTGCTCGGCGACTCGCCTGTCACCTGGCGACTGTATGTGGTGGACGACGGCGACCCCGACGACTCCGCGTCGGTGGCCGAGGAGCGGGCGGCACAGCACGAATCGGGTGACCGGGTCACGGTACTGCGCCTCGGCGACGTCGTCCCGGCCGACTCGGGCCCACTGGCCGGACTTGCCTCGGTCGACGACTCGCGGAAAGGTGGCGCCATCGTCTACGGTGCGGCCACCGCCATGGCCGACGGTGCGGACGCGGTCGTCATGACCGACGCCGACAATTCGGTCGACCTGGCCCAGATCGGGACATTGATCGGTGGCTACGCAGACGGCGCCGACGTGGTGATCGGTGACCGCAAGAGCCCCGACTCGGTCCTGGTGAAGGCGGAAGCCCGCTGGGGTCCCGGTATTGTCGCGCTGCGCCACATGCAGCGGATGGTCGGGCGCCAGCTCTTCGATCGAGGATTGCGCGATACCCAGGCCGCGTTCAAGCTCTACGGCCGGCGGGCGCTCGAGCCGATCCTGGCCGCTCCATCGACCTACGGATTCTCGTTCGATTCGGATTGGCTGTACGCGACGATCGCGTCCGACGGGGTGATCGTGTCGGTTCCGTTCGCGTTCATCGACTCGTTCGCCGAGTCGGCGTCGATCACGCAGGGTCCGATGACGACCTGGGAGTCGCTGCTGCAAGGTCTGGTGGCCGCCGCGAGAGCCCGGGGCGTCGACCACGACACGGAGATGGCCGCCGTCGTCGACGAATTCGCCGAGGCCGCGATCCTCGAGCGGGTCGTGGCCTCCGTGTCGCCCCAGCTCGACGGCATCGATCCCGGCCGGCTCGGCGATCCCGACGTCATGTCGCCTTCTGCGATGAGGGCGTGGATCAAGACGTTGTAGGGGCGCTGTTCGCTGTCTCGGGAATATTCCAGGGGTCCCCTACGATTGAAAGTCATGCAGGTTGAGCTGACCGAGGACGCCATCGATCTTGTGCGACGCAAGGGCGGCACCGTCGCCGTCGACTGGATACCGAAATACGGTTGAAGCGGTGTTGATCAGGTGGCGGTCGACACCTATTTGAAGGTAAAGAACACGTCGTCGTACCGTCGGGTGCGACACGACGACGTCGAGGTGCTGGTGGCGCCCACCATCGTTCGGCTGGCAGACGAGGTCCACCTCGTGGCGCGAAAGGGTTTGACCGGGCGAAAACTGCTGGCGATCATCTATCGGGATCCCAGCACCTGCGAGATCGAGCCGCGACGTTGAATCAGCCTCGCGTGGAGAACGCGACGTCGTCGAGGAACCAATCGACGAATCTGCGGCACGAGGCCCGGCTGTCGCATTCCAGCCGCCTGGTTTCGTCGGCCAAGCGAACGGGATCGACGTTGTACTGGTCGAGATAGCGGGACGTGGCGGCGGCCAGCCAGCCGTCGAGGATGTCGGCGGTGATCTCAGGATGAAACTGGGCGCCGACCGCCCGACCGAGACGGAAGAGCTGTTGACCAGCCTGTGACGTCGCCAGGATGTCGGCGTCCGGCGGTGCGTGGAACCGATCGTGGTGCCACTGCATCCACGGCCCCGGCCCGAACGGCACGGTATCGAGCCGGGTGGGTTGGATCGGGTGCCAGCCGATCTCGGTGATCGGTGACCGTTCAACCACGCCGCCGACCACCTCGGCAAGCAGCTGAGCGCCGAAGCAGATTCCCAGGATGGGTTGATCCCGCCGATGGGCGGCGGTCAACGATTCGAGTTCGTCGTAGATCCAGGATTCGACATCGTGCTTACGGGTGAGCGAACGGACCGAGCCCATGACGACGATCAGATCGAAAACCTCGAGATCCGGTAGCGGCCCCGTGGTGCGGTTCGGCTGGTTCGGATCCTCCGTGATGACGTGCTCGGTCACCCCGAACCCTCGATCGGTCAGACGGCTGCCGATCTCGCCGGAGGGATCGCCGGGCTCGTGGACGAGCGCGATGGCCCTCACGGAGCCGCCCAATGCCGCTCATCGGTGTCGGTCTGCGCTCTGCTCACCCGTCGAAGTCTACGGGCCGCCCCGGGGGCCGGTCGGATCGAACGCCCAGGCGAGTGGGCCTCTCCGCTCAGGCGAGCGTCAGGTCGAGGTCGTAGACTGGGGCAGTGGCATTCACGTGCCGGGTGCCTGGAAACGAGTCGGGAACACGGATGGCCTGACCAGCTTGTCCACTTGGCGTTTCTTCTACAGCATCGGGTTTCAATGGGCCGGTCTGAGGATCCGCGACGGCTACACCCTGGATGACTTCGTCATCATGGCCACCATGCTCACCGACGGGGCGGCGCTCCGGCACCGCTTCGAGCCCGAAGCCCTCTGGAGGCCGGGCGGCCACAACCTCTACAGCGAGGCACTCGACCCCGCCGCTCGGCGGGAGAGTAGTGATCCGCCGGCCAATGCTCGATCAGGTATTGCGCGGCTCGGCGGCGCTGGGCAAGGGATTCAGGATCCGATACGCCGGCTCTTCGACACCTTTCTGGGCGGTGATCCGACCGTACATCTCGGGACGGCGATATCGGGAGAAGTCAAAGAGTGTTTCCTTGTAATGACGGCACCAATCGAGATCGCAATTTGCGACGATGAGCTCGTCGCCGGTCGTCACGGCCTGAGCCACGATCTGGCCGGACGGCGCAATGATCGCCGATTGAGCCAGCGATTCGACACCCTCCTCGGTGCCGCCTTTGGCCACGCCGACCACCCAGGTTCCGTTCTGATAGGCCCCGGCCTGCATGCACAAATGGTTGTGAAAGGCCTGCAGCGGGTTCTGCGCAGGATCGGGGGCGTAGTGGAGCGGGGTGTTGTAGCCGATCAGGATCAGCTCGACCCCTTGCAGACCCATCTCCCGATAGGTCTCCGGCCAGCGGCGGTCGTTGCAGATGGCCATACCGACCAGACCGCCGAATGCCCGCCAGACACCGAATCCGTCGTCCGACTCCTCGAAATAGCGGCGCTCCAGGTGCTGGAAAGGGCGCCACGGTTCGTTTTCCGAGTGGCCCGGGATATGGACCTTGCGATAGATGCCCACCGTCTGACCGGTGCCGTCGACGAGGATGGCGCTGTTGTAGCGGTGGCCGTCGTCGGTCAGCTCGGCATAGCCGAGGTGAACACCGATGCCGTGGGCCTTCGCCGCGTCGAACAGGATCTGGGTTTCGGGGCCCGGCATTCGGCGTTCGTAATACTGATCGTGGTCCGACACATCTTCGGTGTACCAGCGGGGAAAGAACGTGGTGAGCGCCAGCTCCGGATACACGATCAGGTCGGCTCGCTGTTCGGCGGCCTGCTCGAGCAGCGCCAGGAGGCGCCGCACCACATCGGACCGCGATTCGCTGCGGCTGATCGGGCCCAGCTGGGCCGCCGCGACTCGAAGCACTCGGCTGGTCACCCTCACCTCCGGTTCTGCTCGTCGTACATGCTGGGGACTATCGATCGAGAGGTAGGGGATTGCCGTTCGTCGAGTGCAGGAGGCGAGCGACAACCGTGGTCGCCTCGGCCGACGCGTCGCCCTCTGTTCTGCCCACAACGGTCCCGTCGGAACGAATGAGGAAACCCTGACCGGTTCGTGCCGCGAATACCGCTTCATCGATGAAGAGGCGGGGTTTCACCACCGCCGGATCGCCCTCCTCCGGGCAGAAGGTCATGCAGTTGCCGCACTCGTTGCAGAGCTCCGACCACACCAGGTACTGCTGGCGTCCTTCCTGACCTTCCAGGCTCGGTATGGAGAAGAACGCGTCGTTCGGGCAGACGGTGATGCAGAGGTTGCAGGCCACGCAGCCGAACATCTGCAGCTCGTTGTCGACCTCTCGTGGCAACTTGGCGTTGCCATCCCGGGTGTAGGGCTCGATGCCGTCACCTCGGATCAACGCAACGTGCTGATCAACGGTGGACCGGTATCCGGCGGCGATTGCCGCATCCTGTCGAGCCGAGCGCCAATCGGCGAGGTTGGACGCTCCGGATTCGGCGATGGTCGTCGTCAGCGCCTTCAGCATGGGGGCGAGGCGGCCGTATCCGCCGGGCTTGAGGAGATCGGAGCAGATCGTGGCCGGGTTGACCCCCATGGCCAGCGTGTCGGCGAGATTGTTCTTGTCGACGCCGGCCGAGAAGCTCACCATGACATCCCCGTCGTGGCCGGGAACCGCAAGCAAACCCGGGAGCGCATCGGTCAACCTGGCCAGCAGGCTGGAAGCAAGGACGTGAAGCGGCGGACCGGACAGGTACATGGTGTCCTCGGGCATCCACTGCTTGGTGTTGTTCACCACGAGGGTGTTCGTCAGTTTGATGCCGAATCGATGACCGCGCTCCTTGGCGTAGTCGTTCAGCTCGCCGATCAGTTCGATGCCCCGCTCGAACTGCAGGTCCTCGGCGAACGCCACCTCCTTGACATCGACGTCGTGGTAGCCGAGCTCATCGTTGATGATCGACCGGACGCGCTCGTAGCCGAGCAACGTCGGGTTGAGTTTGACGATGACGTCGAGATCGTGGACATCGATGAGATGTTTGGTGATCTGCTCGATCTCCTCCGGTGGGCAGCCGTGGAATGTCGAAAGTGTGAGCGTGTCCGACAGCGCGGTGGCGAAATCGAGATCCCCATATTCGGCGAACGGCTCGGGAATGTCGGTTCGGAGCCGATCGACCTCGGCGGCGGCGTCTCGCATTCCGACGATGAATTCGGCCACGCGGGGATTGGAGATGCCGGCGAGGTCGTAGCCCACGGACATGTCGAAGACGTGGGGTCCCGGCGTGCCGTCGACCCCGGCGACATGCTCGAGGATCGGGTCCCATCGGGTGAGGATGTCGAGGAGCATCGATGCCTTGACGTACTCGGTGAGGCTCTGACCGAGGGTCAGCTCCTGGCTCCATTCGATGTTGTAGCCGATCGTCTGCATGTCGATACAGGGGCGTGCGATCTCGAGCTCGTCGAGAATTTGCACCGTTTTCAGCTCGAACAGACGTGACCCGCCCAGCCACGCGAGCACGATGTTCTGGGCCAGCTGTGAGTGGGGGCCGGCAGCTGGACCGATCGGTGAGGCAGCCCGGCGGCCGACGAAGCTGAAGCCGAGGTCGATGGCAGGATCGGGACGCCAGAAGCGTCCGGTCGGAAGGTCGAAGATACGGTTGCGGCTCTCGAACTCGTGTGCCACCCGTCCGAGGAGCAGACGGAGGCTCATCGGCGTCAGGGGGGCGGAGTCGCCGACGTGGTCGTGACCAGGGTGATTCGTGTGGAGCGCGCGCTGGTTCACGACGCCAACGTAGCGGTCCGTTAACATTCTGTAAAGCAACGAGGGGAGGTCGTCAGGCTCCTTCGGATCGACGGATCCGGCCTACACTGGCGCCGTGCCAACCACGGGATCGCCGAGTGGCCGCCGGAAACACCAGGTGGCCCAAGAGAACGCCGAATCGGCCGCGGCCGGGCCTGCGTCGCCCACGTCGACTCGACGCGGCCGGACGACCGCGAAGGCCACTACCCGGAAGTCCACCCCGAAGACGGCGGAGGCCAGGAAGTCCGCCAAAAAAGCGGTGAAGAAGTCTGCGGCCAAGAAGTCGCCCGCCAAGAAGTCCACGGCCAAGAAGGCCGCGCCC
The DNA here is from genome assembly GCA_041584095.1 of Acidimicrobiales bacterium. Lineage (GTDB taxonomy): Bacteria > Actinomycetota > Acidimicrobiia > Acidimicrobiales > SZUA-35 > JAHELU01. Next base: position 1,387 of record JBFHEP010000042.1, on the reverse strand, counting down.
AAGAAGTCCGCGGCCAAGAAGTCCGCGGCGAAGAAGTCCACGGCGAAGAAGGCCGCGGCGAAGAAGTCCGTGGCCAAGAAGTCGACGGCGAAGAAGGCCACGGCCAAGAAGTCCACGGCGAAGAAGTCCACGGCGAAGAAGTCGGCGGCCAAGAAGTCCACGGCGAAGAAGTCGGCGGCCAAGAAGTCAGCGAAGAAGATGGCCGCTGCGAAGAAGAAACCAGCAAGAAAACGACCAGCGGGGCACAAGCCGGCAACAATCACCCGTCGGGTCTCACGAAAGCGGCCGACCAGCCGCTCCAAGAAGAAGAACAAGCCGGTGATCGGCTGGCGTGAGTGGGTCGTGCTCCCGGAGTTCACGGCTACGCCGATCAAGGCCAAGGTCGACAGCGGCGCCGTGACGTCCTCCCTCCATGCATTCAATCTGCAGATCTCAACCGACGGCGGTCAGACCACGGCCCGCTTCGGTGTCGCCCCCAAGCAGGGTTCGCATGCGGCCAAGACCGTCGTCGAACACCCGATCGTCGGATTCAAGAAGGTCCGGTCCTCGAACGGACAGGCCGAGTTGCGGCCGGTGATTCGAACGGTTGCAGTGATCGGTGAGGAATCCTTCGACATCGACGTCACCTTGGCCTCGAGGGACGCCATGGGGTTTCGTATGCTGTTGGGAAGAAAAGCCGTGCGCAACCGATTTGTGATCGATCCGGGGCGCTCGTTTCTTCAGCCGGCCGCATCGGACGGCGTCGAGCCCGCCGACCAGTGAGAACGGTGTGAACGAGCCGCAATGAAACTTGCCGTCCTCTCGCGTCAGCCGCGGTCCTACAGCACCCGACGTCTCGTCGCGGCCGCTCACGAGCGGGGTCATGACGTCGAGATCCTGGACACGCTGCGCCTTGCCCTCGACCTTTCCGGCGACCATCACGATCTCCTCTACCGCGGTGAGCAGGTGGCCGACTACGACGCAATCCTGCCGAGGATCGGCGCGTCGGTCACGTTCTACGGCATGGCTGTGGTCCGGCAGTTCGAGCAGATGGACGTCTATACCCCGATCACGGCCGACGCGATCGCCAATTCCCGCGACAAACTCCGATCGATCCAGCTGTTGGCCCGGAATTCGATTCCGATCCCCGACACCACATTCGTCCGCGACCGCGGCGATGTGCGGCCGGCGATCGAACGGGTCGGGGGAGCGCCTGTCGTCATCAAGCTGTTGGAGGGGACCCAAGGCATTGGGGTGATCCTGGCTCCCGAGGCCAATGTGGCCGAGACGGTGATCGAGACGCTGCAGTGGACCAAGCAGAATGTTCTGATTCAACGGTTCGTCTCGGAAAGTCGAGGTCGAGACATCCGTGCCCTGGTCGTGGGCGACCAGGTGATCGCCGCCATGC
>JBFHEP010000041.1:0-18141 GCA_041584095.1 Acidimicrobiales bacterium | reverse complement strand
TACCGAGATGTGTATGCCGGGTGATAACACCGAGATGACGGTTGAGTTGATCAACCCGATCGCCATGGATGAGGGTCTACGGTTCGCCATTCGTGAGGGTGGCCGCACCGTCGGCGCCGGACGCGTCACCAAAATCCTCAAATAGGGTCGTCACCCCGACGCAGAGATCACAAGATCCTCACGTCGTCGGGTCCATGAACCAGTCGGCTGCAGAACCCCCGCCGGAACCTCGAGTTCTGGCGGGGGTTCCCCGTTTTCTGGCCGCAAACTATCGTGGGGTCATGGCCGTCGACGGCAGAAGGACACCGCAAACCGGGCGGCGCACTGCGATCGCAGCCGTCGCCGTCCTCGGTTGGGTGCTCATCCTGATCGTGGCCGCCGGCCCCCGACCCGACGATCGGACCTGGATCGGTCTGCCTGCACTCGATGATCTGATGGCCGTCGCGTTTCTTGCCCTGGTCGTTTGGGCGGTCGCCTGGACGGCCCGGGTCCTGCGCGTCCAACCCGGCGCCAAGAAGACCCGCCCGGCCAACCTGATCACCATCTGGTTCGGCCTGGCCCTCGCCATCGCTGTCGTGATGGTAAACCCGTCCATCGTCGAACGTCTGTTCAGGATCGAGCCGGCCGAACGGTCGGAATCGACGGTCGAAGAGCCGGCCGAGGAGGAACCGGTCGATCCCGTCGACTACGAGATCACCGCCAACCAGGTCTATGTGGCTCTGGCTGCAATGGGCGCCTGGATCGCCCTCACCATGCTGGCCAGGCGCCGCACCGAGTCCGACGAGGAGGTCGGTGCTCCCGACGACCTGGTGGAGGGCAACGGCCTGGGCCGAACGATCGACCGCATGGTCGGCGACCTGGAACTCGGAACCGACGCCAGAGCAGCGGTCCTGGCCGCCTACAGCCGTCTGGAGGGAGCGCTCGCCGACCATGGCCGCCCCCGAAGGTCATCCGAGACGGCGGCCGAGCACCTCGATCGGGTGCTCAACGGTCTGCCGATCGACCGGGACCCGCTGCTCGATCTCGCTCACCGCTACGAACTGGCCCGGTTCTCCGACCATCCGATCACCGAATCCGATCGTGAACGGGCGGCGGCCGACCTGGCCCGCGCCCGCGACGATCTGAACCGACTCGCCCGCCGATGACCGTCGCAGTGCCGGAGGCCCTGCTTACCGAGTTTCGCCCAACGGCGAAACATCGTCCGCTGGAGTCTTACCCATGGGATTGGAACCTACGCCGATGACAGGTCGGCGGCTGCTGCGAATCGCCGCCTGGGCCTTCATGCTCGGCCTCCTGATTGCACTGCCGGTTGGCGGCCAACAGCGGATCTCGGTTGAACTGTGGTTCACCACGCTTGCGCTGTGGATACTGCTCGGCTTGGCGCTGGATCTGGTGCGGGCGGCTCCGCCGCATGCTGGTCGACCGGCAAGTCTGCTGCCCGTGCTCGGTCGATGGCTCGCCGTGCTTCGTCGCCGACCCGAGCCCGAAATCCCCCGACTGAAGGATCACCGTTACATCGAGGCTTTGATCAAGCGGTCCGTCGCCAACGAACGGTCGCACGCCCGCCGGCTCCGGCCCCGCCTCCAGGCGCTCGTCGACTATCAGCTCTTCCTCCGTCACGGCATCGACCCGTCGGCCGACCCCGCACAGGCGGTCGCCGTGCAGCGACGGATGTTCGGTGACACCGCGTGGCTGCTCGATCCGGCGGTCACCGACCGAACCCCGACCCTCGCCGAGCTCGACGGATTCCTGCGTCGGCTGAACGACGATGAGGATCACCAGTAGGGTTGCGGAGAGCGCCATGAACACCGACCTGACCATCGACGAGGCCGCTGCGGCGACCGGACGAATTCTCGACGCGCTCGAGACGGTCATCGTCGGGAAGCGGGCCGAGTTGGAGCTGATCGTGAGCGGCCTGCTGGCCAACGGTCATGTGCTGCTGGAGGATCTGCCAGGGCTCGGCAAGACGTTGATTGCCCGGTCGATCGCCCAGGTTACGGGGCTGAGTGTCGGCCGGATCCAATTCACGCCCGACCTGATGCCGGCCGACGTGACGGGTTCGCTGCTCTACGACCAACGCCGCTCCGAGTTTGTTTTCCGGCCGGGCCCTGTGTTTCACAACGTCGTGCTCGCCGATGAGATCAACCGCTCACCACCCAAGACCCAGGCCGCACTGCTGGAGGCGATGCAGGAACGGCAGGTCACGGTCGACGGCGTGTCGCATCATTTGCCGCAGCCGTTTCTCGTCCTGGCCACGCAGAACCCGATCGAGTTCGAAGGTACCTATCCACTGCCGGAGGCCCAGATCGACCGGTTCCTGCTGCGCACGTCCATCGGTTACCCGACCGCCGCCGAGGAGGCCGAGATCATCCGCCGGCGTCTGGTTCGCCGCACCGACACGATCGAACTGGCTCCGGCGATCGACGCGGCCACCGTGCCCGCATTGCAGCGGGCAATGGAGGACGTCACGGTCTCCGAGGCCGTGATCGACTACTGCGTCGGCCTCGTGCACGCCAGCCGTGCCAACTCCAAGGTCCATGCCGGCTCGAGCCCCCGCGGCGTCGAAGCGTTGGTGAAGGTCGCCCGGGCGAAGGCGGTCCTGGATCGCCGTGGCTACGTGACACCCGACGATGTGAAGGCGATTGCGGTTCCGGCCCTGGCCCACCGCATTGTGCTCCGTCCGGAGTTGTGGGTGCGGGGCGTCGACCCGTCGTCGGTCGTCCGGGAATGCCTTGACACCGTACCGACCCCCAGCACCCTCCCCGCCGGGACCTTCACTCCCCCCGATCCGGCGACACACGATCATTCATGACGAGGCGTTCGACCGAGCGTCTGCTCGTCGCTGTGGTCTTGAGCCTCAGTGGCGTCGTCGCCGCTGTCGCCCTCGGTCGACCGGCCGTGGCCATGCTCGTGACCCCGTGGTTCGTGCTGCTGGTTGTCGGCATCATGCGATCGGACCCGCAGGAACCGTCGCTGTCTGTGGCCGTCGACGACACGAGACCTCTCGTCGGTGACACGGTCGCCATCGCCGCAACCGTGTCCGATGTCGACGGACGGGTCACGATGACCGCATCGCCGTTGTCGCCGGTCGGGGCGCTCAGCCGGCAACCGATCGCGCCGCAGGAAATCGCCATCAGTGGTCGGCCGGAGACCGTGATGTTCACCGTGCCGACCGACCAGTGGGGTACGTTCGACGTCGGGCGTATGGCCGTCGAGGTGGTCGAACCATACGGGCTCACCCGATGGACGGGGGTCCTCCACGATCCGACGCCCATTCGGGTTCACCCGACCTCGCAGCAGATCCAGTCGATGGTCGCACCGTGGTTCGTTCGCCGGACCACCGGTGCCCATCAGTCGAGGGCCACCGGGCGGGGTGTCGAGTATGCCGATCTTCGGCCCTACGGGCCTGGTGACTCGCTGCGCGACATCAACTGGCGGGTCAGCGCTCGCAGCGACCGGCTGTGGACCTCCCAACGTCATCCCGACCGGGCGACCGACGTCATTCTCCTACTCGACTCGTTCGTCGAATCGGGACACGACGTGCAGACGATGTTCGGCCTCGCAATCGAAGCCGCGGTGGCGCTGGCCGAGAGCCACCTGTCGGTCACCGACCGGGTCGGCCTGGTGGAGCTCGGTGGCCTCGTCCGGTGGGTGGTACCAGGGACCGGTCGATTGCAGTTGCAACGCCTCGTCGATGCTCTGCTGGCCACGGCCCTGTACGCCAACGCCGCCGACCGGGATCTGACCCTGATCGGGCCTCGGGCGATGCCACCGCGGTCGTTCGTGCTGGCTCTCTCGCCGTTGCTCGACGACCGCTTCATCGAGGCTTTGGTTCAGCTGACCGGACGGGGTCACGACGTCGCCGTCGTCGAGTGCGATCCAGCGATTGACCGCGCCGACGAACGCGCCGGCAGGGTCGAGCCAACGGCGGCCGACGTGGCCTGGCGAATCTGGTCGGCAGAGCGGGCGATGCTGCACGACCGGCTGGCCCAACGGGGCGTTGCGGTCGCCCGATGGGATCGGGACCTGCCCCTCGAGGTGACGTTGCGGGTGCTGACCCGCAATCGACGCCGGATCGGGCCGATGGTTCGGCGATGAGCGAAGCGGCGCCGACGATGATGCGGTTGGGGCGGGCGCAGGCGTTGGCCGCCGTCGTCATTGCGGGATCGGCCTGCTGGGTCACCGTGGCCACCACCACCCGATTCCCTGATTCCGCCGCCCGGTTCGTCGGCATCGGCTTGGTCATTTTCGTGATGGCGGTGGTTACCGGCTCCCGGTTCGCCGTCGGCGGTGCGATTCTCATTGGGTTGATTGGCGCGGTCATCGAGATCGGCACGGTCCCGGTTCAACGATGGGAGCGGTCCCTGATCGTCGCCTGTCTCTGGTACGTTGCAGCCGAACTGGCGTGGGATTCGATGGAGCGACGTGATGGTCGGATCCGCCCGATGACCGTCGCTCTCGAACGCCTCCGAGAGATCGGCACAGTCGTCGTTGTATCGCTCGTGGCGACCGTCGCCGCAGTCTCGCTCTTCAGCGCCGCTCCGCCCCGCACCCTGGTCGTGTTGGCGATCACCGTTGGCGGGCTCGCCCTCGCTCTCATCGTCGCGACCAGACATCTGACCGCCACCGGAGCTGCGACCGGCGACTCGCCGGTGAACATCGGTGAGCCGGGCACCCGCCGCCGATGACCGGGAACGGCCGCAACGGCTCGAGCTGACGTTCCAGGGCCGACCGCTCTAGACTTGAGTCGCAGCTGACAGGAGTGAACCGACATGCCGGCTGTTCCGTTCGTCTGAACTCCCTCGAGCGGGCGGGTTGATTGGCCGGTTCGACCAGCGAACGTCAGGACTCGGGTATGGACGATCACGTGCTTGACCTCGAAGGCGCCCGGGCGTTGTGCGACCTCACGACGCGGTTGATGGTCGCTTCCGATGCGTCGGAGATGGCGGGAACCATTGCCGACGCCGCCCACGGCGTCGCCGGCGCAGAATACGCACAGCTCGGCCTCTGGTCGAGCGACGGCGACTGCCTTGTGCTCTATCACGGTGCCGCGTTGGACCCTGGGGCTCAGGAGGAATGGCCGGTTGTTCCCCTCGACCTGGACACCCCGGTCGGTCGGGTGATGAAGTCGGGCCGACATTTGGCGATCCAGTCCGCCGACGACCTGGCGGCCGAGTATCCGGTTGTTCGAGCGGCGACCGAGGCCTCGGGCTACGAGAGCCTCGTCGTCGTTCCGATCTTCGATCCGCTACAGCGAGACCGCTGTGCGGGCACGTTGAGCATGGCCTGGGTCGAACGAGATCGGGCCGACGGTCGCGCCATCGAGATCATGGAGGATTTGGCGGAGCGTTGCGCGCTGGCGCTGGCGAATGTCGATCGATCGGCTCCAGAGGTCGCAGGGGCATCGTTCGACCGGGAGGTCGTGCTGGCACTTCAGCTCTCGCTGCTTCCAAGCCTGACTCTTGATCACCCCCACCTGGAGATCGCGAGCCGATACGTCGTTTCGAACGATGAACTCGTCGTCGGGGGCGACTGGTACAGCAGCGTTCCCCTGCCCGGTGGACGGGTGGCGATCGCAATCGGCGATGTGGCCGGCCACGGCTACGAAGCGGCGCTGGCCATGGGCCAGATCCGCCACGACTTCGAGGCTCTCGTCGCACACCATTGGGATCCGAACGATCTGCTCGAGGAGCTTGATCGATACGCCGAGAAGCGGAACGCGCTCATGACCACGGTCGGAATCGTCTGCTTCGACGCCACCCGCCTCAGCGTTGTCGCGGCGGCCGCCGGCCATCCCCCACCGATTCTGAAGCGCGACGACGCAGCCGAGTTGCTCGACCATTCGCTCGGGCCGCCCGTTGGAACGGGTTTGGAGGGTCGCGGCTGGTCGACCGAGGTGTCGACCGTCGTGTCTCGAGGGGACATCGTGGTGCTGTACACAGACGGACTGATCGAGCGCCGAGGCGAGAGCATCCGGGATGGCATCGAGCGTCTCCGGGAGCTGACGGAATCACTGACCACCACCGACGTCGAACAACTCTGCGACGACATCGTGGCCGCCTGCTTCGCCGATCGCGAACCACGCGACGACGTCGCCCTGCTCGTGGCCCGCGTGCGCTGAACGGCGCTCCCAGCCAGCGACGTTTGCCGAAGGCAAACTCGGTGAGGTCCCGCACCGCGGAAACGGCAGTAGCCCTGACCGCGCGGTTTTCACACTGCGCCAGCCGTGATATCACAGTTCGAGACATCGCCATTGGCGATCTCAATCCGATCGAGGGCCACGTCCGGGCGCAGGGTCGGCTCGACGACGAGCAGATTCGGCAGCTGGCGGGACAGAGCTTCGTCGAGCGGCCACTGCGATCAGGCCACGCGGCGTTCAGCCCAAATAGCAAGAACGGCCGATTCGCTACCGGTTGCCAGCCGGGTTCTATCAAGTTACATTGATGGCGTGGATCCGGTGATTCGACAGCGCTCGAAAACACGGGATCCGAGACGACGAGATGCTGCATGCCTACCGCAACCCGACGCGAGTATTCGAACTCGACGACCTCATCATGTTGATCGGTGCCGAACAAAGCGGACGGCTCCTTGAGATCGGAGTCGCTACGGCTGAGGGAATCGACTTCATCATCCACGCCATGGCAGCCAGAGCCAAGTTCCTGGAGTAGCACCATGCCACGATCAATCCAAGAGATTCTCGATCACGCCGACGAGCTGGCGTTGCGCTTGGAGGCCTACGAGCCCAAGGCTGACGACGAGCGTGCGGTCGAAGAGTACATGTTGGAACGAGCCGTTCTGGCTCGCGCCCGGAGCGAACGTGAAGTCGTTGAGGCTGTCGTGGCCGCTCGTCGGCAGGGCCTATCTTGGAAGCGGATCGGTCAGATCCTCGGTACGTCGGCTCAAGCTGCGCAGCAGCGCTACGTCGAGATTGCCTAATCGGCTTGGCACCAGATCCGGTCGCAGCCGGGCCAACGCTGACATCGACCTGGGGGTTCACAAGCCGGCAGCACGCTCTCGGTCGGTAGATCTCAATTCCGCGGGAGCTCGTCAGAATGGAACTCGATTCACCACTGCGGCTCGTGCACCGGAGGCGGGCGGCTATTGATCCAAGAACCCGACTGTCGATGCTGAGACCCAAGGCGCTGTGCAAATCACAACGATTTGTAGCGACGGTGGGACTCGAACCCACGACCTCTCGATTATGAGTCGAGCACTCTTACCAACTGAGCTACGTCGCCAAGACGTTTGGGGCCAAGACGTTTGGGCGTGGTCAGTGTATCAATGGCATCTCGACGGGACTCGCTGATTATCCCCCCGGAACGCTGGTAGCGTCGCCGTCGGAGGTGAACACCCGATGGTCGCGTTCGACGGGCTGACCGACATCGAGATCGCCCAGTGGCGGCTGCACAACCAGCGATTGGTTGGCGACGCCTGGAGCGATCCCGTCGAGGTCGTCCGGGAGATGCTGTGCGTGCAGGCCGAGAACTTCAGTCAGTCAGGCTGGGCGCTCGCCGCCCGCAGCGACCCGGCGCCAACCGAAAACGAGTTCCACAGGCTGTTCGACGACGGGCACATCCTTCGGACCCACGTGATCCGACCGACGTGGCATTATGCGGTCCCCGACGACATCGTCTGGCTGACCGAGTTGACCGGTCCCCGAATCCGAAAATCGTTCATCAGTGCCCAGCAGCAATCGGAGGGGATACCAGACCGTCAGCTGGAGCAGATGGCGGACCTCGTCGTTTCCGCAATCGACGCCGAGGGGCCACTCACCCGTGATGACGTCCGAGATCGTTTGACCGACGCCGGACTGCCGGCCAGCGGCACCGCGGTCACGGCCACGATGGGTATCGCCGAGACGTCGGCCCTCGTTTGCAGCGGTCCCCGCCGGAGCGGAAGACAGACCTACGCATTGATCGCCGAACGGGCGCCCGGGGCCCGCCGCCTCGATCGGGAGGATGCGCTGGCCGAGTTGACCCTTCGTTACATCGGCGGTCACGCCCCCGTCACCGAGCGAGATCTTTCGTACTGGGCCGGTCTGACCCTCACGGAGGTGCGGAAAGGCCTCGCCGCCATCAGCGATGTGATCACGTCGTTCGACCACAACGGCCTCACCTTCTGGTGCCGCCGCGGCGACGAACCGCCTCCGAACCCGCCGCCATCGGCCCACATTCTCCAGATCCTCGATGAGATGTACCGCGGGTATCACGTGGCATCCCGCTGGGTGCTCGACGAGTCCGGCATCGTGAACCGGGGACGCGAGAAGTCCATCGGAATGGCACTCATCGACGGGCAGATCGTCGCCGGCATGAATCGGCGACTCACCAGAACCTCCGTCGAGTTCACAATCGCGCCATACCGCCCGCTCGCGGCCGACGAGCGGTCGAGACTGCAGCACGTGGCCGACGCCTACGGTCGCTACTCCGACCGCGTCCCGACCATGGTCATTGTCTGATCGGTCGTTTTTCGCTCCGGTCGACAAATGGTGACGCAGCAGTGCGCCGTCGTCGGGGCCTGGGGTGTGATCTCGTGCCGGCAATCAGTGAGCGGCCGACCCCTTGCTGGGTACCAGGTGCATCACGGCGACCACCATTGCGCCGACGAGGATGCCGAGAACGGCGGACGCCACGGTATTGGTCAACCACGAGGCGAACTCCGAGATTGACGGCAGGGCGTCACCGACGAGCTCCTCCAGATGGTGGACCTGATCGTACGGCCAGTGCCAGCCCAGCTCGTCGAAGCCGACCAGCAGGATGTGGCCACCCACCCACAGCATGGCGATCATCCCGACGGTGGACAGCAGCGCCATGAACTTCGGCATTCCCTTCACGAGTGCCTGACCCACCGATTGGGAGAAAGATGACTCCTGCTCGGCAAGGTGCAGGCCGATGTCGTCGATCTTCACGATCAGGGCGACGACGCCGTACACCAGCACGGTGATGCCGATGGCCACGACGAACAGGATGATGGCCCGGCTGAACGTCGGCTCGTCGGCCACCTCATTGAGGGCGATCACCATGATCTCCGAAGACAGGATGAAGTCGGTCCGGATGGCGCCCGAGACCATTTCGTTCTCCCGTTCGGGTGTGTGGAGCTTTGCCGCCTCGGCCTCGGCCAGGGAACCCGCACCATCGGCGGCGCCGTTGTGGTGACCGTGACCTCCGCCCAACTTCTCCCAGATCTTCTCGGCGCCCTCGAAGCACAGGTAGGTGCCGCCGAGCATGAGGAGCGGCGTCAACAGCCATGGCAGGAACTCGCTCATCACCAGCGCAGCGGGCAGTATGAAGAACAGCTTGTTCCGCAGCGAGCCCGTGGCGATCCGCCGTATCATCGGGAGTTCACGGTCAGCGGCGAAATTGTGGACGTAGCGGGGGGTGACCGCAGCGTCGTCGACGACCACCCCCGCCGCCTTGGCCCCTGCCCGGCTCGCTGCCGTACCGACGTCGTCGAGCGACGCAGCCGCCACCTTGGCCAGCGTGGCGACGTCGTCGAGAAGTGCGGCCAACCCGCCGGCCATCAGCGAGCCCGCCGATCGAAGGCCGACAACGTGTTCGAGGTCAAAGGCCCGGACAACATGGCACCAGCGTATAGCTCTGGTCGGCCGGTGCCGAGTGAACCGCCGGGCCGTGGCGGGCCCGGTTCGCACGAGTACCCTGCACCCCCATGATGATCCATGCGTTGTGGTCACCGGGGAGCCGTCCCGGCCGTCGACAACCCTGGATCTGCGCACTCGCGCTGTCGATAGGTGTCCTGGCCGCCTGCGGCGACTCCAACTCCGGCTCCGACGATGCCGCCGAGACATCGACAACCGTGTCGGCGGCGACCGAGACGACGGAGACGACCGGGGCGGAGTCGACGGCGGCCACTGAGGACGACCGCGGCGAGGAGGCGACATCCACGAGCGAAGCGGCAGCCGGTACCGGCGATGTACAGGATCTCGAGCGTCTGCAAGGCGCTATCGACGCCACCGTCGCCCGCAACTCGGCCAGCTTCTCGCTCGACGTCACCCAGACACTGCCTGTCTCCGGACCCAACCAGGCGTCGATGCGTCGTACCGGCTCATTCGACGACCAGAACGGCGTGGGAACCGGAACCCAGGTGTTCATCGGGCAGATGGGGGCGTTCACCGACCTTCCGGGCTATGCCGGTGAGGAACTGGAGTACCGCCTTGTCCAGGGCACCTACTGGCTCCTGAATCCGCTGTCCAATCCACCCACCTGGGTTGGATACGACCTGGCCGAATTCGATCAGTTGACCGAGGGCGATCCCACCGTGTCGATCAACGGCGATCTCTACCTCGTCACCGTGGGCGATGCGGTGACGTCGGTGACCGACGTCGTCGTGTTCGACGACGGGTCCGAGGGATGGACGGTACGGGTGACGGCCGACGCACTCCTGCCGCTGGTCGTGACCGCCGGGGCCCAACGACGGTTGGCCGCAGGCGGTCTGGAACCCACAGATCTCGAAGCCGACGTCTCGCTCGCAGTCGATCCCGACGGCATGGTCATCGGGCTCATCGCCGACTTGAACGAGTGGTGGCAGGCCGTCATCGACCAGACGAGCGAAACGAGCGACGCATCGGTCGGCATGGTTCTCCAATTCCAGATCGGCGACTTCGACGCGTCGGTTGAAACCGACACGCCCTGCGTCGACCCTGAGGAGTTCGACGAGCCCGACGCCCCGACCGCGCTCGTTTGTCAGGGCTGAATCCGCCACCGCTGATCGTGCGGTGCGGCCTCGACCTCGATGCCCAGGCAATCAGCGGCCGTCGCCGTCACCCGCTGATTCCGAGCCGCTGCCACCGGCTTCGGTCGGCGCCATCGGAGTCGGCGGCTGACCGTCTGAGCGGAAGCGCACGACACTTTGAGCGAAGGGAATCTCGATGCCCTCGGCGTCGAAGCGGGCTTTGATGCGGGCTCGGATGGCGCGGGCCACCGACCACTGCTCCCCCGGTTCGGTACGAACGACCATCCGCAGCACGACGGAGTTGGCGCCGAGCTGTTCGACCCCGAGCACTTCCGGCTCGTCGATGATCGTGGCCTCCTCCATGTTCGCCTCCTTGACGTCGTTGGCCGCGGCGACCATGGCCGCCTGCGCCCGTTCGATGTCGTCCTCGTAGGCGATGCCGACGTCGAGGACCGCCTTGGACCAGAGCTTCGACAGGTTGCCGACGCGCCGGACCTCGCCGTTGGGAATGAACCACACTTTGCCCTCGTAGTCACGCAGACGGGTGAACCGCAGATTGATGCGCTCGACCTCACCGGTGGCGTGCTCGAGGTCGACGATGTCGCCGACGGCGTACTGGTCCTCCAGCACGATGAAGAAGCCGGCCAGCAGATCCCGGATCAGGGTTTGCGCTCCGAAGCCGATGGCGATGCCGGCCACGCCGGCCCCGGCCAGGAGTGGTGCGAGGTCGATGTCGATTTCGCCCAGCACAAGGAGGAAGCCGACGAACCATAGAGCCCCGGCGAACAGGGACACCAAGACGGTGGCCAGAGTCCGGGCCCGCTGCCGAGCCCGCTCTCGCTGCGCTTCCCGTTTGAGGTAGTTGGCCTCGGAGCCTCGAACCTCGTCGAGGTTGGCCTCGTCTCGTTCCCGTTGCGCGATGAACCGATCGACCGAGCGCGGCAGCCACCGCTTCAGCACCCGCACGACGACGAACGTGCCGACGATGATCAGGCCGATCCGGAGGGCGGTGGTGCCGACGTCGGACGCGACGGCTGCGATATCGAGATCTGCGAGGTCCTCAGTCACCACGACGGAGGATATCGGTTCTCCGATCGCCAAAAGGCGGTTCCGAGGTTCCCCGCCGTCGCAGACTACGTGGTGCTACCTCAGAAGCTGGGGCGTGCGCCGGTGCCGGACCACTCAGACGTCAGGGTGACGACCACTCAGACGTCAGGGTGATACGACGCGATCGTCCTCACGTAGTTGGCCCGCTCGAAGGCGGTGGGATCCGGAACCGAGGCCTGACTCACGCTTCCCCTGGCCTGGTTCACCGACTCGTACGATCGCTCGTCGAACCAGTTGGCGAAATCGGCCAAAACGGTGGCCAAATGGCCGGGACCGTAGCGGAGCAGGGCTGAAGCCATCATCACCACATCGGCTCCGACCAGCACCATCTTCACCGCCCCGGCCCCGTCGTGGACCCCGCTGGTGGCGGCCAGGTAGGCGTCGACTCTTCCCCGAAGGATGGCGATCCAGCGGAGCACCAGACGCATGTCGACCGGGCTGCTCAACTCCAGATCGGGCGCCACGTCGAACGTCTCGAGATCGATGTCGGGTTGGTAGAAGCGATTGAACAGCACCAGGCCGTCGGCCCCGGCCGCCGCCAGCCGCCGGGCCATGTTGCCGGGTGAACTGAAAAAGGGCCCGACCTTGACCGCCAATGGGATGGATATCTCCGAACGCACCTTCTCCACCAGACGCAGGTAGCGATCCTCGACCTGGGCCGCGGTGCGAGTCGGGTCGGCGGCCAGATGGTAGATGTTCAGCTCAACGGCGTCGGCCCCCTCTCCTTGCAGGGCAGTGGCATAGTGGGTCCAGCCCCCGTCCGTTGTGCCGTTGAGGCTGGCGATGACCGGCACCGACAGCTCCCGCTTGGCCGCAACGAGGAGATCCAGGTAGCGGTCGGCGCCGGTGTTGTAGGCGTCCATGGCCGGGAAATACCCACCGTGGGCCTCGGGGTTGAACGCGGCCTCGTCCGCCTCGTGATAGCCGAAGATCATGGCCTCGTGGACGACCTGTTCCTCGAACAGCGATGGAAGGACGACCGCCCCGACACCGGCCTCCTCCAGAGCATGGAGCGAGTCGAGCGACCCGGTGAGGGGCGAGGCCGACGCCACCAGCGGATTGCGGAGACGAAGTCCAAGGTAGTCGGTGCTCAAATCGGTTTGAATCGAGTTCATGGCCGCACCTCCGCCTGCGGGGTTGTGTCGATCGCCTCCGGGACGTCGGGTGGGTCGGAGGATTCGGGTTCATCGGAATCGTCGACCAGACCGAAGCGAGCCGTCCGTTCCACCTCGACCATCTGCTCGTAGAGGTGCCAGCGGTCGTCGATGTCCCGCTGTGCCGCCGTCAGGAGGTGGTCGGCCACCTCCGGGTTGACCTGGGTGAGCATCGAGAAGCGGGCCTCGGTCATGGCGAACTCCCGGAACGGAATCGACGGTTTCCGACTGTCGAGATGAAGGGCGTGGTCGCCGACCGACTCACGACGGGGATCGAATCGGTAGAGCGGCCAGTAGCCGCTGTCGGCCGCCATCTTCTGGTGGCCCATCATGTCTCCCATGTCGATGCCGTGGGCGATACACGGGCTGTAGGCGATGATGATCGACGGGCCTGGATGGGCTGCCGCCTCGGTGAAGGCTTTCACCGTCTGGGTCATGTTGGCCCCCATCGCCACCTGGGCGACGTAGACGTCGCCGTAGGCCATGGCGATCATCCCGATGTCCTTCTTCGCAGTGGTCTTGCCACCGGCGGAGAACTTGGCGATGGCGCCGCGGGGCGTCGCCTTCGACGTCTGCCCGCCGGTGTTGGAGTACACCTCGGTGTCGAGCACCAGGATGTTGACGTCCCGGCCCGAGGCGAGGACGTGGTCGACCCCGCCGAACCCGATGTCGTACGCCCAGCCGTCGCCGCCGATCAGCCAGACCGAGCGACGAACCAGATACCGAACAAGCGACGACAGCCGATCGGCCACGGCCCCCGGATTGGCCTGGAGCCAGCGCTCGAGGCGGTGCATCGCCTGGCGCTGCCGGGCGATATCGGCTTCGGTGGCCTGAGGGTTGGACAGGAGTTCGTCGGCCAGCCCGGATGTTGCGGCTTCCTGGTCGGCGTCGATGGCGCCGGCCAGCTCCATGAGTAGCCGGCGGGCCGCCTCCTCGTGGCTGTCGATACCGAGGCGCAGCCCGAGGCCGAACTCGGCGTTGTCCTCGAACAGCGAGTTGGCCCAGGCCGGACCCTGGCCGTCGGCGTTGGTCGTCCACGGCGTCGTGGGAAGATTGCCGCCGTAGATCGACGAGCAGCCGGTGGCATTGGCCACCACCATCCGATCGCCGAAAAGCTGGCTGAGCAGCTTCACATACGGTGTCTCCCCACAACCCGAACAGGCTCCGGAGAACTCGAAAAGCGGTTGGGCCAGCTGCGAGCCCTTGAGCGTGTCGAGCCGGAGTGTCGTCCGATCGTGCTCGGGAAGGGACAGGAAATAGTCGAAGTTGACCCGCTCGGGATCGGCATGGTCGGCGAACGGTTCCATGTTGATCGCCTTGTGCTTCACCTCCTGCTTGCTCTTGGCCGGGCAGATGTTCACGCAGACACCGCAGCCGGTGCAGTCGTCGGGGGCGACCTGGATGATGGCCCGGGTTTCGATCCCGGCGGCGGCCGCCACCTTGTCCTTCCACGGTTTCGACTGGAACGACGCCGGGGCGTCGGCCAGCTCGTCGGCGTTCACCACCTTGAGTCGGATGGCGGCGTGAGGGCACACCAGGGCGCAGCGGGCGCAGTCGATACAGATGTCGGGATCCCAGATCGGGATGGTCGAAGCGATCGCCCGCTTCTCCCACTTGGTGGTGCCCAGCGGGAACGAACCGTCGACAGGGAGCGCGCTGACCGGGAGCAGATCGCCCTCGCCGGCCATCATCGCCCCGGTCACCCGCTGCACGAAATCCGGGGCCTCGGCCGACAGGGTCGGGGGCCGACCACGCTCGGCCGTAACCATCGCCGGCACGGTCAGCTGTTCGAGCGACGCCACGGCGGCATCGACCGCCGCGTTGTTGCGCTCCAGGATCAGGCGGCCCCGTTTTCCGTAGGTCTTGGCGATCGACGCCTTGATCGCCTCGACCGCCTCACCGGGCGGCAGGAGACCCGAGAGATGGAAGTGACAGGTCTGCAGCACGGTGTTGACCCGACGTCCGAGCCCATTGTCGGCCGCCACCTTCGAGGCATTGACCAGGTACACGGTCAGGTCCTTGTCGATGATCGCCTGTTGGGTGTCGCGATTGAGTCGATCCCAGGTCTCCTCGGCACCGTACGGGGAGTTGATCAGTACGGTTGCACCGGCCGCTGCGACGTCGAGCACCCCATAGCGGTCGAATGCACCGAAGTAGTGCACGCCGACGAAGTCGGCCTCGGTGACCAGGTAGGCGGATCGGATCGGGTCGGGGCTGAACCGCAGATGCGACACCGTGGTCGAACCCGACTTCTTCGAGTCGTAGACGAAATAGCCCTGGGCCTGAAGATCGCTGTGCTCCCCAAGGATCTTCACCGTGTTCTTGTTGGCTCCGACCGTACCGTCGGAGCCGAGCCCGTGGAAGACCGCTCGACGGACGGTTGACGGCTCGTGCCACGGCTCGGCCGGGGGCAGGCTCAGGTCGGTGACATCGTCGACGATGCCGACCGTGAACTCCGGCCTGGCGTGATCGGCCGACAGGTGGTCGTACACCGAGATGGCCATCGACGGCGTGAACTCCTTCGACGACAGCCCGTAGCGGCCGCCGATCACCAGCGGCGGTGCCGACTCTCCGACTGCCGCCGTCCAGCCCCTGGCCAGGGCCGACACCACGTCGAGGTACAGGGGTTCTCCGACCGAACCCGGCTCCTTTGTGCGGTCGAGCACGGCGATCCGCCGAGTCGACGGCGGGAGAGCGGCCACGAACGATTCGACGTCGAACGGGCGGTAGAGCCGAACCGTGACCACGCCGACGCGGCGGCCGTCGGCCACCAGACGATCGACGGCCTCCTCGGTCGTTCCGGCCGCAGAACCCATGACGACCACCACGTCTGTCGCCTCGGGATGGCCGTGGTAGTCGAACAGCCCGTACCGGCGGCCGGTCAGCTGCTCGAACCGGGCCATGTCGGCCGCCACGATGTCGGGCACAGCCAGGTGGTAGGAGTTGGCCGCTTCGCGGGCCTGGAAGAACACGTCGGGGTTCTGGGCCGTGCCTCGAATCACGGGCGTGTCGGGGTCGAGCGCTCGGAGGCGGTGAGCCGTCACCAGGTCGTCGTCGATCACGGCCCGGATCGTGGCGTCGTCAATGGCCTCGATCTTCGCAACCTCATGGCTTGTGCGGAAGCCGTCGAAAAAGTGGAGGAACGGCACCCGCGACCGCAGGGTCGACGCATGAGCGATGAGCGCGAGGTCGTGCGCCTCCTGGACCGAACCCGAGGCCAGCATGGCCATGCCGGTTTGACGGGCCGCCATCACGTCGCTGTGGTCACCGAAAATGCTGAGGGCGTGGGTCGCCACCGATCGGGCCGCCACGTGGACCACGGCCGGAAGCAGTTCGCCGGCCAGCTTGTAGAGGTTCGGAATCATGAGCAGCAGACCCTGCGATGCGGTGAACGTGGTGGTCATCGCCCCGGCCTGGAGCGAGCCGTGCAGGGTTCCGGCGGCGCCGGCTTCGCTCTGCATCTCGATCACCTCGGGTACCGAGCCCCAGAGGTTCAGCGCCCCGGCCTGGGTCCAGGTGTCGGCCAGCTCGCCCATGGGCGATGCCGGGGTGATCGGGTAGATGGCAATCACCTCCGACACCCGGTGGGCGATGCGAGCGGCGGCCTCGTTGCCGTCGACGGTAATGGACCGGGCGTCTCCGGTCGAGCCGTTGGTTGCGATCGTGTCGGCCATTCCACTCCTTGCCGGGCGGCACTCTCGTAGACGGTCGGTCGGGCGCTGTGCGATCACGACCAGCCGATGCGGACGATACCGGTCTCGGCGCGTCAGCCGTAGGGCCAAAGGCCCCTGGTCGGGTCGAACCGGTGGGGGTTCAATGAGGGCCGGACACCAGAAAGGACGAGCGAGTGGCCACAGATCCCGAACCGATCGCGATCGACATCGTCTCCAAGATGGGTGTGATCGACGACGACGAGTGCATCAGGCTGATGGAGTCGACCCCCATCGGCCGAGTCGCCTTCATGGTCGACGACGAGATTCTGGCCCTTCCGGTCAACTTCCGGTGGCACGAGGACGGCATCGTCTTTCGCACCCTCGACGGCCTCAAGTTGGCTGCGGCGGCCAACAATCAGAAGGTCTGCTTCGAGGTCGACCAGTGGGACGCCGAGTCCCGATCCGGCTGGAGCGTCGTCGTCCAGGGTGTCGCCCGAGAGGTCGAGAACTGGGCCGAGGAGGCGCAGCTCGACCAACTGGGCCTCATTCCCTGGGCCAAGGCCGAGTGGCGTCCGATCTGGGTCCGCATCGACCCGACGTCGATGTCGGGTCGGGTCCTGCGCTAGACCACGGGCGATCCCGGACAGCCAGGCGGTGGCTCGGATCGCCGCCCGGACCCGGGCGTTACCATGATGGCGTTGACCCCCTTGATCATCGCCCATCGTGCCGGCAACGACCCGAGCGCCGTCGAAGCGGCACTGCGCGTGGCCGACGTCATCGAGTGCGATGTTCACCTGCATCGGGGCCGGGTCGAGGTGCGACACGAGAAGGTGATCCGACCAACCTCGAGGCTCTGGGAGCGGTGGTACCTGCTACCCGCCGGTACGAGCGTCTCATCGATCGACGAGATCCTGGCCGCCGTGCCACCGACGGTACCCCTCATGCTCGACCTCAAGTGCTTCACCCGCCGGGCGGCCCGTCGGATTCGGCGGGCTGTCCCCGAGGATCGCCCGCTGCTGGTGTCGAGCCGCTCCTGGTGGGTGCTGCCGGTGTTTGGTGATCGCCCCGGCGCCCTGATGCTCCGCAGCTGCGGCAACCGGCTTCAGCTCCGGGCCGTCACGATGGTTCCCGGGCTCGGAGACCGGGTCGGGGTCGTCGTCCACAATCGGCTGCTCGACGCCTCTGCGATCGGTGTCATTCGAGCCAAGACGCCTCAGCTCTTCTCCTGGGCCGTGGAAACCATCGAGCGGGGGCGACAGCTCGCCGCTGACGGCGTGACGGGTCTGATCGTCGATGACCTGGGCCTCGATTGGGCAAGTCTCCAAATGGCCGACGGCGACGATATGGGGCTATCATGATTAGCAAGGTGCGGACGACCAGTGGCCGCCCACATTTTTCTCACGACGGACACTGAGTTCATTGCACCACTCGCCGCAACTTATCCTGCCCAACGTGCGCGACACCGTTCGCCACGCAGTTCCGAACGTGGTCGAGGGCAAGGTGCTCCCGGTCGTGCTCTTCGTCGTTCTCATTCAGTTCTC
>JBFHEP010000040.1:0-18433 GCA_041584095.1 Acidimicrobiales bacterium | reverse complement strand
TTTTCTGTACGTACGTTGCGCGGAGATGCTGCCAATTCGACAAATGGCGGCGCGACGGCAAAGACCACTCGACGACTACGACATGAGACGTTCCGCCCCAGGCTGTCCAAGCTGGTAGCGACTTCCGCTGATGAGTGGGAAGGCCGACGGCTATTGAAGGCTCGTGAGCCGGTAGACGATTCGCCGGTTGCGGGCTTGTCCCTCCGGCGTGTCGTTGGGCGCAACCGGTTCGGTCTCACCTTTGCCGATGGCGGTGAGTCGCTCGGCGGCGATGCCGTTGTCCACGAAGTAGTTGAGAACCGCCTCCGCTCGCCGTTGACTGAGATCGAGGTTGACGTCGTCCGGCCCGATTCCGTCGGTGTGGCCCTCGATGACCAGTTGAAGCGACTGATCACGTGTGAGCACGGCGACGCCGACATCGAGGACCTGGGCATAGTTGCCGCTGAACTCCGCAGACCCCGTCTCGAACGTCACCCCGCCGTTGATGAACCCGGAGAACGAGCTTCCCAGGATCTTGAGTTCGTAGTCGGGGAACGCCGACATGGCTTGGAGGAGCT
Organism: Acidimicrobiales bacterium; assembly: GCA_041584095.1. Lineage (GTDB taxonomy): Bacteria > Actinomycetota > Acidimicrobiia > Acidimicrobiales > SZUA-35 > JAHELU01. Next base: position 17,876 of record JBFHEP010000040.1, on the reverse strand, counting down.
GATCCCCGGAGAACATCCACAGCGAGGTGAACACGCCGGGGTCCACCGAGATCTGGTCGGTGACGTTGGTTTGACCGTAGGCGGCGATGGCGCCCGAGACGATGGCCTGCTTGATCTCGTCGCTCGGGAGGCGACCGGTCAGCACGACCTGGCCGTCCTCCGCGTCCAACAGCAAATCGGGAGCGGCGAGACCCGTGATCTCCATGTCCCCGACCTCAACCGGCAATCCGGTCATCTGCGTCAGCGCTCCGGTCAGGCGATCCACCCGATCGGCGCTCGGCGAACGGCCGTTGAGCACTATCCGGCCGTCCGAGATGAGAAGGGATCCGTCGCTGATAAGGGGCAGCAACACGATGGCGTCGGCGCCGGCGGCCAGCCACTCGACCTCCTCGAGCTGCTCGTCGACGGTCAGGGTCGATCGCACGAACGGCGAATAGGCGGTTTCCGCTGATCGCAGCAGATCATCGGCCAGTGAGGCGGACGGCACGACTCCGTCGAGCATGAAGTCGCGGCCGGCGAGAGTCGCCCGCACAAAGGGACCCTCGAGTGGGGCCTCGGCCGGCGATGCCGGATCCGACTGGTCGGTGGAGCCGCTGCCATCTGCACCGGTCTCGTCGAGGACGGAGGCTTCGGAAACCTCCAACTCGGTGGCAGCGTCGGTCAACCCGTTGGCTGATGGATTCTGTTGGTCCCTCAGTATCAGCAGTAGAACCACCACGGAGGTCACGAGGGCCGCTGCCGCCAGCAGAACCGATGCCAGCGTGGTGAACCCGGCCGCACCCCGTCGCCGCTGGTCGTATTCCCGAGCTCGCGGCGGAGGAAGTTCGCGACTGAGTCGCACCTCCCGTGTGAGGCGTACTTCTCGTTCGATGGGCGAATGGTTTGTTGGCCGATCTTCCCGATCTGCCACGTCCAACCTCCAGGCTCGGGTGGTGTGAAGCTCGAGCGCCTCCCCGCTGGAGCGGCCTGTTGCTGCGACCGTGCCAGCGATGATATCCCAGTGGCCGGGACCGCGCGTAGGGACCTACGTCTCTTTGTCAACCGTGTGATCGAACCCCCGTAACGTTGCCGATCGCATGATTGCGGTCGACGATGCCATCGTGGGACCGTCCCTGGCCGGGGCCCGCTTCTGCACCGGCTGCACCATGACCTTCGCCTCTTGCCATGCCGGCCACGTTGGTACACCCTGAGCGTGACGGCCACACGGCATTGCAGGAGCGAAGAGCGGTGAACGTTGTTGATCTGGTGCTGATCGGGGTGCTGGTGGCGGGATTCGGCGGGGTTGCAGTCTTGGGTGCAGCCGAGGTCTCCATCATTCGGGTACGGCGCAGCTCGGTGGTGAAGGACGCCCGGGATGGATCGCGACGGGCTACCCGCCTGCTTCGGCTGCTGGACGATCTTCCCGTTGTGCTGAACGCCGTTCTACTGTTGGCCCTCGGACTCCAGGTCATGACGGCCACGGTCGCCGGGATTCTCGCCGATCGCCTGCTTGGCGGTATCGGCGTCACGATTGGCACGATCCTGCTGACCGCCGCTCTGTTCGTGTACGCCGAAGCGGTCCCCAAGACGCTGGCAATGCGCGCGCCCAGAATCACCGCGCTTCGTCTGACCAGGGTCCTGCGACTGGTTGTCGCCGTCTCACGCCCGGTTGTCGGTGTTCTCCTGCGCTTGGCGGGACTTCAGGCTTCCGGGCAGGTTGTGGCTGTTGGTGCGCTGAGTGAGGAGGAGATCCGGGCCCTGGCCAGGGAGTCGGCGGAAGCCGGCGCCATCGGTGAGAGCGACGCCGATCTCGTCGCCCGCTCGTTCGAATTCAACGACAGACGGGTCGGTGACGTCATGGTGGACCGCGACGATATCGCGTCCGTGGGCGAACATGTCACGGCTGCCGACGCGCTGGCTCTGGCCGTCGTCGCCGGCCATCGTCGACTCCCGATTCACGGTGCCGACATCAACCAGATCCTGGGCGTCGTTCGATTGCGCGATCTTGCGGCCGCGGTCACGGCGGGAACCGAAACCGTCGTTGCCTCACTGGCCCATGATGTGTTGCGCTGCGAGCCCGACGACCCCATCTCGGCGCTGCTGACGCGGATGCAGCACAGCGGTCGGTGGTTGGCTGTGGTCTCCGATCGGGACGGGCAGACGCGTGGACTCGTCACGATCGAGGACCTGGTTGCCGAGCTGGTCGGCGAGATCGAGGATCAGCGGGCGCCGGCGGAGCCAACCGACCGCACGGCGGAGAGTGACCACGGCTGAACCTTGATCCTCGGCTCTGTCACGACCTACCGGGATCGACGACCGGAACCCGAGGCCGTCGTCGGCCCCTCTGTCCCGACGCTGTCAGCCTCACGAGCCGATCTCGATGACGAGCTCCGGAGGAGTGCCCGTCTCCCGCGAAGCGAGCCGGAAGTTCGTGTTGCTCAGCGGTGTCAGAGCAAAACTGAACGTTCCGTTCCCCGTCACGTATCCGGTGACATCCACGTCTGTGTAGGTGCCGGCCGTCGCCGGTCCCGAGCCATTCAGGAAGGATCCGAGAGCGGGAGCGGTGTTGAACGTGATCGTCGATTCGCTCCAGCCGTTGTCGGCCACCTGTACTGCCTCGTAGCCCTGTGAGTGTGACGAGTTGGCGTACACCCGAAGCGTTGCCGACGTCACACTTCCCGACAGCCCCGACACATCGAACCGCAGATACGACCTCAGCATCGGAGAGCCGTCCACTCGGAGCTGATTCGAGGATCCATAGTTGTTGTCCGGCGCATTGTCCGCCACATAGGCGTCGGCAGCCGGGTTGAACGTGAAGCTCGTTTGCGGAGGCGTGACCGAGATCGACACCGTCGCCGCAGCCGACACGGTGCTCGAAGGATCGGTGAGCGTGACGTCGAAGGAGTCGGGCCCCGAGTATCCGGGATTCGGGGTGTACTGGACGTCGGCGCTCGCCGTTCCGCCGCTGCACTGTGGATTGGTGATCGTTCCGAGGGATCCGTTCGTCGGCGGTGAGTCGACGTTGAACGTCAACGGGCAGTCACCGTCGACGTCGGAGCCGGTCAGCGTCACGGTGATCGACTGGTCCTGGGTCGTGGCCACCGACTGGGCATCGGCCACCGGAGCGTCGTTGATGGGGTCGACGGTCACCGAGACCACTCCGGTATCGGTGAACGAGCCATCCGAAACCTCGTACTCGAACGAGTCCGGACCGTTGTAGTCGGGATCGGGGGTGTAGGTCCCCGACGCACAATCCGACGACACCGCGGCCGAACCGTTTGAGGGAGAGGAGACGATCGAACAGGTCAACGTGTCCGGATCCGGGTCGGAGACACTGGGGGCCCAGGGTGCGTCGACCGTGTCCTCGACGGTGGACAACACGACGTCGTCCGCGGTGGGAGGTGTGTTGCCCGACGTGTCCTGGGTGATCACGAGCTGAGGTGGGTTGGCGGTCTCGCGAGACGACAGCCTCAGATTGGTGTTGTTGAAGTGCGTCAGGGCGAAGCTGTAGCTGCCGTCCCCGGTGACCCAGCCGGTGATGTCGATTTCCGAGTAGCTTCCGGCCGTGAGGGTATCGGACGACCCGATCCCCTGCCCGACCAGCGGGGCATTGGAGTAGGTGATGGTCGACTCGTCCCAGGTGGTGTTCGACACCTGTCGCACGACGAACCCCTCGGAATGGGATGAGGCGGCATGGACCCGAAGCGTCACCCCGGTGACGACCCCCGTGAGGCCGGTGACGTCGAACCGCAGATACGACCGGAGTTCGGGCGAGCCGTCGACCCTCAGCTCGGTGGATGTTCCGAAGTTCGTGGTCGGGCTCGAGCTGCTCACATAGGCGTCCGCCGCGGCCGGAATCGGGAAGGACGGTGGCAGCGGTGGCGTCGTCACCACCGCAGGCGCGCTCTGCGCCGATCGATTGCCGGCTGCGTCGAAGGCGTCCACGGTGTACGAGTAGGTGGTCTCGGGCGCAACAGTGGTGTCGTCGAAGGTGGTGGTTGTGCCGCCGACGGTACCGACCTCGGTTCCGTCCCGGTACACGGCGTATCCGGTCACGCCGACGTTGTCGGAGCTGGCATCCCAGGTCACCGTCACAACCCCGGGCTGGGCCGACGCCTGGACGTTGGTGGGTGTCGTCGGAGGGGTGTTGTCCCCGGGCAGAATCGTGCCGGTGCCATTGTCGTCGATGTCTCCCACGGCGTTCCCGCTGAAGGTGTTGGCAGCTCCGATGACCGTGGCTGTGCATTCGGGGTCGGCGATGTTGACCCCGTAGCGTTGGGTGGCGACGACCTGGTTGTCGAACAAGTTGTTCGACTCGACGTCGTTTCGGTCGCAGGAGACGCCGTCGAACGACTCGATCCGGATGCCGTCCCGACCGGCCGCGACCTGGGAGCTGTTGGAGATCGCGTTGCCGACGAGGATGTTGTCATCACCGGAGTTGATGTTGATTCCATCCCTGCCGGAGAGGTCGATGGTGTTGTTACGAATGATGTTGTTGTCGGAGGGTTTGTTCGGCACGGCGGCGACCGACGACGCTTTCGTGGCCTGGATTCCGTGGCCCCCGCTGCCGCTGATGGTGCAGCCTTCGATGATGTTGTTCGAGCTGGCGAGTAGCTCGATGCCGTCGCCGGGTACGTTCTCGATGATGCAATCCGTTACACGGTTGCCCGTCGCCGACCAGCCGACTCCTTTGCCGTCGAACACGATGTCTTTGCCCCGCGACTCGACGATCTTCACCCGGGCGATGATCGAATTCCTGCCGTTGTCGAAGTCGATCGCATCGCTGGTGGTCCGGTCCGGACCACCGGCGGACAGTGTCATGTCGTAGATCTCGACGTGGTCGGCGGAGACGAAATCGAAGATCTCGGTGTCATCGGCCTCCGACGTGTTGTTCACGAGCGTCGTCACATCGATGCCCTGTCCCCTGAAGATGATGTGATCGACGTCGTCGAATTCGAAATGGTCGGAGCCCATGTCGAACAACCCGGCCACGAAGGTCACGGTTCCGCCGCCGAAACGTTCGAGATCGCTCGCGGCGCTCTCGACCACGAACTTGAGGGTGCCGGTGAAGACGGTGGGGGGAGACGTATCGGACGTTGCCGTGTACGAGGAGCCGCTGCCGGTGATGACGTACTCCGTGGGTGGTTCGGGTGCGGGAACAAGCAGTTGAGGGGAGTTGGTGCCCTCTCGACTGTCGAGCTTCAACGCGGTCGTGTCGTTGGTGGTCACGGCAAACGTGTAGGTGCCGTCACCCTGCACGAACGAGGAGACATCGAGCTCGATCCACGATCCGGAGCTGATCGGAGATGTCGTGGCGTTGATGGCGGCGCCCACGGCGGGCCGGTTGGTGTAGGTGATGGCGTTCTCGGACCAGCCGTTGTCGGCCACCTGATGAATGGTCACCCCGTCGTTCGACGAAGCGGCCCAGAGGCGAAGCATCGCCGAATCCTGCGGCCCGACACCACTCACGTCGAACCGTAGATACGCCACCCGGTCGGGCGAGGCGTCGACTCGCATGAAGGTCCGGTTGCCGTAGATGCTGCCGGGGCTCGACCCGTCGACGTAGGAGTCGGCATCCGGAACGAAGACCGTGACGGCAAGCGCAGGCGTTGCCATCCAGATCATTAGGCGAGCATCGCGACAACCGCGGCAATCGAGACCCTCGCCCTAGTCTTACCTACCATGTGACAGTGCCTCCCGCTATACCGTTTACTACGTTAGCCCTGCGTGGGGCCAACCGGAACGGGTGAAATTCAACAGCCGTCAGGAGGTGAAGAAAGCAGGTTTCGACGGCGATGCCCGGTCGGGACACACTCGTCCGGGCTGATCGGGGAGCGTCACTCACCGCAGGAATGGGAACCGGCCGTGAGCGGCGACAAGCCCGGTCGAGTCGACCGGGCTTGTCGCTATCGGATTCGGCAGGGCAACGGCTACAGGCCGGCACCGCCCTCGTCGGGGATCTTGTCGGCGAGCTCGTCGGCCTTGTCGGCCAGCTCCTTGGCCTTGTCGCCCATGTCGCCGGGAAGCTTGTCGGCGTGCTCGTCGGCGAGGTCCTTGGCCTGATCGGCGACGTCCTTGGCCTTGCCGGCAAGGTCCTTGGCTTTGTCGAACATTCCCATCGGTGTCTTTCCTTTGGTTGGTCCCACCGGGGCCGGGTACCCGTTCGGGCACACGCCCGCGGCCGGAGGTGGACGTACTCAGGCTAGTCACTGCCTGTGTTTCGTTCCTACGACGGATGTCGGAACGGCTTTGTCGCGGATTGGGTCAAGCCGACTGGCCCGTTGTGACGAATCCATGACGGGGGGAACCAGCTCCTCGTCCCTATCGCCCAAAGAACCATGAGCATCCCAAAGCGCACCCGACTGTTGTTGCTGGCCATCCTGACGACGTTTGCCCTCGTCGCTTCTTCGTGTGGTGGCGGTGACGATTCAACGGATGCCGCCGAGGAGGTGTCCGACGAGGCCGCCGACCGCACGACCTTGGAGGATGCCGACTCCGGTCTCGTCGACACGGATGACAGTGCAGACGATGTCGCTGATGAGGGAGGGGACGCCGCCGAGGCGATGGCAGACGACGAGGCCATCGGGGAGGTGGACGCCGGTCAGAGTTGGAGCCGGTCCGCCCGTCAGAGTGCCGATGGTGACGCCGCTGCAGTCGAGGAGGCAGCTCCGGCAGCCGGCGGGTTCTTCACCCCCAACGAGCCGGAGGCCGCCGACACCGGGGCCAACTTCGCCGACTACGGGATCCGGCCTTTCGTGGAGACCACCCGGGATCCGCTGTCCACCTTCGCACTCGACGTCGACACCGGCGCCTACAGCATCGCCCGTCAGTGGCTCGAGTCCGGTCAGCTGCCGCCCCGGGAGTCGGTGCGGGTCGAGGAGTACGTCAACAGCTTCACCTACGACTATCCCGCTCCCAGGGAGGGGCTCACCGTGGTGGCCGACGGCGGACCGTCGCCGTTCGACCGCGACAATGTCATCCTCCGGCTGGGTGTGCAGGCCGAGCAGGTCTCGAACGCCGAGCGTCCCGACGCCGCGCTGACCTTCGTGGTCGACACCTCCGGGTCGATGGATCGGCCCAACCGCCTCGGCCTGGTCAAGGACGCCCTGGCCGGGCTGACCCGGGAACTGTCCGACGACGACTCCGTCGCCATCGTCACGTACTCCGACAACGGCCAGGTCGTGCTGCCGCCCACGGAGGTCCGTGACAGAAACGCGATCCTGGACGCCATCGACCGGCTGCGCCCCAACGGCTCGACCAACCTCGAGGCCGGACTGGCTGTCGGCTACGAGCTTGCGAACGAACAATACCGGCGCGGCGGCGTCAACCGGGTCATCCTGGCCTCCGACGGCATCGCCAACGTCGGCCTCACGGATCCCGACGGTCTGTCCCGCATGATCCGCGACGACGCCGACGAGGGCATTCAGCTCGTGACCATCGGTGTCGGGATGGACGACTTCAACGACGTGATGATGGAGCAGCTCGCCGACCAGGGCGACGGCTTCTACTCCTACGTCGACGATCTCAGCGAGGCCGAGCGTCTGTTCAGCGACGAGCTGGTGTCGACGCTGGTCACCGTGGCCATCGACGGCAAGATCCAGGTCGAGTTCAACCCTGAGACGGTGGAGCAGTACCGCCTCATCGGCTTCGAGAATCGAGCCGTGCTCGACGACGATTTCCGCAACGACTCGGTCGACGCCGGTGAACTCGGCGCGGGACACCAGGTCACGGCGATCTACGAGTTGACCCTCCGGCCCGGAGCTGCGGGCCGGGATCGACTCGGCACCGCCCAGTTGAGGTGGGAGGATCCCGAGGAGCGCTCGGTTCGGGAGTCCCGTCTCGAGCTGACGGTGAACACGCTCGAGGACCGCTGGTCCGAGACCTCCGACGATTTCCGTCTCGCGGTTACCGTCGCCTCGTTCGCCGAGATCCTGCGGGACAGCCCGTATCGGGGAGACATCAGCTTCTCCCAGGTGCACGCCGAGGCCGATGCGCTGTCAGGCCGTTCGGGCCAGGTTGCCGAGTTCGTCGGTCTGGTGGAGCGGGCCCGACAGCTATCGTGATGTGTCGCCTTTCACGTCCAAATACGCCGAATAGAGCGCGCTTGCTGTTGCAAGCACTCGCAAACTGTTCTATAGTGGAGAAGGTGCGGGAGTAACCCGTCCGGACTCGGATCCGGCAGGCAAATCTCCACAACGGCCACCTCATCGCACCGGCCACCAACCCCACGCCCCACTGCTCTGTAAGGAGTGACCAATATGGCTCCCCGTACCCTTTCTCGTGATGCCCTCAAGCTCGACCGCCGCCGGTTCGACATGCCGAAGTTCGATCTGCCCAAGATCGACACCAGCCGCTTCGACATGCCGAAGTTCGACCGCAGCCGGCTCGAGTCGTTCGACCTGAGCGAACGCGTCGACAAGTTCGAAATGGCCATGACCGCTCGCCTCGACGAGGTCGAGGGCCGCCTGCCTTCCCCCGCCGACCGCATGTTCCACCTCCAGCGGGTCATGGCCGAAACCGGCTACAACCTCACCCGAAACGCCACCGAAACCCTGGTCGAAGCCACTAACTCCGTGTTGGAGCAGGCCCGGACCTCGACCGAGAAAGTCATGAAGACTTTCCGTTCGGAGGTCGACGCCGTTCGCTCCGACGCCACTCGGACGGCGGCCGCCACCAAGGCCACCGCGGCAGACGTCGCCCGTGAGGTCCGCACCGATGTCGCCGAGACGACCGACGCCGTGGCCGACCGGATCGAGACGCTCGACTCCGAGGCCGCCGACTACAGCGCCTGGACCAAGGAGGACCTGTACGAGCGGGCTCAGGAGCTCGACATCGCCGGTCGATCGTCGATGAGCAAGGACGAGCTGGTCGCCGCCATCGCCGGCCGCTGAGTCCGACAACCCCCCGGTCCGGCGTCGCAGCCGCCGGACCGCAACAAATCGAATGGATCGGACTGTTCCCGAACAGTCTGGGAGACCCCGCTTCCCCCCTTGGCGGGGTCTCCGTCTTTTTCGTGCCGCCCAGCGGCGGGTTATCCGAACAGAGCCCCCAGGACGAGGGTGATCATGTCGTCGAAGCTGGACTGGCGGTCCTCGGGGCTCATCGCCTCACCCCGCTTGATCTGGTCGGACACGGTGGCCACCGTCAGGGCCTGGGCGCCGTACTCGGCGGCGACACCGTAGAGGCCGGCCGCCTCCATCTCGACGGCCAGAAAGCCGTAGCGCTCGAGCAGGGCGAAGGTGTCGGAGCCCTCCGGCTCGTAGAAGAAGTCGGAGGTGAAGATCGAGCCGACGTGGGTCGTGAAATCCTGGCCGGCAGCGTGATCGACCACGGCTTTGATGAGCTCCCAACTGCCGACAGCGGGAAAGTCACGCCCGCCGAAGCGCGTGCGGTTCACCACCGAATCGGTGCCGGCCGCCAGGCCGACGACAAGATCCCCGAGATTCATGTGGGCCTGCAGCGCCCCGCATGAACCGACCCGGATGATGCGCTCGACGCCGTAGTCCTTGATCAGCTCCGTTGCGTAGATCTGGATCGAGGGCACGCCCATTCCGGAACCCTGGACCGACACGGGCTGACCGTTGAACGTGCCGGTGAACCCCAACATGTTACGGATGGAGTTGACCTGGCGAACGTCGTCGAAATAGTTGTCGGCGATGAACTGGGCTCGAAGCGGATCACCGGGCATCAAAACCGTCGGTGCGTAGTCGCCGTCGGCCCCTCCGAGATGCAACGTTCCCATCGTTTCGACTCCAATCAGGTTGCGGTGGTCAGCGGAGCGCCACTGTAGAGGGCAAAATGGAACCATGGCAATGCGCCAGGACTGCAAACACTTTCAGAGCCGGACCTATCCGAGCGGCGACACGATGAGAAAATGTGTGCTCGACCTCGCCCCGGAGGCCCCCTGGAACTGCCCGGAAAGCTGTGATTCCTACGAACGGCGGCTGGCCGACGTCAATTGGCGCCACGGTTCGCTGATCACGCCGGCCACGCCCGAGCCACCGCCGAGCGTCGGCTCCGACGATTCGATTCCGGACCTCCTCGACGAGGCCGAGGACATCATCAACGCCGTCGGGCCGACGGTTCGGGCCGAGGTCGAGGAGGAACGGGCTCGGGCCCGGAAGGCCGAGGGAAAGGGCGGCTGGCGCAGACCGAGGTGGCCCTTCCGCCGATAGCCTGGTCAAACGTGACTAACCAATCTTCGCCCGATGCCCTCGCTGCCGCGTCGGGTTTGAACCCTCGTCCCGGGCGGGTGGAGGCGGCGCAAACGGCCGCCACCCTCGAGCTGCCGAACACCGAAACCGAAGAGTGGCGGTACAGCCCGGTGGGCAAGCTGTCGTTGGCCGAAATGGGCCCGGTGGGCGAGAGGCCACCGAGTGCTGACGCCGTGGCCTCCGTCCGGGCCGACGTCGACAACGTGATCGGCTCCGACGATCGTGCCGCCACGGTCGTGATTCTCGACGGGCACCTGGTCGATGTGGCCGTCGACGACGGCTGGGCGGCCAAGGGGCTCGACATCCGCTTCGACGATCAGCGGGCCTGGGTCCCGGCCGACGGTACGCCGACGATCTTCGACTACTGGCATCAGGCGTTCTCGCCCGGCGCGCTGGTTGTTCGCGCTCCGGCTGGGCTGGCCGTCGACCGGCCGGTGGTCGTGATCAACCACCACAACCGACCGGACGAGATCGGGTTTCCCCACTTCGTCGTCGATGTCGGCGAGAACGCGGAGCTGCAGGTGCTCGAATGGCAGAGTTCCGCTCCAGGCGCGGCCGCCGCTTCGATCCCGGTGGTCGAACTCGACGTCGGTGCCGCCGGTCGGCTGAGCTACTCCACGGTCCAGGTGACCGACGAGGCATTCGTCGTCATCGCGCGCCAGCGTTCGTCGGCCGCCGGTCAGGCCACGTTGAACACCGGTATCGCCGCGTTCGGAGGCCGGTACGCCCGTACTCGGGTCGACTCCCGGCTTCTCGGTCGGGGCGGCAGCACGAACCTGCTGGCCGCCTACTACGGCGACGGTTCCCAGGTTCATGATTTTCGGATCTTCCAGCATCACGAGGCCCGCGACACCAGGAGTGATCTGCTGTTCAAAGGCGCCCAGGACGACGCCTCCGGCTCGATCTACACGGGTCTCATCCACATCCATCCGGACGGGGGCGGAACGAACGCGTTCCAGACCAACCGCAACATCAAACTCAGCGACGACGCCTGGGCCTGGTCGGTGCCGAATTTGGAGATCGAGAACAACGAGGTCCACTGCTCACACGCCTCCACGGTGAGCCCTGTCGACGATGATCAGCGGTTCTACCTCGGGGCCCGCGGCGTGCCGCCGGGTCGAGCCGACCGCCTGATCGTGGCCGGCTTCTTCCAAGAGGTCCTCAACCGCATGCCGGTAGCGGCCGTTCGGCCGGAGCTGCAGCGGTTGATAGCAGCCAAGCTCGACCGTCGGGAGGTGGAGTCATGAGCGACACCGCCGAGAGCGCCGACGACGTGAAGGTCCTGGAGATCGGCCCACTCGCCGATCTCACCCCCGATTCAGCATGCCGGGTCGACGTCGACGGGCATCGTCTGGCCGTCATCCGTATCGGCGACGACGTCTATGTGATCGGCGACGAGTGTTCACACGCCGACTACTCGCTGTCCGAGGGTGAGATCGACCCCGACGACAAGACCATCGAGTGCTGGAAACACGGGTCGGCGTTCTCGGTCGAGACCGGCGAACCGACGTCCATGCCGGCCATCAAACCCGTCCCCGTCTACACCGTTCGTGTTGACGACGGCATCATCCGTGTCGAGGTGTCGTCATGACCGTCGCAGTGCCGCCGCAGTTGTTGCCATGGATCGGAAGGTAGACCATTGAGCACACCGGAATCGAAGCTGATCGTGAAGGACCTGCGGGTCTCCGTCGGCGGCAACCAGATCCTGAAGGGTGTCGACCTGGAGATCGGCCCCGGCGAGGTTCACGCCGTCATGGGCCCGAACGGCTCGGGCAAGTCGACACTGTCGCACGTGATCATGGGGAAACCGGGCTATGAGGTCCTCGAGGGTTCGGTGACCCTCGACGGTGTCGAACTGCTCGGTCTGCCGACCTGGAAACGTGCTCAGGCCGGGCTGTTCCTGGCCATGCAATACCCGACGGAAGTGCCGGGCGTGTCCCTCATCGATGCACTGTCGGCGGCGGCCGAAGCCGCCGGCCGCCCCGCCGATGATCTCCAGGCCCGACTCGAAGCCGAGGCCGATCGAATCGGTTTCGACCACGAGTTCCTGATCAGGCCTCTGAACGTCGACATGAGTGGCGGTGAGAAGAAGCGCAACGAGACCCTCCAGCTTGGTGTGGTCAAGCCCCGCTATGCCATCCTCGATGAACTCGACTCCGGGCTGGATCTCGACGCCCTGCGGATCATCTCCCGCCGGATCGAGGAGGCGACGGAGGAGAACGAGCTCGGACTACTCGTGATCACGCACTACAGCCGCCTGCTCAACGAGCTGAAGCCCGACCGGGTCCACGTTCTGGCCGGCGGCCGGATCGCCGCCTCCGGGGGTCCCGAACTGGCCGCCGAGCTGGAGTCGACTGGCTACGCCGGCTACGCCGAGCTCGAGCCGGCCGCCGCTGCCGAACCACGCGCCGAACTCGACCCCTTCGCCGACCCCTTCGCCTGATCCATCCCGGAACTTGCAGCCCGAACTGGGCTCCGTCCCGTTCCGGCCGCAGAGAACCGGTGGTCAGGCGTTGGCCATCTCGTCGATGGCCTGGAGCAGGGTGTTCCAGCTCAGGGTGGCGCACTTGATGCGCACCGGGAACTTGACAACGCCCCGGAGCGCTTCCAGATCGCCCAGCGGTAGTTCGGCGTCGACACCGCTCGGCTGGTTGCCGTCGGCTTCGGCCTCGCTGCCGTCGCCCCCGATCTCGGTCTCGTGGATCGACATCATCGACTTGAACTGCGACGTCAGCGCCTTGGCCTCGTCGACCGACTTGCCCATCACTGCGGCCGACATCATCGAGGCCGCCGATTGGGAGATCGAACAGCCCTGTCCTCCGATCTTGATGTCGCTGATCTTCCCGGAGTCGTCGACATCGAGATAGACGACGACCTCGTCGCCACACAACGGGTTGAACCCCTCGCTTCGGTAGGCGGGCGGTGACTCGAGCTCACCCCGGTTTCGGGGATTGCGGTAGTGGTCGAGAATGATTTCGCGGTAGAGGTCTTCAAGACCGGACATACAGATATGGCCTTTCGTACAGGGCGAATCCTACAGGGCGAAGAAGTCGCGGGCCGTCTTCAGCGCCTCGGTGAGGGCGTCGACGTCGTCCTCACCGTTGTAGACGTACAGACTGGCCCTAGCCGTGGCCGGCACACCCAGCTTCTTCATCAACGGTTTGGCACAGTGGTGGCCGGGGCGGATGCAGACCGCCTCCTCGTCGAGCACCTGGCTCACGTCGTGAGCGTGAACATCGGCGAGCGCGATCGACAGCACGCCACCGCGGGCGGCAGGCTCCGAAGGCCCGTGCACGGTGATGTCGTCACCCAGTTCGGAGGTGAGCTTGCGAAGTGCGTAGGCCGTGAGCGAGACCTCGTGTTCACGAATGGCCTCCATACCCAACGCCTCCAGATAATCGATTGCGGCGGCCAGGCCGACCGCTTCGGCGATTGGCGGTGTGCCCGCTTCGAACTTCGCCGGGGGCTCGTCCGGGATGAATCCGTCGGTGGTGACATTGAGGATCATGCCGCCGCCGCCCAGGAACGGCGGCATGGCGTCGAGCAGCTCGGCGCGGCCCCACAGTACGCCGATCCCCGTGGGGCCCAACATCTTGTGGCCACTGAAAGCCACGAAGTCGGCGCCGAGCTCGGCGACGTCGGTTGGCATATGGGGGACGGACTGGCAGGCGTCGACCACCGTGACGGCACCGGCGGCCTTGGCCGCGGCGATCACCTGGTCGGTGGGGGTGAGCGCCCCGGTCACGTTCGACATGGCGGTGAACGCCACCAGCTTGGCTCCGTCGACCAGGGTGTCGAGCGTGCTGAGGTCGAGGCGACCGTCGTCGGTGACGGGAATCCAGCGGATCTCGAATCCTTTTTCTGCGGCCAGCATCTGCCACGGGACGATGTTGGCGTGGTGTTCGAGAAGCGTCAGGACCACCGCGTCACCCGGGCCGAGGTTGGCTCTACCCCAACTACCGGCGACGAGGTTGATGGCCTCGGTGGCGTTCTTCGTGAACACGATCTCGTTCGGATTCGACGCTCCGATGAACCGGGCGGTTTTCCGACGAGCCTTCTCGTAGGCGCTGGTGGACCGTTCGGCCAGTTGGTAGACACCGCGGTGGACGTTGGCGTAGCTGGTGTTGTAGAAGTCGGTCATGGCCTCGACTACCTGGCGGGGTCGCTGCGACGACGCGGCGGAATCGAGAAACACCAATCGGTGTCCGTTCTGCTTCTGATCGAGGATCGGGAAGTCCTTGCGGATGGTGGCGACGTCGAGCCTTCTCGAGGTGCCGGACGTGGTCGAGGCGTCGGATTCGCTCATTTGAAGCTGTCGTATCCTTCGGACTCCAACCGGGCGGCAAGTTCCATGCCGCCGGAGGCGACGATCCGGCCATCGACCAGGATGTGCACGAAGTCGGGTTTGAGGTGGTCGAGCAGCCGTTGGTAGTGGGTGATCGCCAGCGTGCCGAGCTCCGGCCGCTCTTCCTTGATGGCTCGAACGCCCTCGGCGACGGTCTTGAGCGCATCGATGTCGAGGCCGGAGTCGGTCTCGTCGAGGATCGCGACCTCGGGCTCGAGCACCGCCATCTGCAGGATCTCGTTCCGTTTCTTCTCTCCACCGGAGAAGCCTTCGTTGACATACCGCTCCATGAAGGCGGAGTCCATCGAGAGCTTCTCCATCCACTCCATCAGGGACAGCCGCAGCTCGAGCACGCTCATCTCGATGCCTTTCCGGGCGCTCAGCGCCTGTCGGAGAAAGTTCAGCACCGAAACCCCGCTGATCTCCTGCGGATACTGGAAGGCGAGGAAGAGTCCGGCCTTGCCCCGGACGTCGGTGTCCCAATCGGTGATGTCGTCGCCTCGGAATATGATCCGCCCCGAGGTCACCTCGTACTCGGGTGATCCGAGCAGCGTGGAAGCCAATGTCGACTTCCCCGACCCGTTGGGCCCCATCAGCGCATGGATCTCACCCGGATTGATGGTGAGCGCCACACCCTTCAGAATCTCGACTCCGGGCTCGGACCCGGTGTCGGTTTCGGTGGGCGGTGTGGACACATGGAGATCGTGGATTTCGAACAGCGGGCTGTCGGCCATGGCCTCAGTCTATGGGCCGACCCTAATTCCACCATCGCCATAGTGGAAATGTGCCGGCGAAAAATCGCGGACAGATGGACGGCGAATTCGACAGCGGATGGAGAGGTCTGAGCAGGCCGAACGGCCTCCGCCCGGCCGCATGTCGCACCTTGTCGCGTGACTCAAGGCCGCCTGCGCGACTAATCTGGAATGTCCTCATGGCGAACCCCCGAGGCCGGTGCAATCGTGATTGCAAAGGGATGGCACCGAGCCGAAGGCCACGGGTTCCCGTGTCGTCTGCGGAGGCTGAGGATGTCGGGTTGTAAAGCGACGAAACGGTCATCAGGTGGGCACCGGCTCTCCGATTTCGGGGTTCAGATCGGCCTCATCGCCGGTGCCTCACTGCTGTACTTCGGAGTGCGAAAACTCACCGAGGGCAGTGAAGCGATCGCCGTGGCCAACGGCCTCAATCTCCTGGCTTTCGAGCGTACCATCGGCCTGGCGGTCGAAACCCGGTTGCAGGCCCTGATCCTCGATCGTCGGTGGGCCGTGACCGCGGCGAACTGGGTGTACATCTGGTGCCACTGGCCGGCCATCACATTCACGCTTGTCTGGCTCCATCGCACCCGGCGCCTCGACTACCTGATGCTTCGCAACGCCCTGTTTGCATCCGGTGCCATCGGGCTGGTGATCTTCGTCATGCACCCGGTGGCCCCACCCCGGCTGCTCCCGAGCGGGTTCACCGACACGATCGCGGAGCTGTCGTCGTCGTACCGGATTCTGCAACCACCGTCACTGGTCAACAAGTACGCAGCGCTGCCCAGCCTTCACGTCGGTTGGAATCTGCTGATCGGGATCGCCCTCTTCCGTGCCCGAGCCAACCGGTTTGTCAGCGTGGTTGGATTGCTGTTGCCGTTCTTGATGGTGGCCGCGGTCGTCCTCACGGCCAATCACTATGTGGTGGATGCAATCGTCGGGGCGGCCGTCGCCCTGACCGGACTTGCCGTTTCGTACCACCTCACCCCGAGGTTGGCAGCCGGTAGCGTTGTGCGAACCCGACCCCCGATTGCAGATCGGGTTCCGGAACCGGCGCCGGTTCGAGCCGCCGGCGACGATCGCCGCTACCAGCCGCGGTCGACCCACTCCTGGAGGTGAGGGCGCTCGGCGCCAATCGTCGTGTCGTCACCGTGACCCGGTAGCACCAGCGTGTCGGGCGGCAACGTGAAGAGACGGGTGTCGATCGACTCGATGATGGTCGGGAAGTCACCGCCCTCGTAGCCGGTGGCACCGGGTCCGCCGGGAAACAAGGTGTCGCCGCTGAACAGCAACGGCTTGTCGACGACCTTGAAGCAGATCGAACCGGGGGTGTGCCCGGGCGTCGTGATCGTGTGCAACTTGGAGCGGCCGACCTCGATGATCGTGTCGTCCTCCAGGAGGTAGTCATAGGACGGCAGCATCGCCGCGTCGGCCGCGGTCACACCCACCTCGTAGCCGGCGTCGCGCACCTCGGGCACGGCCTGGATGTGGTCCCAGTGACCGTGGGTTTCCAGCACCGTCCGAACACCGAGTCCCCGGCAAAGATCCAGCAGCATCTCGTGCTCGTTGGCGGCGTCGAGGAGGACGGCATCGCCACTGTGGCGGCACCGGATGACGAAAACGTTGTTGTCGACAGGACCGACGACCACCTTGTGGACCTCGAGGTCGGTATCGGACCAGTGCAGGGTCTCGGACGGCGCCGGCGACTTCTCATCCATGGGACCAGACTAGTGGAACATCGGTCGGCCTCCCGGGTCGCGGGCCCTTGGTCGCGGTCCCGGTCGGCGGGCGTGATCACCCAGTGCGTTGGTGGGTCGATTGCCGATCCTGGTCGACAGGTGTGCTCTGTCGAACAGGCGGGTGTGGTGTCTACGGTTGACGTACGACGTTGGTGACGGCGAGGAGCAGGCGATGGCGATGCGACGGGTTCAATCCGTAACCGGTTCGGCCATCTCTGGTATCGGTCTTGCGGGCGCACTGGTCTTGGGCGCCGTGTGGACCGCCATTGCCGTGGTCGACGGGAACATGGTTGCAACGGCCGTTCGTTTTCTCGTCGCCATCGGTGCCGGGTTCTTCTATCTCGTCCTGTTCCGGGTCGCCCGCCGCCCCCCTGTCTGACGGTTCTCGGTCGCCGATTGCCGTCGGTCGTCATCGAGCCGTGACACGGTGGCAACACGCCGGCGTTTCTGGTGTACTTGGCCGGGTGAGTACGGAGCTTCGAGAGCTGGCCCTGGAGCGGGGCCGACGACGGTCGTCGATGGCCGTCTACCGAGCCTTCCGCGGGTTTCTCCGCCGGGTCGTGGCGCCCTACCTGAACCTGCGTTCCGAGAACGCCGATGTGCTCGAGCTGCCCGGACCGACGATTTTGTGCCCGGTTCACCGGTCGAACCTCGACAGCGTGTTGGTCGCCACGCTCACGTCGCGTCGTGTTCGGGCGCTGGGCAAGGAATCGCTGTTCACGACACCAGGCGTCGCCTACATCTGCGCTGCGTTGGGGGCCATCCCCGTGAAGCGGGGAGCGGCCGACAAGGACGCCATGAAGGCGGCGTTGGGGCTTCTCTCCGAGGGGGAGTCGATGATCGTCTTCCC
>JBFHEP010000039.1:0-18495 GCA_041584095.1 Acidimicrobiales bacterium | reverse complement strand
GCTGGGCAAGCTCGATCTGCGGGGTGCCGACGTCCCCAAGCTGCTCAGCCTGCTCTACACCAACAAGTGGATGCAGCTCCCGGTCGGCGGCGTGCGCTACGGCGTGATGTGCGCGGAGGACGGCGTCGTCATGGACGACGGCGTCACCGGCCGCCTCGACGAGGAGCACTATTTGATGAGCACCACGTCGTCGGGTGCGGGCTCGGTGTGGGAATGGGCCGAGAACTGGCTGCAGACCATGCACCCGGAGTGGGACATCGTCATCACGCCGGTCACCACGGCCTTCACGTCGATCAACGTCGCCGGGTCGAAGAGCCGGGAGCTGATGGGTCGGTTGACCGATGTCGACCTGTCGCCCGAGGCGTTCGGCTACATGAACGTGCGCCGGGGCACGGTGGCCGGCGTCGAAGGATGTGTCATGTGGCGCATCGGCTTCACCGGTGAGCTCAGCTACGAGCTGCACGTGCCGGCGGGTCACGGACTGCACGTGTGGGAGGCCCTCCTGGAGCAGGGGGCCGATCTGGGCATCGCTCCGTTCGGCCTCGAAGCGCAGCGCATCATGCGGCTGGAGAAAGGCCACTTCATCGTGGGGCAGGACACCGACGGGTTGACCAGGATGCCGTCAACCGGCCTCGGGGCCCTGATCAAGCTCGACAAAGACGATTTCGCCGGGAAACCCGAGCTGGCGTGGTCGCTCGACGACGAGTTACCCCTCGTCGTGGCCATACAGCCGACGGACCCCACGGTGGTTCCAGCCGAAGCGTGCCAGATCGTGCGGTCCGGCACCAACGAGATCATCGGCCGCATCACCTCGTCCCGCTTCTCGCCCACGCTCGAGCGCTCGATCTGCCTCGGTCAGATCGTGCCCGAGGCAGCCGCCCCCGGCACGGAACTGACGATCGTGCTCACCGACGGCTCCCGGACCACCGCCAACGTCATGGCCCACCACGCCCACTTCGACCCGGAAGGAGAACGGCTCCGTGTCTAGTTCACCCTCGTTCGCCAGCTCGATCACCGCGGTGGCACCGGCCGCCGGCTCTTCGGTTGCCATCACCGATCTCAGCCATCTCTCGAAGGTGGTGGTGAAGACCACACCGGCCCGACCCGACGGGTTGACGGTAGCGTTCGGCGCTAGTGAACTCAGCGGCGAGGCGCTGGTCTGCGGCACCCGCCCCGGAGAGTGGACCGTGGTCGGCCCGGCCGAAGCCGTCGCAGCGGTCACCGCCGGCTCGGCGGCCCACGTCGTCGACATCACCCACGGACGGGCGCTGCTCTCGGTGGCGGGACCGGCGGCGGCATCGGTGATGGAGAAGGTCTGCAGCCTCGACTTCTCCGACGACATGATGCCCGCCGGCGCCGTTGCCTCGGCCTCGGTGGCCAAGGTTGCGTGTGATGTCATCCGTTGCGACGGCGAGACGCCGGTCTACTGGATCGCCGCCGACCGCTCGTTCGGCCAGTACCTCCACGACGCCCTCGTCGACGCAGCCGCCGAGTTCACCGGCTGATCGCTCGCCGCGCCCCACGCCCGTTTTGACGGGTGTCTTCCGTGTGAGTAAAACTTGTTTCCTATGAGGGTTGGTCACCGGTTTCACTGGCAGGCAAAAATCTTTCGCAGTAGTGTGCGTTCAACCGGGTCGAACACCCGGTTCGACCAATCACGTCAGGGGGACCAGTGAGCGATCTAGAGGAATTCGTCGAGGCGGACGGACGGGAAGCGCAAATCAAGGAGGTCGAGCGCCAGATCGAGGCCAACGACGTCCGCTACCTCTATTGCCAGTTCATCTCGGTGACCGGCCGCATCATGGGCAAGGGCATCCCGGCCAAGCACTTCGGGGTGATGGCCCGCAAGGGGTTCCAGCTCGTCTACGGCTCGACAGCCAACCTGTTCATCGACCGCCACGGCGACTACATCGGCTACGGCCCCGAGGCCCGGGAGCTCGTCGGCATTGCCGAGCCCGAGACGTTCTGCCAGCTCCCGTGGGACCCCAAGACGGCTCGCGTCTTCTGCACCCTGTTCCGCGGCCGTGAGGAGGAGGTCGACGGCGGCGCCTTCCTCACCTCCGACTGCCGGGGCAACCTCAAACGCATCCACACCGAGTTCGAGGCCAAGCACGGACTGCATCTGCGGGCTGGAACCGAGCCGGAGATGATGTGGTTGAAGGCCGACGAGAACGGCAAGCCCACCGTCGAGGGCATGACCAATCCGAACTGCTATCACATCGACCAGTTCGCCGAACTGCAGCCGCTCATCCACAAGGTGATCGAGTATTGCGAGGCCATGGGTCTCGACATGATCCAGGGCGACCACGAGGACGCCCCCGGCCAGCTCGAACTCAACTTCAACTTCGATCGGGCCGAGCTCACCGCCGATCGCCTGTCCACCTACCGCCAGGTGTGCAAGCAGGTCGGGCGGGAGATGGGGGCCTTCCCGTGCTTCATGCCGAAGCCGTTCATGAGCGTGTCGGCCAACGGCTGCCACCACAACATCTCGCTCTGGGATGGCGACGACAACAAGTTCATGCCCGATGGCGACGACCCGCAGCTCCCGGGCAAGATCGGCATGATGGCCATCGGCGGCATCCTCGAACACGTTCGGGCGCTGACCTGCCTCAGCTCCCCGACCGTCAACTCGTACCGCCGGCTGTGGGACACCGGATTCTGGGCGCCCGTCTTCGCCGACTGGGGATTCCAGAACCGGACCACGGCGCTGCGGGTCTCGGCCCCCGGTCGCTTCGAGTACCGCTCGGTCGACTCGGCGGTCAACCCCTACCTGTCGTTCGCCGGCCTGCTCAAGGCCATGGACGACGGACTCGACCGCAACCTCGATCCCGGCGAGCCCGAGGAGCGCAACATCTACGACGCGATGGACGCCGGCAAGGACGTGCAGAAGATCCCGCTCAGCCTCGGCGAAGCGCTGCAGGCCCTCGACGACGACGAAGTGATCAAGAGCGCCCTCCCGGGCGAGATGTACAGGGTGTTCGAACACTACAAGCGTGACGAGTGGGAGCGGTTCATGGCCACCGTCACCGATTGGGACGTCAACGAGTACCTCGACGTCCTCCCCTGAAACGGATCCGAAACCAAGGAGTTACCCATGTGTGGCATCGCCGGTGTTATCCACCGTGATGGTCCCGCCGATCTCGGAGCCGAGCTGACCCGGATGCTTCAGTCGATGAAGCATCGCGGGCCGGACTCGACCGGCTACGCGCTCTACGGACCGTCCGACGATCTCGTCGTCATCCGATTCGTGCTGGCCGAGCCGCTCAAGGCGGCCGGTCTGGGTATGGCGGAACGACTGGAGAAGAACCGGGCCGAGATCGAATCACGGCTCAACAAGATCGGGGCCGACGTGGCCACGATGACGAGCGAAACCGGCTACGCGTTCCGGGCCACCGTGCGCTACTCCGGCGAGCTGAAACCGCTGGCCGACTATCTGGAGGACGTGCCCGGCTGCGAGGTCCTGTCGCTCGGCAATGCGCTGGAGATCGTCAAGGATCTCGGCGACGCCGAGACGGTGGCCGAGCAGTACCGGCTGCCCGGCTTCGTCGGCACCCACGGGATGGGTCACGTCCGCATGGCCACCGAGTCCGACGTCGACCTGGCCAGCGCCCACCCCTACTGGGCCTACCCCTTCGCCGACGTGGCAGTGGTGCACAACGGCCAGTTGACCAATTATCACCAGTGGCGTCGGCGGTTGGAGCGCAGCGGCCACCGCTTCCAATCGGAGTGCGACTCCGAGATCATCGCCGTCTACCTGGCCGAAAAGATGGCCGGGGGCGATTCGCTGGAGACGGCGATGAAGCAGAGCCTCGACGACCTGGATGGCGTCTTCACCTACCTCTGCGTCACCGGCAACGAGCTGGGCGTGGCCAAGGACGAGATGGCGGCCAAGCCGCTGGTGCTGTTCGAGTCCGATGAGCTGGTGGCCGTGGCGTCGGAGGAGATCGCCATCCGGGCCCTCACCGGCACCGACGTCGAGACCCGTGACCCCTACGAGCGGGAGGTGCTGGTGTGGCAGGTCTGAGCAGCTCGCGTTCCGGGGTCAACTACGACGCCCGCGGTCTGGCCGAACCCGACGCCGTCGCTCCCGAGATCGCCGAGATCGACGGTACAACGGCGCACTTCGACGCCACCGATCTGTCGACCCGGCTGATCAATCTGGAGCTGAAACGCCTCGTCAACGTCGAGGGCATGGAGGAGGTGACGATCCGCAATCCGGGCTCCAAACACTCCATCGGGGTGGGCATCCTGCGCCGCTGCCGGATCAACGTCGAGGGTTCGCCCGGCTGGTTCGCTTTCGGGCTGATCGACGGTCCGGAGGTCCACATCAGCGGGCGCGTCGGTTGGTCGTGCGCCGAGAACATGATGGCCGGATCGGTGATCATCGAGGGCGGCGCCGGGTCACTGACCGGGGCGGCCCTGCGCGGCGGCGATCTCGTGGTCAAGGGTGACGTCGGGGCCCGCACCGGCATCGACCAGAAGGGCGGCACCATCATCGTGATGGGCAATGTCGGCATCAACACCGGCTTCATGATGCAGCGGGGCCGCCAGATCATCTGTGGCAACGCCGGCGACCACCTCGGCGACTCCATGTACGACGGCACGATCTATGTGGCCGGACGCATCGCGTCGCTCGGTGTCGACTGCGTTCCCGGCGCCTGGACGGACGCCGACGCCGAGTTCGTCAACCGCAAGTTCAAGATCCACGGTCTCGGCGATCCGCCCGAGTTCCAGAAGTTCATCTGCGGCAAACAACTGCACAACTACGACTCGCTCGAACCATCCGAGCGCAAGCTCGTGATGTAAGGCGAGCGCGAGCTCGTGATGTAAGGAGCGAGGAGCGATATGGATCCTAATCCCACCAGCAAGTCGGCGGCCGCCCAGGATGCGCAGGACGCCATCACCAACACCAAGACCGACGTGTTGGGCCAGAGCCAGATCTTCACCCCGACCGTCATCAACGACATCCACGTCAAGTCGGAGCTCGGCCGCTACCGGATGCGGGGCTTCTCGATGTTCAAGAAGATCCCCCATTGGGACGAGCTCGTGTTCCTGCCCGGCACCCTGACCCGGTTCGTGATCGAGGGCTACCGGGAGAAGTGCGAGACCAAGACCGTGATCGGAGGGCGGTTCGCCAAGAAGCCGCTGGAACTCGACATCCCGGTCTACATCACCGGCATGAGCTTCGGGGCGCTGTCGATCGAGGCCAAGATGGCGCTGGCCAAGGGCGCCTCGATGGCCGGCACCGCCACCTGTTCCGGCGAGGGCGGGATGATCCCGCCGGAGCGTGACCTGTCGACCAAGTGGTTCTACCAGGTCATCCAGAGCCGCTACGGCTTCAACCCCCATCACCTGATGCTGGCCGACGCCGTCGAATTCTTCATCGGGCAGGGGTGCAAGGTCGGCCTCGGGGGACACCTGATGGGCCAGAAGGTGACCGAGCAGGTGGCCGAGATGCGGTCGCTGCCGGCCGGGATCGACCAGCGGTCTCCGGCCCGCCATCCCGACTGGATCGGTCCCGACGACCTGTCGCTCAAGATCCAGGAGATCCGGGAGGCCACCGACTACCAGGTGCCGATCCAGCTCAAGCTGGGTTCGTCCCGGGTCTACGACGACGTGCGCATGGCCGCCAAGTGCGGCCCCGATTCGATCTTCCTCGACGGCGCCGAAGGCGGCACCGGTGCCGGACCGCATCTGGCCACCGAGGAAACAGGAATACCGTTGATGGCCGCCCTTCCCGAGGCCCGACGTGCGCTGGAGGATGTGGGCTTGGCCGACGACATCAGCCTCGTGGCCGCCGGCGGCATCCGCAACGGTGGCGACGTGGCCAAGTGTCTGGCCCTGGGGGCCGATGCGGTGGCCATCGGCTCCGCTGCACTCATGGCCCTGAACTGCAACAAGGAGATTCCGGGCGTCACCGACTACGAGGGCACGGTCGGCGTTCCGGCCGGGCAGTGTTACCACTGCCATACCGGCCGCTGCCCGGTGGGCGTGGCCACCCAGGACGTCGAGCTCCGCAAACGGCTCGACGTCGACGAGGCCGCCATGCGGGTGTACAACTTCCTCATCACCCTCACCATGGAGGTTCAGATGCTGGCCCGGGCCTGCGGCAAGACCAACATCCATTCGCTGGAGCCCGAGGATCTCGCCGCACTGACCTACGAGGCGTCGGCCATGGCCAAGGTGCCGCTGTGCGGCACCACCTACATCCCCGGGGTGTCCGAGGAACGGGCCCTGGCCGAGATGCGGGAGCTGATCGAGAAGCAGGGGGACCGGTGATGGCTTCGTCATCGAACTACGGCAAGAAGGCCGAGAAGCGCACGGTCGGCATCGACGCCGAGGTGCTGGCCGGGAAACGCTACGACTACCAGAGCGACGCCTCCCTGGTGGAGGACATCGACCTGATGGCGGCGACGCCCGGCGCTGACCTCAACTGGTTGGAGGACATCCACCTCCTGGAGGAGGACGGACACCCGGCTGTCTTCGACCGGTACTCCAACTCGTTCATCAAGATCTACTTCGACATCCCGGCCGGGCGGGAGGACGAGTTCGCCCGCAAGGTCCTGATGAAGCACCTAATGTCGGGCAACTCGTATGGCATCCAGCTCAAGGACATCCACTGCAAGTATCCCCAGATCGACCTGGGGCCGTGGGTGCCGCTCGACGAGTGCAAGACGGTCGGCACCGATTGGAAACCGCCGGTTCTCGAGGGCTGGGAGCCGCCTGCCGCCCACTGAGCGGCCGGTCCGACCATGAGCCTCCCCGCATCCTCCCCGTACGTGATCGTCGGAGCCGGTATCCACGGCCTCTCGACCGCCATGCACCTGGCCCGCCGCCTCGGCTCGGGCGACGACGTCATCGTCATCGACAAGAAGGCCGTGGGTGCCGGCGCCTCGGGCATCGCCTGTGGCGTCATCCGCAACAACTACTTCCAGCCGGCCATGCGGGAGCTGATGGCCCACTCCGTCGGGATCTGGGAGAGTGATGTCGAAGCCTACTCCTACCATCCGGTGGGCTACATGCAGATCAGCCACGAGGGCATGCATGACGACGTGGCCTCCATCTTCGAGCAACAGCAGGCCATCGGCTACGAGTCGTCGTTCATCGAGGGAGCCGCCGCGTGCCAGGACTACATGGAGGGAATCTTCCACGATTGGCGGGCCAAGGGCGTCACCTCGGTGCTGCACGAGAAGAAGGGTGGCTATGCCAACAACATGGCGTCGCTGCGGGGGCTCGAGGCCAAATGCATCGACGCCGGAGTCGACATCCATCTCGGCGCGGAGCTGACCGGGTTCGTGACCGACGGTTCCGGTTCGGCCGTGACGGCGGTCGAGACCAACCGGGGAACGATTCACTGCGACCAGGTGGTGATCGCCGTGGGCCCGTGGGTGCAGGCCCCGTGGGCCATGCTCGACCTGCCGGCCACCACGGTCATCGCCGGCCCCGACGGCCGTGAGACGGTCGAGCGTCCGACCTGGATCTACTGGGCGTTGCAGGAGGGCACGCTCGGCGTCGACCCCGGCTACCTGGTCGACAACGAAGGCCGGATGCCTCCGGTCATCCACATCGACACCGACGCCCCGCTCCACGACGATGACGGCGAGCTCGTCACCGAGGGCCCGTGGGGCATCTACTACAAACCCGACTTCTCGTTCGGAGGGGTGCAGGGCGGCTACATGCCCTACATCGTCGACAAACCGGCCAACGAGGTGGCCGTCGATCCCTACGGACCGGAGAGCCCCGACTTCGTCGTCGGCGGTGACTTCTACCGCACCTGGACCTCGGCCCTTTCGCACTGCCAGAAGCGATTCGAGGGCAAGAGCCACCTGATCAAGCCCGAACCGTCGGGCGGAATCGGCTCGTTCTCACCAGACAGCTTCCCGATCTTCGATCGCTTCCGCGGCAACGTCTACTTCGTCGCCGACTCCAATCACGGGTACAAGATGATCGGCGTCGGAGCGCTGGTGGCCGATGAGCTCGTCGGCCGTCCATCGCCGCTGCTGGAGCCCTTCCGCTACAGCCGCTACGCCGAGGGCCGGCTCCACCCGGTCAGCAACTCCCCCTACCCCTGGTCCTAGAAGAGCGTGAGGTAGCGGTCGACCTCGGCCTGGGTCACCTGGTGATGGTGGGCCATGAACTCGTCGCGCTTGACCTCGACGAAGTAGTCGCGGTAGGGACCGTCGGCCGTGTCACCGAGACCTCGGCCCAGGACGTCGTTGGCGGCCAGGGCGTCGGCGGCATGCAGGAGCGTCAGGGGCAGGGTGGCGATGCCTCGAGCCCGCACCTCCGCGGCGGGGAGGGCGAACAGGTTGGCGGTGTTCACCTCACCGGGGTCGAGGCCGCGATCGACCCCGTCCAGCCCGCAGGCCAGGATCGCCGCGAACATGAGGTATGGGTTGGCGGCGCCGTCGCCTAGGCGAAGCTCCAGGCGATCCGGCTCGGGCACCCGGATCATCTGGGTGCGGTTGTTCCCGCCGAAGGCGGCATAGGCGGGGGCCCACGTGGCCCCCGAGGTGGGGGCTCCGACGCCCATCCGCTTGTAGGAGTTGACGATCGGGCAGGTAACCGCGGTCAGAGCATGGGCGTTGGCGATCAACCCGCCGGCGAACTGATACGCAAGCTCGCTCAACCCGAGCCCCTTGGCGTCGTTGGCCCCGTCGGCAGCGATGAACAACGGGTCGCCGCCGTCGGACCAGAGGCTCATGTGGGCGTGAAGCCCGTTGCCGGTCTTGTCGGCGAACGGTTTGGGCATGAACGTGGCGTAGTGGCCACGGCGGTGCGCCAGGGTGTGGATCATGAGCCGGAACAGGATGAGGCGGTCGGCGGTGGTCAGAGCGTCGGCGTACTGCCAGTTCTGCTCGAACTGACCATTGGCGTCCTCGTGGTCATTGGCGTAGTTGCCCCAGCCCATGGCGTTCAAGTGAGACGAGACCTCGGCGAGGTGAGGCAGCATCCGGGTGAGACCCCGAGCGTCGTAGCACGGAAGCGGGTCGATGTCGCGTTCGTCGGCAACCGAGATCGAACCGTCGTCGGACCGCTGCACCAGCGAGTACTCGGCCTCGACGCCGGCCATCATCACCAGCTTTCGGTCGGCCAGGTCGGCCAGCGCCCGCTTCAGAATCACCCGCGGGGCGTAGGGCCACAGCTCGCCTTCGACGGTGGGGTCGCACTGCATGACGGCCACGTTGGGCTGCCAGGGTAGGACGGTGTAGGAGTTCGGATCGGGAATGGCCAGGATGTCGGGGCTCGAAGGGTCCTGGCCTATCGGCCCGGCGGCAAAGCCGGCGAACCCGGCGCCGTCGTTCAGGACCGCATCGAGGGCCTGCACCGGCACCAGCTTGGCGCACGGCTTGCCGTGCATCTCCACGAACATGGCATAGACGAACTCCACACCGTCGGCTTCGGCTCGAGCTTTGATGTCATCGGACATTGATCCCCCTGTTTCCTGTTTTCGGCGCGCGATGGCACCGGTGCCGTCAGTCTCCCCACCAGGATGAAAGCGATTTCACCGCCAGGAAATCGTACGATAGCATCTCGGTATTCTGAGGGGGAAACGCCCGGCGATTCCCATGTGGCCTTCGAAAAAGGGAGCGAGTTCGAGATGTGTGGTATTGCCGGGTTGTTCCTCAAGAACGAGGCCCTCCGACCGGAACTCGGCCGGTTGACCTCGCTCATGCTTCACGAGATGTGTGGCCGGGGTCCCGACTCGGCAGGATTCGCCGTCTACGGCGACGGATCGCCGGGGACGACGAAAGTCACCGTCCTGGCCGAGCACTCGACGCCCGACTGGTCGGTTCTGACCGACCGCCTCGCCGACGATCTCGACGCCGATGTGCGGGTACGGAGGATCCGGGACCATGCGGTGTTCGAAACGGAGGGCGATGGTGATCGGGCTCGCCAATGGTTTCTCGACAACCATCCCGACCTCGACGTGCTGAGCCACGGCGAGCAGCTGGAGATCTACAAAGGGGTCGGCGATCCCGACATGGTCGCGCTGAACTACGGTCTGGCCGACCGGCGCGGCACCCACGCCATCGCCCACACCCGGATGGCCACCGAGTCGGCCGTCACCACCAACGGATCGCATCCCTTCGCCACCGGCCCCGACACCTGCTTGGTGCACAACGGCTCGCTGTCGAACCACAACCAACTCCGCCGATTCCTCGAGCGTCACGGCGAGACGTTCCAGACCGAGAACGACACCGAGGTGGCGGCCGGGTTCATGGCCTGGCGGATCCGGGAAGGCGACACGTTGGACCTCGCCCTGAAGAAGGCGCTGGTCGAACTCGACGGCTTCTACACGTTCGCCATCGGTATCAAGGATGGATTCGCCATTCTGCGCGACCCGATCGCCTGCAAGCCGGCGGTCATCGGAGAGACCGACGACTGGGTCGCCATGTCGTCGGAGTACCGGGCTCTGGCCCAACTGCCGGGTGTCAACGACTCCGAGATCTGGGAGCCGGAACCCGGTCAGATCTACACATGGACGCTGGATGCGGCCCAATCCGGAGGCGGGTGTTGATGTTCGACGAGACGCACTTCGATCTGGCCCAGCAGACGGTACGGCAGGTCAACCAGGCACTGCACGGGATCGGTGAATCAGCCGATGCCTCCGCTCGTCGGTTCCGGGTGACCAACCCCAAGGGAGCCCACGCCGTTGCCGCCGGGCTGACGGCGCCGATCTCGATCACGATCGAGGGGTCGGTCGGGTACTACTGCGCCGGCATGAACCAACGGGCCGAGGTGACGGTGATCGGCAACGCCGGGACCGGACTGGCGGAGAACATCATGTCGGGCACGGTCAAGGTCACGGGCAACGCCACCATGTCGGCCGGAGCCACCGGCCATGGCGGGCTCGTGGTCGTGGAGGGCAACGCCGGTGCCCGCTGCGGCATCTCGATGAAGGGCGTCGACATCGTCGTGGGTGGCAACGTTGGCCACATGAGCGCCTTCATGGCCCAGGCCGGGAACCTCGTGGTGCTGGGTGATGCAGGTGACGACCTGGGCGATTCCATCTACGAGGCCAACCTGTTCATCCGGGGCAAGGTTGCGTCGTTGGGAGCCGACGCCGTGGAGAAGGAGCTGCGCTACGAACACCAGCAGCTTCTGGCCGGTCTGCTGGACCGGGCGGGTCTGGCGGCCGACGCCGGCGACTTCCGCCGCTACGGGTCGGCCCGAAAGCTCTACAACTTCCACATCGACGACATCGATGCCGAGGTGGCCGCACGTGCGGCCCGGGGTTCGGTCGTCGATCGGGTCGGGGGTGCGACATGAGCGGCTACGACGACGGCCCGCCGTGGCACCTTCAGGAGTCGTACACCTTCGACCGCCACGTGATCTCCGAGATCCGGCGGGCCGCCAACACCGGTATCTATCGCATCCGGGGATTCGGGGCCAAGCGGCCGCTGCCCACCCTCGACGATCTCGTCTTCCTCGGCGCGTCGATGTCACGCTACCCGCTCGAGGGCTACCGGGAAGCCTGCGGCACCGACGTGGTCATCGGAGCCGAGCGGGCGGAGCGCCCGGTCCGCCTGAGGATCCCGGTCACGATCGCCGGCATGAGCTTCGGCTCGCTGTCGGCCCAGGCCAAGGAGGCGCTCGGCCGGGGAGCCTCCGCTGCCGGCACGTCGACCACCACGGGAGACGGCGGCATGACCCAGGAGGAACGGGGTCACTCCGAGACCCTGGTCTACCAGTATTTGCCCTCGCGTTACGGCATGAATCCCGACGACCTCCGCCAGGCCGACGCCATCGAGGTCGTGGTCGGCCAGGGGGCCAAACCGGGCGGCGGCGGGATGCTGCTCGGGCAGAAGATCACCGAGCGGGTCGGTGAGATGCGGACACTGCCGGTCGGCATCGACCAACGCTCGGCCTGCCGTCACCCTGACTGGACCGGACCCGACGATCTGGAGATCAAGATTCAGGAGCTGCGGGAGATCACGGACTGGCGCGTGCCCATCTACGTCAAGGTCGGCGCTGCCCGACCGTACTACGACACGGCTCTGGCCGTGAAGGCAGGGGCCGACTGCGTGGTCGTCGACGGCATGCAGGGCGGCACGGCGGCGACGCAGGATGTGTTCATCGAGCACGTCGGCATCCCCACCATCGCCGCCATCCCCGAAGCGGTGCGCGCCCTCCAGGAGCTCGACGTGCACCGCGGCTCGGTCAAACTCATCGCGGCCGGCGGTATTCGCTCCGGCGCCGACGTGGCCAAGGCCCTCGCCCTCGGGGCCGATGCCGTGTCGATCGGAACGGCGGCCCTGATTGCCCTCGGCGACAACGATCCCAACCTCGACGCCGAGTACCGGGCGCTCGGCTCGGCGGCCGGGGCATGGGAGGACTACCAGGACGGGACCGACCCGGCCGGGATCACCACCCAGGACCCGGCCCTGGCGGCCCGGCTCGATCCGGTGATCGGGGGTCGGCGGCTGGCCAACTACCTGCAGGTCCTCACGCTCGAAACCCAGACGCTGGCCCGGGCCAACGGGAAATCCCACGTGCACAATCTGGAGCCCGAGGATCTGGCGGCGTTGACCGTGGAGGCGGCGGCGATGGCCGGAGTGCCGCTGGCGGGAACGAGCTGGATCCCGGGTCACGAGTAGGAGGGCCCCGGCGAGGAGCGCGTCAGTCTCGAACGACGCGCAGCACCTCACCCGACCGGGCGTCGACGGACACCACCAGCAGTTCCTCGAACTCGACGTTGCCCTCACCCGGCACGGAGAACGAGACCGCCCAGACCGGTTGGAGCCCGATTCCTTCCCGCACCAGCCTCACCGCGGTGAGTTCGGGCTGGAAATCGAGTCGGTCGGAGGCGATATCGACCGCCTGTTCGCTCGAGACGCTCACGTCGTCGGCAGCCCGCAGCACGCCGCTGAAACCGATGATGGCGAGCAGGATGATGCCGACCAACAGCGCTTTGGTGCCCCGGGACCACGATTGAACCCGTTCGAGGGCCGCGGTCATCGACCGCTCCCCGGATTCACGCCTCCACGCTCCCGTTGACGGCTTCGCCCCGCCGACCCAGGAGCCACAGCCGCAGCACGATGTAGCCGACGACGTGAACGAGGAGCACGAGGCTCAGCCACCAGAGCGTGGACCGCCACGTCAGCTCGTTTGTGCGGCACTCCCAATAGGTGAGCACGAGTGCGCCGAGAAGGGTCAGCAGCAGGATACCGTTGCCCCCTGCATCGAGCAGCATGATCAACCCCATGGACCCCAGATGCTACACGGCGCCTCGCTGCTGTGCCATGGGCGACTTCCGTGGCGGCGGTCGGAAATTCGCTGATCAGGTGGCACGCCCTTCCGTCGGTCGACTAAGTTGCATGCAGCGGATGGTACCTGCCATCACGTTCAACATCACAGAGCAAGCGCATCCAAACCAATGGGGGGAGCGGCTTGACGGGGCATGACGGTCGCCGGCTTCTCGGCCACCGGAACGTCAGCCGCCCGGCGGAAACGGGCGCGAGCGACCATGCAAAGGGGGTGGGTCCGTATGGACCTGATTGCGCAGGCCACGGTCGAGGAACAGCTCTCGCTGGACTCGGCGATCCTGGCCGAGCAGTACTACTTCTGGACAGTGGTGTTCATGTGGTTGATCCACGTCGGCTTCATGTCCTATGAGGCCGGCGTCAGTCGCCGCAAGAACATGATGGCCTCGGCCATGAAGAACATCTTGACCATCGCGGTGGTCACGCCGACGTTCTACTACTTCGGGTGGTGGATCTACGGCTGTATGCAGGAGGGTTTCATCCCCTCGTCGACCGACCACGAGTTCTACGGAGCGTTTTGCAAGTCGACGCAACCGTGGAGCCCGAACATGGGGCCGAACCTCGGTGACAACATCACCGGCGTGTTCTGGGCGGCGTTCCTGCTCTTCTCCTGGACCACCGGTTCGATCCTGTCCGGTGCGATCATCGAACGGGCGAGGATGTCGGCCTATCTGCTCCTCACCTCGATCCTCGGCTCGGTGGTGTGGATCCTGGATGCGGCCTGGGGCTGGAGTGCCGGCGGCTGGCTGGTCATCCACTTCGGCTTCCACGACGCCATCGCCTCCGGTGTGGTGCACGGTGTCGCGGGAGCGTTCGCCCTCGGCGTGTTGCTGAACCTCGGCCCGAGGATCGGCAAGTACGGAAAGGACGGCAGCGCTCGGGCTTTCAAACCGCACAACACCCACCTGACGCTCATGGGGCTGATGCTGATCTTCACCGGGTTCTACGCGTTCTACGCGGCGTGTCTGGTGATCCAATCGACGGCCTTCCCCGGGTGGGCCAACATCTACTTCTCGCCGACGACCCTGTCGGCGATCACGTTCACGATCACCATCGGGTTCGCCGGCGGATTCACCGGCGGGTACTTCGTCTCCAGGGGTGACCCGTTCTGGACACTGTCCGGCGGCCTGGCCGGGGTGATCTCGGTGTCGGCCGGGGCCGACGTCTACCAACCGTCGCTGGTGTACCTCCTGTCGATCTTCGGCGCGATCTTCGCCTACTGGTTCGCCAACCTGCTCGACCGCCGGTTCCGGGTCGACGACGCCGTTGGGGCCGTTGCGGTCCACGGCGCGGCCGGATTCCTTGGCATGCTCTACGTCGGCATTTTCGCCTCCGGCTTCCCGACCGGCCTCGGCAACGGCGGTGTCGGCGTCGACTCGTCGTTGCTCGGGCAGCTCGTCGGTATGGCCACATTTTTCCCGCTCGGCTTCCTGCCGGGCTACGGGGTGTCACTCATCCTCAAGAAGATGAACCTGCTGCGGGTGCCGATCGAGGTCGAGATCGTCGGTCTCGACTACTCCGAGTTCGACCGCGACTTCTATCCGGAGTTCGGCCAGATGGACGAGGTCATCGTGATGGCCGACGGATCCGAGGTTCCCGCCGGCCCGATTCTGGCCGAGGCCTACGCCGAGCTCACCGGTGGGACCCGCGCCGAGGTCGAGGCATAGGAGATACCGATGCAACAGCTCATCATGTCAATCGTCATCATGTACCTGGTGGTGGGGACCGCCGCCCTGTGGTATCGACACAATCAGCACCGTCAGCCCGACGCCCGAGTCGTCGAGAACGAGAGGAAGTAGCCGATGGACACTTTTCCGTACGAATCATGGGACGAGGCCATGGCCGCCGCCCGGGACGCCGGTGAGGGGTTCTTCACGTTCGGCCCTGGCGACAACGCGGCCACGGTGATCCTGACGATACTCGGGGCCATCGCGATGGTGGCCACGCTCGTGTTGTTCGTATTGACCGAACGCTACAACCTGGACGAACACGTGCGCCGTATCAAAGACGAAGGGATGATCTAGCGATGGCCAACAAGCAACTCGAATTCCCGCCGGAGCAAACCCACTCCAAGCAGTTCGAGCGAGCCCTGCTGATCATCAGCGCGGTCTGCATCGTCTTCGTCGTCCTCTGCATTCAACTGGTCGGTGGTGGCGGCCTCTAGGCCGGCCCCCTGGTCTCCGATCACCATCGCGGCGGCGGGGACGTTGGTCCTCACCGCCGCGACCACCTTTTTGACGTGGACGTCGCGGGGCGGTGTCGATTCGTGGGGTCTGGCCCACGACGATTCCTTCCTCGTCATCGCCGCCTGCTTCGTGGGCGTGGCCCTGATCGTCAACCGGATCAGAGCGGCCTGGATCGCCCCCGGGTTTGCTGTCGGCGTGATGATCCGCGACATCAACCAGGTGCGGGCCACCGACTTCGACGTCGGCATCGGCCTTTGGGCCGGCGTGATCCTCGGCCTGGTGGCCACGGTCCTGCTGATCACCTCGCTGTGGATGGAAATTCAGGCCGCGCGGGAGGCGGGCGACGCGTAAGTACGTCAACGGCCCGGTCATGTCCTAAAATGGTTTGATCACCAGCATCGACCCCGACGCAACGGCCGACCCGAAGGCTGAATCGAGTCACGACAGCCTGCGTTCCGATGACTGGACCGTGGTGTGCCAGGCCGTCGGTGTCCGTGTGCGCCAACTCCGTCAGGACATGGGTCTGACGATGGCCAAGTTCGCGGACCAGGCCGGGATGTCACTCGGCATGTTGTCGAAGATCGAGCACGGGCAGACGGCCCCGAGTCTCGCCACCCTCGTGCGACTGGCCAAGGCCGCCAATGTGCCGGTCACCTCGTTGTTCCGCGGCCTCGACGAGGAGCACGACCTCGTCATCATCCGAAAGGGTGAAGGCAACGAGATCGTGCACGAGGGGAGCAGTCCCGACCGGATCTATCAGGATCTCGGGTCACTCCGGGGCCCGTCGCGGATCATCGAGCCGATGATCACCACGCTCAACGGCACCGACGAGGAGTTCCCGCTCTTCCAGCACCCGGGCGTCGAGTTCATCTATATCCTTTCGGGCAGCATCGAGTATCAGTACGGCGGTCGTAGCTACGTGCTCTACGAGGGCGACACGATGCAGCTTCACGGTGAGGTGGCCCACGGGCCGGTGAGCGTTCCCGAGGCCCCGGTCCGGTTCCTGTCGATCAAGGTCTATCCAACGCCACCATCCTGAGTGGCCGGACGACCGACGAGGTCGCCAGCGGTGGCCCGGATCCTCCGCTGCGTCTTCCTGAATTATCCGCGCCTATTGCGCGGATAATTCAGGAAGAGTTCGTTGGACGAGAGTGACGATCGGCTTGAGCAGCAAAGGTTTGTATCACCGCCCACCCGGGACCGTCTGTCAAGACACAGCAACCATCAAACTTCCCCGGAGGGAACAATCACATGTCTGCACCCGTAGATCTCGAAGGAAAGAAGCGCGTATCGGCCGAGGCCGAGGCCGACTACCGCTACGTGAACAAGTATCTCGACCAGGAGGTGTCGTTCGCAGCGGCCCCCGATGAGGTGGTCACCTCGTTGGGTTCGGCCACCGACGCGGCCGACGAAGCCGCAGCGTTCGACGCCATGCGGACCAACGTCGGGTCGAACATCAAGGTCGTCGACGCCGAGCGCGGCTTTGCGATCCTGGAGGTGGCGAGCACCGATGCGGCCGAAGCGCTGGACGCCGAGGTCACCGCCGCCGTCCCCGACGCCAACACGCTGCCGGTGATGATCGACGGTGAGGGCAACCGCCGCTACTTCATTCCCGACGAGCTGACCGTGCAGTTCGCCGAAGGCGTGTCCGACGACGAAGCCGAAGCCATCATCCGGGACGCCGACTCCACCGTGGTGCAAAAGCACCGCACCGACGGCTACTACACCATCTCGGTCCCGGAGGGTCAGGGCCTGTTCGCCACCGTTCGAGCCTTCAGCGACCGCGACGACGTCGAGTTCGCCGAGCCGAGCGAAGTCGGCCTCGACGACGCCCTCGACGACGCCGACGTGGGCGACACCCTCCTTGACACCACCGACGATCAGAACGCCGCCGCACCCGCCGCCGCCGATCCCGTCAACGAAGCACTCAGCACGTCCGAACAGTTCTTCAACCGGCTCTGGGGCCTCCACAACCGGGGCCAGACGATCCTCGGCACGACCGGCCGGGTCGATGCCGACATCGACGCACCTCAGGCCTGGCGGATCGAGAAGGGCAACAGCCGGGTGGTCGTCGCGGTCATCGACACCGGCGCCGATCTCGACCACCCCGACCTGGTCGGACGCCTCACCCCCCAGGGTGCGGAGGACTGGGATTTCGCCGATCCGATCGACACCGTCCCCCAGGACAGCGACTCGCACGGTACCCACGTTGCCGGGACGGCGGTCGGCTCGTCGAACAGCACCGGCGTGGTGGGCGTTGCGCCCGGAGCCAGGCTGATGCCGCTTCGGATCAACCTGACCGCAGGGATGAATGCCAATCGGGCCGACGCCATCAACTACGTTGCCGATCTCGCCGCCGCAACACGTAGTCGTCGCTTCGTCATCAACTGCAGCTGGCGGGCCAGCGGGAGCATCGCAGCGATTCTCCGGGCGATCCGCCGGGCCGTCGCCCGTGACGTCCTGGTCATCTTCGCCGCCGGCAACGCCGACCGGGACATGGACGTGCAGCCCCAG
Organism: Acidimicrobiales bacterium; assembly: GCA_041584095.1. Classification (GTDB taxonomy): domain Bacteria; phylum Actinomycetota; class Acidimicrobiia; order Acidimicrobiales; family SZUA-35; genus JAHELU01. The sequence goes on along the minus strand of JBFHEP010000039.1, from coordinate 527 downwards.
TATCCCGGCGCCTATCCGGAGGTGATGTCGGTGGCGGCCACCGATCAGTCCGACGTGCGGGCCTGGTTCTCCAACTACGGTTCGACGGTCGACATCTCCGCTCCCGGCGTCAACATCTACTCGTCGGTACCGGACGACACGCACGGCTACAAGAACGGTACCTCCATGGCGGCGCCCCACGTCGCCGGTGCCGCCGCCCTCGTCTGGTCTCGCAACGAGACATTGTCGGCCAACCAGGTTCGCGCCATCCTCCAGGCCGGCGCCGACGACATCGACGCCCAGAATCCCGGCTTTCAAGGCAAGCTCGGCGCCGGGCGTCTGAACGCCTACCGGGCGCTGCGGAACACTCCGGCTCCGATCCGGCAGCCTCGAATCGTCCGCCGGTTCGCCTATCCGCAGGCCAATGCCGGTTCGAGTACCGGCCTCGCCTTCGCCCCGGCGTTCCGGTTCCCCTGGTTCCGGAGCCTTCCCGCCGTCCTGTTCCTCACCCAACAGGCGGGCAGCGAACGGGTCTACTTCCTCAACTC
>JBFHEP010000038.1:0-18523 GCA_041584095.1 Acidimicrobiales bacterium | reverse complement strand
TGTTCCTCAACGGCCTCGCCCCGCTGCCGGAGTTCGACGAGTTGGGCCGCCCGGCATGGCTGTTCACCGAAACCGTGCACCGGCATTGCCCCCGGGCCGGCTACTACGAGGAGGGCTTGTTCGCCCACTCCTACGGTGACAAGGAGTGCCTGGTCGAACTGGGCTGCTGGGGTCCGGTTGTCCAGTGCAACATCGCCGAGCGGGGCATCGTCGACGGCCACGGCGGCTGCATGAACATGGGCGGTATCTGCATCGGTTGCACGATGCCCGGATTCCCCGACAAGTTCTCCCCCATCTACGAACGGCCACCGGGGGCGCTGCTGTCGACCAACACCAACCGGGTCGTCGGCGCCTTCGTCCGCCGCCTGCGCCACATCTCCCAACGCGACAAGATGCGGTCGGCCCGGTGGGAGGACAGCCGTGACCTGCCCAGCGGCTGGCGGCGCTACCAAACCCAACCCGTGGGTGCGGAGCGCCTGATCCACAAGCTGTACTCGCGCAAACAACATTCCCACGAGGGAGGCTTGTAACACCGTGTGTTTCAAGAACCTCCCGATCGAGTTCGACGACAACGGCAGGGCCCGGCTCATCGAGGGCGGGCGGAATCCTTACGCCGTCACGGTGGCCGAACCGCAGGACTACGTGCGGGATGCCACCGGGCGGGGCTCGATCGGTTCGATGGCCGCCCCGCCCAAGCTCCGGGAGTGGAGCATCGACCCGGTCACCCGGGTCGCCGGGGCGCTGGCCGTCCACACCGTTCTCGACCTCGGCTCCCGCCAGGCGGTCGAGGCCCATTCGATGGCCATGCTGTTCCGGGGCTACGAGATCATCCTCCAGGGCCGTGACCCCCGCGACGCCATCGACATCTCCTCTCGCGCCTGCGGCGTCTGCGGCGGGGTGCACTCCACGGTGTCGTCGCTGGCCATCGAAATGGCGTTCGGCATCGTTCCACCGCCGCTCGGCACCTGTGTCCGAAACCTGGGCGAGGTGGCCGAGATGTTCTACGACCATCCCCTCCATCTGGGCCTCCTGGCCGGGCCCGACTACTCCACCGCCATCGTCTCGGTGACCAATCCCGAGCTGGTCGATCTGGCGGAGAAGACGCCGGCCCCGCACGCCGCCGTTCACGGCTACCGCACCGTCAAGGACCTCATGGACGGGTTCAACCCGCTCGAGGGTTCGATCTACCTCGAGGCGCTGGAGTACACCCGGGTGGCCCGCATCATGTGCACCCTCATGTACGGCAAATACCCGCACCCGTCCACCCTCGTGCCGGGTGGTGTGTCGACCACGGTCTCCACGACGACGTTCAACGAGTACTACGCCAACCTGGGCAAGATCTTCGACTACGCCAAGCGGATCGCCGGCATCTGGGACGACATCTGCGACTTCTTCCTCACCACGAACCCGTCGTACTCCGACGTCGGGCTCCGGCCCTCCACCCTCATTCAGACCGGCATCTGGGACGACCCCGAGGTCTACGACGCCACGTACGCCAACATCGACACCTGGGGCCACGCTCGCTTCTCCGCGCCCGGGATCGTGAAGGACGGCGAACTGGTCACCACGAAGATCACCGAGATCAACATGGGCATCGAGGAGTTCGTCGAGCACTCGTACTACGACGACTGGACGACCAGCAACGGCGACCCCCGGTTCACCACCGACGAGCTGGGCAATCCGCTGTCGCCGTACCACGCCTGGAACAAGGAGACGATCCCACGACCGGAGGGCAAGAACTTCAAGGAGAAGTACTCCTGGTCGACATCGCCCCGCTGGGACCGCATCTCGATGGAGACCGGCGTCTACGGCCGGATGTGGACCACGGCCATGGCCCGACAGCTTCCCGACAACCCGTTCATCGAGGCCACCGGCGACGGGCTGCGCATCCTGCTCCCGGCCCACGACCTGCCGGAGATGGAGCTCAACTGGAAGATCCCGGCCAAGCTCAACGCCTTCGAACGCAACAGGGGCCGGGCCTACGGCATCGCCTTCACCGCGGCCATCGGCATGATCTGTCTCAACCAGGCCTTCGAGTACTGGCGCAAGGGGGAGACCAAGGTCTCGACGCCGTTCACCGTGCCCCGCGACGAGCGGGTGTCGGCGGGCTTCTGGGAGGCCGGTCGAGGCTACCTGACCCATCATCTGCACATGGACGGCGGCAAGATCGTCAACTACCAGATCAACACCCCGTCGACCTGGAACGCCTCGCCCCGCGACCCGTTCGGCAACCCCGGCCCCTACGAGGAGGCCATACTCGGAACCCCGATCCTGGAGAGCGTGGCCGACGACGACATCAAGGGCATCGACATTCTGCGGACCATCCGGAGCTTCGACCCCTGCATGCCCTGCACCACCCACATGGACACCGGTCGAGGCGTCATCACCCGCGAAGTAAACTCGTGCGGGTGTACGTTGGAGTGAAGGTCGTCGGAGCTGCAAAGATCGGAACATGACCGGGACCGGCTCCGATCGCGACGAGGTGCTCGACACGCTGCTCGGCCCGGGTGCCCAGGTCCGTCCCGGCGGTGGGCCCCAACCCGGTTGCACGCTGATCGGCGGCATCGGGTTGCCGTGGCTGCGTGATCTCGATTTCGGCACCAACTGGCTGGCTCGGGCCGCCGAGTTGACGTGGCCCGACGACGTCGTGCTCGAGGACCTGTCGTATTCGGCCCACCGGGTGCTGCATCGGCTGCAGGAGCTCGAGCCGGGTCGTGTGGTGCTGCTCGGCTGCATGCCCCGGGGAACCCACCCGGCGGGCACGATCCGCCAGTACCGGCTGGGCGACGTGCCGGCCCCAGACGCCGACGAGGTCCACGATCGGCTGGCCGAATCCGTCGGCGGCATCATCGACCTCGACCACACCATCGCCGTCTGCCGCCATTGGGGCGCGCTGAGCGACGACACCATCGTGATCGAAGTCGAGCCCGAGGACCGTGAATTCGGCTGGGGGTTCTCGGCGCCGGTTGAAGCGGCCGTGGCCCAGGTGGTCGAGCGGGTGCGGGTGCTGGTCGGAGTCGAGAGCGAGAGCGAGCGGTAGTGGGCGGCGAGCGTCAGCCGGCAACCGAGCTGGCCTACGGCGACATCCTCGATCGCGTCTCCGAACTGGCCTCTGCGTTGCTGGAGCACAACGATCCGGCGGTGGCGGCCAGGGCTGAGGAGCTGGTGGACTGGCTCGACGTCTATCACCGGGAGGGCCTGGGTCGCCTGGTGGAGATGATCCGGCACTGGCGGGGGGAGCTGTTCCTGGAGCAGGCGGCGCTGGACCCCGTCGTCGGAGAACTTCTGGCCACCTACTCGCTCGGTGTCGACGTCGACCAGGCGACAACGGACCGGGTCGTGCAACTGGCCCTCGACGAGGTTCGGCCCTACGTCCATTCCCACGGCGGTGAGATCGAGGTGCTGTCGGTGGCCGAAGGAGTGGTGCGGTTGCGTATGCACGGCACCTGCAACGGGTGCACGGCCGCCGACGACACGGTGGCCGGCCGGATCGAGGTTGCGCTGCGCGAGCACTGGATCGACTTTCGCCGGGTCGAGCTGGAGGAGCCGACGGCGGAGGCCCATCCGCCGCCCCGACCGGGTCAGGTGGTGACCGGCATGAACATCGCGACCGGCCGGCCGCTGACGCCGGAGCCGTGACCGCGCCCGACGACACCTCACCCGATGGCGCCGATCAGGATGGCGCCGATCAGGGCCGCGCCGATCAGGATGGGGCCGTCGCCGATCTGTGTTTCCGAGCCCGGGCGCTCGCCCAATCGCACCCGATGACCGAGACCGCCCGCCGCTACCGGCGGGCGTGTCACGCTCGTGAGCGGACCGACCAACCACTCGACGACTTCGCCGATTGGGCCGCCACCGCCCTCGACGTCGGCTACTGCCTTCGCCGTATCGAGGAGGACGCCGCCGGTGCCGAGATGGTCACGTTCGACGCCACCGACCGCGAGCTTGGACGGCGGGCCGGCGAGTTCGCCGCCGAGTTGCGGACGGGCACCCCGGCCGTAGTGACCCTGCTGCCACCGGAACGGATCGTGGCCGCGCTCGATCGCCTGATCGCCACCGAACTCGACAAACGGGCCGACAACGTCCAGGACCAGCTCGATGACACCGACTGGGCCGACCTGGAGGCCTACATCAGCTGGTGGGTGGTCCACGGCTATTGCCTCCGGGTGGCCGAAGGAACCGAACCCGGGGTGGTCGATCCGGTCCGGGTGATCGTGATCGGTGTCGGCAACGTGCTGCACGGCGACGACGGGTTCGGGGTCGAGGTCGCTCGCCGCCTGGCCGCTCGAGACCTCCCGCCCGGAGTCACGGTGGCCGAAACCGGCATCGGGGGAATCCATCTCGTTCACGAGCTCATGGCCGGCTACGACGCAGCCATCATCGTCGACGCGGTGGACCGGGGCCGGCCGCCGGGAACGGTGATGGTCATCGAGGCCGACGTGATCGATGTCGGACCGCTTTCGATCGACGAGCGGCACGACCTCCTGGCCGACATGCACCTGGCCACGCCGGAGCGAGCGCTGATGGTGGCCAAGTCGCTCGGCGTGCTGCCGGAGCGGACGCTCATCGTCGGCTGCCAGCCGGTGGAGATCGAGACCCTCGGAATCGGTCTGACCGGCGATGTGTCTCGTGCGGTCGACGTGGCGGTCGACGAGGTCCTCCGCTGTGTCGACGGGATAGCCGATCGGGAGTTCGATGGACACCGCTGAGCTGGAGGCTCGACTCGACGCGGTCGACATCGCCGACGACCCGGACGCCTGGGCGGTGGCCGCCTACCGCCTGGCCGTCGCCCGGAGCGAGCTGGCGACAACGGTCGACGACCTGGCGGCCTGCGTCGATCTGCTCGACAAGGCCGGGCGCATCCTTTCGGCTGTGCGGGCGCCATTGGAACACGGCCGTATTGCGACGGTGATCGGCCACTGCCACCGCTCAGCCGGTCGACCGGACCTGGCGGTCGAGGACTTCCGCCGAGCCGCCGAGCTGCTGCGGGGACGGGGTGACGTGCTGGAGCAGGCAGCGGCGCTGGCCAACGTCGGTCTGGGCCTCACGGAGTCAGGCCGCCCCGGCGACGCCGTGGAGCCGCTGAGCGAGGCGATCGAGCTGCTGACGTCCTCAACGGGCAAGGACGGCGCTGTCGGCGGTGTCGACGTTGTCGGCCACAGCACCACCGCCGGCCCGGCCGACGACCACCGCCGCACGCTCGGCGCCGCTCTGATCAATCGGGCCCAGGCCCGCCAGGCGGCGGCGACGGCCGACGGGTTGACGGCCGCCGTCGGTGACTATCTCGCCGCGACCGATGTGCTCGACGACGTGTCACCCCAGGCCGCCATGGCCTGGCACGGTCTGGCCACCGCGTTGCTGGAACGGGACGAGCGCGGCGATGCCGCCAGGGCGGTTGCGGCGATCGAACGGTCGCTCACCGTGTTCAGTGTCAACGCCTTCCCGTTCCAGCACGCCGTCGCCCGTCACAGCATGGCGGTGGCGTTGAGTCGGACCGGGTGCGACGCTGAGCACGGTCCGCCGGACACCGGCTTCCTGGACCTGGCCCGGGCGGTCCACCACGGTGAGGCCGCACTGGCCGTGTTCGATCCGCGACTGCACACCGCCCAGCGGCGGGCCGTCGACGAGCTGCTGGCGACGATCGACCGCCGACTCGGCAACCGCACACGCCAGGAGGCGGTCCTCCAACTGCTGGTCGTCGCCGATGACGACGAGCGAACGCAGCTCCTGCGCGATCGGCTGGCGCCGCTGGCCCAGGCACCGGATGTTCGAGTGGAGCGGGATCTGCATCGGCTGTGCCGGGCCCTGACCGGGATGGACCCGGCCGACCATCAGGTCGTGGTCCAAACCCTCGTCTCGGTTCTCATGGAGCTGCCGGATCGGATCCTCGACCACGCGGTCAGGGCGCTCGTCGCGGCGAACCGTGCATCTCACGACGCCGCAACCTACGACCGATCACTCGACGACGCGGTGCAGGCCCGCCTGTTCGGTCCTCAGCGGGTCCGAGTTCGTGATCTCCTGGAGGAACACGGGTGGATTCGGCCGTGAGTGGGGAGGAGGGCCCGGCAGGAGCCCGGGCGGCGGCCGAGTCCTTCGTTCATGCCGTCGTGTGGGGAGAGCACACGGTGCTGTGGGACCTGCTCAGCGACCGGGGCCGGGCCACGGCACTGGCGGTTGCCCGGCACAACGGACTCGACCGGGTCGTGGCCTCCCGCATCCAGGACGACCTGGCCGACCCGAGCGAACTCGACGACTTCCTCGGGCAACTCCTCGAGGGCGTCAGGCGGGACCTGCGCAGCGTCGACACCAACGAGATCCGGGTCGCCGAGGTGTCGATGACGGGGACGGGGATGGGGACGGCGAACGCTGTGGCGACCCTCGTCGTGCCGTCCCTCCTGCCGGGGCCCGACTGGGCGGCCGGCCATCTGGACCTGCGATGCGACGCCGGCGGCCGCTGGCGCGTCGACCGGTTGGAGCCGAGGCTGGCGGGACCGTGAGCGGATCACCGCCGATCCGCCGGGCCGCGGTCGCCCTGGCCGCCCCGACGCTGGCCCATCAGTGGGTGCGCCAGGAATCGGCGCCGCACGGCGCGATCGTCGTCGCCGACCGGGAGATCGCAGCCCGAGGCCGCGGCGGCATCGAATGGCTGGAGGACCACGCCATCGCCTGCAGCCTGATTCTCCGGCCCCGCGACCTGCTCCCGTCAGCCGCCGATGTGGCCTGGCTCCTCGCCGGTCTGGCCGGAGCGGCCACGATCGACCGGTTGGCGACGAGCGGGGAGAAGGCGCACGGGGAGAAGGCACACGGGGAGGCGACGTTGTGGTGGCCGGACCGGATCATCGACGGGCCGGCGTCCCCACCGGAGCAGACGCCGACAGCGATCGGTCTTCACGCCGACACCGTTCTCGAGCCCGGGCGGGTCTCCTATTCGGTGGTCACGGTTCGGTTCGGATGGCCGGCGGCGCTCGACAACGAACGGCGCGACGACGCTCTCGGGATTGCGGTCGATGAGCTGGCGGCGCTGGCCGGCGGCCTCGACGAACGTGGCGAGCTCGTGGCGCGCTATCGCCGCCGGTGCGCCTCACTGGGCCGGCGGGTGACCGTCCACCGGATCCCGCACGGATCGGCGCGAGGTATCGCCCGCGACGTGACCGACGACGGGGCGCTCCTGCTGGAGTCCTCGACGGGGCTTCAGGAGGTCGTCACGGTTGCGACGATCCGAACCGTCGAACCGGTGGGCAACGGTCCGGTTCCATGAGCGGGCGCGAATCTCGGTGTGGTGCACGTCACCGATTTCGTCAACACTGGTACCCATGCTGGATCGGGTTCGCGATGTTGCCGGGAAGATGGCCGACAAAGCCGTCGAGACGGCGGCGCAGCGATTCCACCGCAATGCCGCCGATCCGCTGACCGCCGATCTGAACAAAGCGCTGGCGCCCGATCGGGTTCATCTCGACGGGGCCGAACGGTCGCTGCTCAGCCACGATGCCTCGGTCTTCGACGGCGGCGGAGCGGGGCCCGTGTGCTATCCGATATCCACCGACGAGGTCGTGGCCATCCTGCAGATCGCCGCCCGCCACGACCGGGCCGTCGTTCCTCGTGGCGCCGGCACCGGCCTGGCCGGTGGCGCCATCCCGATGGGAGGGCCGATCGTTGTCGCGCTGACGAAGATGAACGAGATCCTGTCGGTCGACATCGACAATCGGGTGGCCTGGGTGGAGCCCGGGGTCATCAACCTCGACCTGTCCAGGCATCTTCGGCCGCTCGGCTTCCACTTCGCCCCCGATCCGTCGTCCCAACAGGTCTGCACCATCGGCGGCAATGTCGCCAACAACTCCGGCGGCCCCCACTGCCTCGCCTACGGGGTGACCAACGCCCACATCCAGGCGATGGAGGTCGTGCTCCCCTCGGGTCGAACGGCCATGCTGGGTGGGCTCGACGCCGAACCGGCCGGCCTTGACCTGCGAGGCGTCTTCGTCGGAAGCGAAGGCACCATCGGCATCGCCACGAAGATCGCCGTCACCATCACCAAGAACCCGCCGGCGGTGCGAACCCTGCTGCTGTCGTTCTCCGACGTACACAATGCGGCCCAGACCGTGAGCGACGTGGTTGCGGCCGGGATCGTTCCGGCGGCGATGGAGGTCATGGACCAGCGCATCACCCAGGCCGTCGAGAACTTCGTCGGTGCCGGCTACCCGACCGACGCCGCAGCAGTGCTGCTCGCCGAGGTCGACGGACTACCCGGCGGTATCGCCATCGACGCCGACCGCATCGCCGAGATCGGACGGGCCAACCATGCCACCAACGTGAAGGTCGCCCAGTCCGAGCAGGAGCGAATGCTCCTGTGGAAGGGCCGCAAGACGGCGTTCGGCGCCATTGCCCAGATCGCCCCCGACTACTACCTCCACGACACCGTTGTCCCGAGGGCCAAACTGGCCGAAGTGCTCGATCAGGTTTATGAGATCGCCGAACGGCACGACCTGATCGTCATGAACGTCTTCCACGCCGGTGACGGCAACCTGCATCCGCTGCTGCTGTTCGACGCCCGTCAACCGGGCGTGCTCGACCGGGTCCACGCCGCCGGGGCCGAAATCATCACCGCGTCGCTCGACGCCGGCGGGGTCCTGTCGGGCGAACACGGCATCGGTATCGAAAAGCAGAAGTTCATGGACCGCCTGTACACCGACGACGACCTCGATCACCAGAACCGCCTCCGCCAAGCCTTCGATCCGATGTGCCGGACCAACCCGGGCAAGGTCCTCCCCACCGGCCATTCCTGTGCCGACATCCAACAGCTGAAGCGCATCCCGGCGGGGGTGTGGGGATGACGGCCAGCCTGGCCATCGACGATCCGATTCTCGAGACCTTTGCCGCCGAAGTCGAGGGCGTCGACCCGGTCACCGTCGTCGGGGCACACACGGCGTGGGACCGGGGCGGGCCGCTCGAAGGGACGCCCCGGGAGGTGCGGGCCCCGTCGGGCATCGTCGCCTACGCACCGGAGGAGATGACCGTCACCGTGCGGGCCGGAACGCCGGTGGCCGAACTCGCGGCCGCCCTCGCCGAGGCCGGCCAGCGGTGCGCACTTCCCGATCGGGGCGGAACGGTGGGCGGGGCGGTGGCCGTCGGGGAGAACGATCCGCTGGTCCTGGGTAAGGGACGGTTGCGAACGAGCGTGCTGCAGGTCCGCTACGTCTCCGCCGAGGGCCGTCTCATCACGGGCGGCGGTCCAACCGTGAAGAACGTGACCGGGTTCGACCTCCCCCGACTGATGACCGGCGCCCTCGGCACCCTCGGCTTCCTGGCCGAGGTCATCCTGCGAACCAATCCCGTGCCGGCGGTCGCCACGTGGTTCCGCTCCGACGACGCCGATCCGTTCGACACCTTCGACGCGCTCCTCCACCCGTCGGCCGTGTTCTGGAACGGGACCACCACCTGGGTGCTGCTCGAAGGCCATCCGGTCGACGTGGCGGCAGAAGCCGGCGTGCTGACGACCTTCGGTGCGTTCACCGAGACCGACGGTCCGCCGGCCCTGCCACGCCATCGATGGTCGCTCACACCGCGTGAGCTGAGGTCACTCGACCTGGATCACCACATCGCATCGATCGGCGTCGGCACCGTGTACGCGGCCGAACCGCAGCCCGCCAGGACACTCGATCCCGCGGCACTGGAGATCGCTCAACGGGTGAAGGCCCGGTTCGACCCGACCGGCCGGCTGAACCCGGGCCGGGAACGGAGCCGTTGATCATGGATCTCAAACTCGACGAGGATGATCTCAACATCTGCGTGCAGTGCGGGCTCTGCCTCCCGTTCTGCCCGACCTTCCGTGTCACCGGCGAGGAATCCAAATCACCCCGGGGCCGGATCGCCCTGATGCGCGAGGTGCAACTCAACGACGCACCGGTCACCGACGAGGTCATCGAATCGTTCACCAGCTGCGTACAGTGCCGGGGCTGTGAACCGGCGTGCCCGTCCGCCGTGCCCTACGGACACCTCATGGAACAGGCCAGGGAGACCCTGGCCGACCACCACAAGATCACTCCCCTCTGGCAGCGCCTCGCGTTCAAACCGCTCTCGAATCCCCGGCTGCTCCAACTCGGAACCCGAGCCCTGGCGGTTGCCCAACGAGCCAACCTCGTCCCCGCCCGGCTGGGCCTGGGCGAGCTGCCGTCGCACCAGGAACCGTTGGAAGCTTCGGGCACCGATGTGTACCTGTTCACCGGCTGTGTCATGGACGCATGGCAGCGGGACGTTCACCGATCCGGACAGCGGGTGGTCGAGGCGGCCGGGTTCGGCGTGACCCCCACGAACGAACTGGCGCCGTGTTGCGGGGCGCTCCACACCCACGCCGGGCTCGCCTCCGACGCTCGAGCCCTGGCGCAGCGGACTGTCGACGCGCTCGGCACCGAACGCCCGATCCTGGTCGACTCGGCCGGATGCGGAGCCGCCATGAAGGACTACGGCCATCTGCTGGGAACCGCCGAAGCACAGCGGTTCGCCGCCAACGTGTTCGACATCGGCGAATGGCTGGCTCCCCACATCGACCGTCTGCCGAAGGTCGAGCCCCTCGATCTCACCGTCGCTATTCAGGATCCTTGCCATCTCCGTCATGTGCAGCGAGTCCACGAGACCACCCGCATCGTGCTCGGACCGTTCGTGCGTCGACTCGTCGAACTCGACGACGATGGCCTCTGCTGCGGCGCCGGCGGAGCCTATTCGGTCACCGAACCGGAGCTGGCGGGTCTGATTCGCGACCGTAAGATCCAATCGATCGATCGGGCGTTCGCCGACGTCGTGGCATCCGCCAATCCGGGCTGCTCAATGCATTTGGCGGCTGCGGGCGTGCCGACGGTCCATCCGATGGAACTCGTGGCGGGAGCCTTATCGCCTTCCAGGGCCGAAACTCCCGAGACCTGACCGATGACCGGGGGGTTCACACCCGGAACTTCAACCCAAGCCTGACGGCAACGGACCACCGGAGAACTCGTGGGCACTTCGGATCAATGTCGTCACGCGTTCCAGGTCATCGAGCTCGACGACGGGCAACAGCTCTCGACTCAGTTCGGTCGTGTCGTCGATCCGGAACGAGCGGACGACGATCTCTGGGGGTTGCGAGGTCAACGTGGCGGTGAACGACACGACCGGCGCCTGCCCGACCGTGAGATGTGACGGGCCGTAGCGGGCGCTGTTGATATGCAGCGCGATTCGCTCTCCGAGCCGTTGGTCGACCGGACCGGCCGACCCCAACAGCAGGTGCATACCCAGCTGCTGGCCCCGTTCGGCCAGGCTCAACAGCTCGGCCGCCGGATCGAGCGTGACGACCGCTTCGTCGGAACGGTCTCCCAGTGCCTCGACCCGATCGATGCAGACGACGAGGTATGGAAACGAGTCGGATCCACCCTGCCGTTCCAGATCTTCGATCGAGTTGCAGTTGTGCGTGGTCAGCAACGCCTCCCGCCGATCGAGTTCGGCCGAGAGCATCGCCAGCGCCGGTTTGATCTCCAGGGTGGACGTGTCGGATAGGTTGCCGATCGTGTGGGGCAACTCACGGCAGGTGCGGAAGACGGCGCCACCGGTCGAGTCGATGAGATAGAAGTTCAGCCGTTCGGGGCTGTATCGACACGCCAGCGCTGCGACCCAGACAGGAAGAAATCCTTCCAGATCACCTGAAATGAGTGCATGTGGGCCAAGCTCACGAATGTCGACGTTCACCGAGCCCGTCTTGTTGCGGCCGATCCGGGCCACGAGTCGCCCCGGCGGTTGGTCGATGTTCCATTGCTCGAGCACGAGCGACAGGTCGTCTTCACCGACGAGGCCGTCGAGCCTCGACTCCCCCACGGACGGGCCGGCCTCGGTCCAGAACATCGACGGCGTGGCGGTCCGGACCTCGGCCGACGCTGCGGCTGACAACGGTTCGAGGCAGGTGAGTCGGCGCGCCAGGTCACCCACCTCGTCGGCGTTGTAGAGCTCGTTATCGATGCCCAGGATCGCGGGACGGTTGACGGGATCGTTGTGATCGACGACGGTCTCCAACGAGGCGTACTCACGGTCGACGATCACGACCGCACCTTCGCGGCCGAAGGGTAGCTCGAGCTGGTGGGCCGGATCGGATTGTCCGACCACCAGGGCGGTCACACTCGAGCCGACGTCGCCGCCGACGAGCGATTCGATCGCGGCTTGCACAGGGTTGGGAACCCGAGCGTCACCGTCGATCAGCAACACCGCCGACATCGGACCGTCGAGCGGATCGGAGCCGGAATGACCGGTTCGGCCGATACCCCCGTTCACTGATGCCACCAGGCGCTCGACGAGCGGTCCATACTGATCGGGGTCGGCGGTGAGCTGGGTGAACGAACCGTCGTCGGTGAAACCGTCGCAGTGGGGCAGCCATTTGAGCCAGTCCCAATCTCCAGCCCGATCGGGACTGATGAGCGACCAGACCCGCAGCCGGTACGGATGATGCTGCAACACCAACTGGGCGAGCAGCGAATAGGCCAGTTCCCGGCTCTGATGCTCGTGACCCGCGACCAGCACGCAGCTGGACGAGGAGAAGTCGACGGCGACGGGCACGCCGTCCACGGTGTTGTAGCGGGCGATGATTTGAGCCGCCCGCTCCCGGAGCTCGGAATCGCCACCGTCGGGCATGGTGCAGGTGATCCGGCTGGGAAGGGCGGCCAGGCCGACGCGTGTGATCAGCGGATCGGTATTCGCCCGCTGCCAAATCGTGTGGATGTCGTCGTTCAACGAGTCGACCAGTTCACCGATCGAGGGTGCCTCCGCCAGCCGGGCCGTCCACTCGGCGTCGAGTTCCTTGACCAGCGTGGCCGTGGTCGACTGGAGCGAACGATCGTAGAGGTTGGCGGCGGCCTCGAAACCGTCGCTGGAGCTGCGGCGCCATCCCCGGCTGCGTTCCGGCGGGCTCGGGAAGATGATTCGTTCTCCCGCATACGGGCGATAGGGGGTGGATCCAGGTGAGACGAGGATTTTTCGGGCGTCGGCCTCACCGTCGTCCCATGGCCGGTCGGACACCTCGACTGCCTCGAACGTGACGGCAAACCATGTCTGGCCGACCAGTATGTGGTCGCCGGAGGTCAAGTCCACCGGCTCGACGACCAGTTCGTCACCGACCAGCACGCCGTTGGTCGAGCCGGCGTCGGCCACTCTGACCGAGGTGCTGTCGACGGTGATGGTGGCGTGGTACCGGGATACACCGGGATCGACGATGAGGATGTCGTTGTCGGCGGCCCGGCCGATTCGGCTCGTGCCGGGCGACAGGATCAAGCGTTCACCCCGTTTCGGTCCGGTGAGAAACGACACCGTGACGGCTCCGATGGCCGCTTCCGAGTCTTCCGCCACCATCGCGCTGTCGAGGGTCACGACATCACCGGAGCGGATGTCGCAAAGGCCGAGCACAGCAGTCGGCACGAGCGCTTTGCCTGTGCGTTGCACGACCAGGTCATCACCCTCGGAGCCGCCGAGGCCCCGCACGACATCGCTCGCCGTTCCCCGGGGATCTGCGAACACTGCACGATCGCCAACGCCGGCAACGGTCAGGAACAGACCTCGGTGCACACTGTCGTTGTCAGTCGATCCGATCTCCATAGCACACGTTCCGTCAGCCGCCTCGTGCCGGCAGCGGGTGTCGACCCTCCGCCGACGTCTCCATTCGGAGACATCCGAGATGAAAGAATACGACGTTTTCACGATTTCGTCACATGTCGGTCGTCACGCCGGTGGTGCCCCCCGGTCCCGTGACCGCTCCGACCGGCGCCAAACCAGCCTCAACCCCGACCAGACGTCGCTGATCGCACAAACCTTGTTGTCCACCAGACCGAGGGGGAGTGCAAGCTCACGCACGACGTCCTCGGTGATATCGGTCGCCACCTTCGACGACTTCTTCGGCCACGCCACCCACCGCGCGCCGTCGGGAAAGATCACCTCCGACGCCGCTGCGATCCGCCGTTCGAGGACCAGCCGGCGCGTGGCGAACGCCAGCACCACATCGGGGTCTCGACCCAACGATTTGCGCAACCGGGCCTCGTGGGGCTCCAACCACGCCCGGAACCCGTCGGGCTCATCGAGTACCGCAACCGTGTGTCCGGGCTTGATGCCCAGCTTCTTCGCCAGCGGCGTGCCCGAGTAGCCTGCGGGGTGTGGGGCCATGGCGAAACACTACCGCAGGAGGGGTGTCAGGCCGTTTCGACGAGCACCGCCTTCAAATATCGACCCTGGGCGAACGAAACCGGGTGGTCGATGGGCTGTCCCGTGCGGCGGATCTCGTTCCATGTCCGTCCAGCGTGCCGTAGACCCGCACCGACGGCGTCGGCCAACTGATCGGCGTCGATGCGAGCCGAACATGACGCCTGCAGGATCAGACCGCCGGGGGCGCTGAGCCGCCCGGCGAGTGAGGCGAGACGTTCGTAGGCCGACAGGGCGCCGGCGACCTGCGACTTGCGTTGGGCGAACGCAGGCGGATCGACGATGATCAGACCGAAGGCGGCGCCGTCACCGGCGAGGTCGGCCATGACGGCGAAAGCATCGCCGGCCAGAGTCCGGTGGGGTGTTTCGACGGAGGTCGCGTTGAGCGCCATGTTCGCCCGTGCCGCGGCGAGGGCGGGTCGGCTGGCGTCGACCGACGTTACCGCCGCCGCTCCCCCGGCCGCAGCGTGGACCGAGAAGCCGCCGGTGCAGGCGAACACATCCAGAACGTCGCGGCCGGCAGCCAGCGACCGGATCATTCGACGGTTGTCACGCTGATCGAGGAAGTGTCCGGTCTTGTGGCCACGGACGATGTCGGCCTGGAACAACAGTCCGTTTTCGGCGAACGTGACCGGGCCGTCGGGCACGGTGCCGACGAGAACCTCACCATCGCGGCGGCGGCCACGGGCCGCGACCTGCCTGCTCAGTCGCAAAACCACCCGCTGTATCGAATCGTCGCCGGATGTTGCGCTCAACGCCGCCTCCACCAGATGGTCGAGCCACGGCAGCCAGGCCACCGTGTAGAGCTTGACGACGAGGTTCGAACCATAGCGGTCGATCACAAGCCCCCCGAGACCATCGTTTTCGCCGTGCACCAGCCGGAACGCGGTAGTGTCTCCGATCGCTGCGAGTTCGATGAGCGGACGGCGTCGGGCGACGGCGGCGCTGATGGTTTCGGTCAACCAGGTACCGTCGATGGTTCGCGGCTTTCCCGTGTGCAGGATCCGGATCGACAGCGGCGACGTCGGGTCGTAGAGGCCGATGGCCAGGAACCGTCGGTTGTGGTCGAAGATGACCGCCAGATCTCCGGGCCCACCGGGCTTGGCCGACTCGATCGACCGGTCGAACACCCAGGGGTGACCGGCCCGGATGTGGCGTTCTGCGTCCCTGGTGACCTTCACGGCCAGGCGACGCTGCCACGGTGGCTCCATGGGGCCAAGGGTAGAGGTTTGGTTCGCCGATGACGGGGGTGTCATTCTGGTCGGCGTGGTCGTTTCCCGCTTCAGCCCCGCCACCGACCCGCTCGTTGTGAGCGCCCACCTCCGGGAGCACGGCTACGCCATCGTCGAACGCCTTGTCGATGACGGGACGATGGATGAGCTGGCGGCCGAGGTCGAGCCCCACGTCCGCCGGTCCGCTCACGGCCGTGACCACTACGACGGTTTTCACACGCGCCGGACCGGTGCCCTGGTGGCCCGCTGCCCCACCGCCCGCCGGCTGATCATGCACCCGACGGTCCTCGAAACCGTCGGTGATTTCCTGGGCCATGCCACCACCTTCCAACTGCACCTCACCCAGGTCATCACGATCGAGCCGGGGGAAACCGATCAACAGCTCCACCGCGACCAGATGGCGTTCGACTTCTTTCCGTTCCCCGACGACTACCACGTGCAGTGCAACACGATGTGGGCACTCACCGACTTCACCGCCGACAACGGGGCGACCCGCATCCGGCCTGGGTCGTCGGCCAAGCCCGATTCCGAGGCCGAGGGCGTCCCGGTGATCCAGGCCGAGATGCCGAGGGGCTCTGTGCTGTTCTACGAGGGCAAAGTGCTCCACGCCGGCGGCGCCAACCGTTCCGACGGAACCCGCCAGGGTGTGAACATCACCTACGCCGTCGGTTGGGTACGCCAGGAGGAGAACCAATTCCTGGCTTGCCCACCGGAGATCGCCCGCACCCTCGATGACGATCTGCTGCGGTTGATGGGGTACCAGCAGGGGGCGTTCGCTCTCGGGTATGTCGGCGACCAGCAGGATCCGTTGGCCGTCCTGCGCCACTCGTTGGAGGGCGCCGCCGACAAGGTGAAGGTGGTCGGCGAGTTCGCGGAGGCCAACCAGTCGTTTCGGACGTTTGTGACCGAGTTGGGCCCCGCGACCAACCCGCCAGGTTTCAGGGCCGGTGACTAGGGTAGACGGAGGGTTGAACCCATCTGATCCGTGATCGCCAGGATCCGGACTACCGAACGCACGGAGGGCCGATGGCTCAGTCACTGAACACCGACCAGAACGCTGTCGACCCCGGGCCGGCGTCCGGTGACGGGTCGACGCCGATTCGAGCCGTTGAGCGGCTCCGATTGATCTATCGCAGCGAAGGTCCGTTTGCCTCGGTGTACCTGGCCGCCACGGACTCGCCGCACGATGCCTGGGCCGCGGTTCGACCCGACCTCATCGAACAGGGCGCCACCGAACAAGCCGTCCGGGCCATCGAGGCCCGACTTGGCCTCCCCGCTCCACAGCACACCGCCGGCCATTGCGTGATCGCCGCGGCCGACGGCACCACGATCGTCGACCACGCCGCCGAACCGCCGCACTATGATCTGGCGTTCGTCGACACCCTTCCCTATGTCGCGCCGCTGCTCGAGTGGGACCAGCGGCGGGTGGCCCATGTCGTCGTCACGGTCGGTGACGACGGCGCCGACATCACATCGTTTGACGTCAATCATCGGGCCGAGACGACCATACACTCCGACGAGCCCGCCGGACCGGGGCCGGCGCACGGCCTGGCCGACGCCGTGGCCGAGGTCTGCGATGCCATCTCGGCTCGCCTGGTGGTGGTGGTCGGCGACGAAGCCGTGACGGGATCGGTTTCCGAGGCGCTCGTGGCCCGGTTGCCGGTCACCTGCCGGGTGGTCACCGAATCGGTTGACGATCTGGACGATCTGGACGATCTCGTCGATATGGTCGTCCGCCACGTGGCCGACACGGTGGCCCGCACCACCGTCGCCCAGCTGCGCGACCACCGGTTCCTGCGCACTCACGAGGCGGCGGTCGACGGTGTCGAGGACACGATCCGCGCCCTGGCCGACGGGGCCGCTGAGCGGGTGCTCATCCACGATGACCCGAGCGATCAGCGCCGCCTGTGGGTCGGAGCCGGCCCCACCGATCTTTCGCTGACCCCGGTCGGCAACTTCGTGCAGGCCAGGCTCAACGACGCGATCATCCGCAGCGCCGTTCTGCAGGGAGCCGAGGTGTACATCATCCCGTCGACCGGCGAGACCGGGCCGGACGACGACACCGCCGCCTTCACCTCCTGATCCCTCGCCGTACGCCCGGCATCTCAGACCGGAATCGACACGATCGGGGCTTTACCGTTCGTTTTCGTTGATGAGGATGCTCGACAGTGCCCAGCTGACCAGCGTGATGACCAGCGCACCGAGGAACGCCGGCACGAACCCGTCAATGGCGAGGCTGTCGGTCAGCCAGGCCGTGGCGCCCAGCATCGCCGCATTGATGACGAGGGTGAACAAGCCGAGCGTGAGCAGGAGCGCAGGGAACGTCAGGACCAGTACCACCGGACGGATGAAGGCGTTGATCAAGCCGAAGACGATGGCCACGAACAGAATCGATCCGACGTCCTCGGTAAGCGTGACTCCGTCGATGAAGCGGGCCGCCACCCAGAGCGCCGCTGCGTTGATGATGACACGAAGGGCGATGCGAATCATGGTTGCAGCCTAGCTTGCGTCGTCGGGTGGGCCGGGGCAGGCTCGATCGCGGTGAGATCGATGCGATACCGCCGGCCCGGTCCGCCACCCTGGTGATCGGGCATCGTGAACCGTTCGTAGAGCTTTCCGCCGGCAGCCTCGATCACTTTGCACGACGCCACGTTCTCCTCGTTGGCGGTGAGTTCCACATAGTCGAGGCCGCGGGCTCTGACCTCGGGAAGAATCATCCGCAGTGCACGGGTGGCGTAACCGCGGCGGCGTTTCCAGTCGACGACTCCGTAGCCGATGTGGCCGAGCACGTAGGGTGGAAGGCTCTCGACGCCGTCGGCAACCCATCGGAAGCTGATCCCACCGCAGAACTCGCCGTCCCAGATCCACTTGCGGTAGCCGGGGATGCGGGGAACGGTCGTGCCATCGGGGAGCTCGATGGGCGGGGCGGTGCCGTCGAGGTTGATGTCGTTGGCCAGAAAGCCGTCGGGATCGGACGCGATCGCCTCGATCTGTTTGCGGCGCTCGTCGGGACGACTCGACGACGGCGACCAGCCTCGCTCGAGGGCGGCCACGTAGTAGGGCAGCAGCTCGTGGCTCGGCCATCGCAGCTCCAT
>JBFHEP010000037.1:0-18573 GCA_041584095.1 Acidimicrobiales bacterium | reverse complement strand
GGTCGACCACGGTGGCTCCCAGGTCACCAAGGGGTTCGGCCTTGGATCGGGTCCGGTTGTAGACGGCCAGATCAACCCCCGCTTCGAGCAGCCGCTGTGCGATGGCGAAACCCATGCGCCCAATTCCGATCCAGCCGACCTTCTGGGTGCCGACCTCGTTGGCAGAAGCTTCAGACACAGGCATTCCTTTCTCGGTGCAGGATCATTCACTGTCACCGGCTTG
Source organism: Acidimicrobiales bacterium (assembly GCA_041584095.1). Lineage (GTDB taxonomy): Bacteria > Actinomycetota > Acidimicrobiia > Acidimicrobiales > SZUA-35 > JAHELU01. The sequence continues at coordinate 18,350 of JBFHEP010000037.1, read as the reverse complement.
GCTGACCGATACGAGGAACGAAACGTCATGCAATCGTTTGTATCGTAGTCGCAAGATATTGTGCGTTTCGTCCGTGCGGTCAAAATCGCGCCGCCCCGATGAGCGGGTGGCTGGTTTGCAGCGCAGCCGGCCGAAGCTTCAAAAAATGCCACGGAGGTACAACCCATTGCGGGTTGATTGGAGTCAACACACCGTCCGTCAACGGGCCGCAGCTCGAAGGAGCGGAGGTCGCGGTCGATGTCCCGAGTAACCCTGAAACACGTAGCCGCACACGCCGGGGTCAACATCTCAACTGCATCTCGGGCGCTGAGCCCTGATCGCCGTTCGCTTGTCAACTCCGATACCCGACGGCGGGTGACGGAGGCAGCCGTCCAGCTCGGCTATCGGGCCAACCTGCAGGCCTCGGCGCTCCGCCGGGGACGCAGCGGCATCATCGGCGTGATCGTTGCCGATCTCAACAACCCGTTCATCGGTCCGGTCATCCGCGGCATCGCTCATGGTCTGGGCGGCCGGGGGTTGTTGCCGATCATGACCGAGAACGGTGACTCGTCCGACGAGTTGGCCGTGATATGCGACAAGATGCTGTCACAACGGGTGGACGGGATCATCACCACGGCCGGTCGATACCGAGATCGTACCCTCCTGAAGAATGTGGCGGCCGAGGTCCCGACCGTGCTCGCGGTTCGCCAGCTCCCGGGCAGCGGCATTCCCGCGGTCGCGCACGACGACACCGCTGGTGGTCGTATGGCCGCGGAACATCTGATATCTCTGGGCCACACCCGTCTGGCCCAGCTCATGGGCCCGGAGGACATCTGGTCGTTCGAGGGCCGGGCCATCGGATTTCGTGACGCCGCTGCGTCGGTCGCCGCCGAGTGTGTCGACCTGCAGGCCGCGGCCCGACTCCCGACCATCGAGGCCGGCCGGGTCTTGGCCGCGGAATATCTCCGCCTGCCGGAGCCCCGACCCACCGCCATTTTCGCTCACAACGACAGCATCGCGATCGGTGTCATCGACGCGCTTCGTCGGGTCGGGATCGGCTGTCCCCGAGATGTGTCGATTGTGGGTTTCAACGACGTTCCGCTGTCCGACATGCTCACCCCGGCACTCACCACGGTGCGGTTGCCCGGCTACGACCTCGGGCGAATGGCCGCAGGGATGGTTGTGTCACACATCGACGGAGAAGGCGATCAGTCGGCCGGCAACGTGGTTCTCACACCCGAGCTGGTTGTGCGATCTTCAACCGGTCGCAGATGCTGAACCCGACGATCGCCGGGATCGGTTCGGTGATCTGGAGCCCGCGACTCTCGGGAGTCGACGTTGGAAACATTTCCGCGACGGAATGCAACAGCCGCCCCCGCGTCGGCATTCTCGTCTACGCTTGGGGGCGGACTTGCCGGGCATCCACGTCACGGCGAACGAACAACGGCAAAGGAACGATCATGAAACCAGGGAGAGGTTCGGTCTGGGTTGCCTTGGTGGCTGCCCTCGCATTGCTGGCTGCGGCCTGTGGGTCCGACGAGTCCGACGACGCCACGGACACGACCGACGACACGGCCGAGTCGACCGATGAGACAACAGCGGACACCGTGGCCGACGAGACCGAGGAGACAACCGACGACACGGCCGACGAAGCCATGGATGAGGCCTCCGGCGAGCCGATCAAGATCGGTGCGCTGACCTCGCTGACGGGTCCGTTCGCCTCGTGGGGTCTGCACGTCGAGGCCGGTATGAAGATGGCGGCCGACGACATCAACGCCGCCGGCGGTGTCGACGGGCGTATGATCGAGATCATCTCGGCCGACGACCAGTCCGACGCCGAGGAAGCGGTGGTCCAGTACGAGCGTCTGCTCGAAGAGGGCGTCGTGGCCGTCGCCGGCACGATTTCGAGCGGCGTCGGCGCCGCCACCGCCGGCCTCGCCGAGGAGGCTCAGGTTCCGCTGTTCTTCTCCAAGGCCGGTTCCGATGCGCTGCTGACCCAGTCGAGCCGCTACACGTTCCGCACCTGCCTCCCGGCCGGTCCGATGAACGCCATTCCGTGGGGCCAGTACGCCCAGGACCAGGGGTTCACCAAGGTCGGGCAGATCATCGCCGACTACGCGTGGGGCCAGTCGTTCAAGACCGCAGCCGAGGGTGTGTTCGGCGAAGCCGGCATCGAGCTCCAGACCGAGATCGCCCCGGTTCCCGAAACCGACTTCACCACGTATCTGCGGAGCCTGGATGAGTTCGGTCCCGAGCTGCTGATCGCCACGGGCCATCCGCCGGGCTCGGGCCCGATTCTGGCCCAGGCCGCCGACCTCGGCCTCGACGTGAACGTCGCCGGACCGGGCTCGTCACTGACCGCCGTGCTTGAAGCGGCCGGTGACACCGCCATCGGTCGCTATGCCGACCACAGCTGCGCCGACTACTTCAGCGACGACTACGCCGAACTCGCCACCCGCTACGTGGCCGAGACCGGCCTCGGGTTCATGGAGGACGACGCCGTTGCCATGTATGGGGTGGTCAACGCTGTGGCCGATGCCGTGGCCAACGCCGGCGACGATCCCGCCGCCATGGCCGAGTACCTCCACGGTCAGAGCTACGACTCGCCCGGCATGGCCTACCCGCTGGCCTGGACCGAGTGGGGGGAGCTCGCCGAAGCCCAGCTCGTGCTGGTCACCGTGACCGCAGGTCCCGCGCCGGAAGGTTTGAACGGAGCCGGCGATTGGTGGGTGGAGGAGCTGTTCACATCGGATCCGATCCCGCCCTACGAGCCCGCATCGTAAGCACCGGCTGCGACGTGGCCATCGTGACCATGGACGGCAATGGCCCCGGTTCTTGAGATAACCGGCGTCGAGAAACACTTTGGCGGACTTCCGGCGGTCGACGGTGTCGACCTGCGGGTCGACGAGGGCGAGATCGTGGCCCTCGTCGGCCCCAACGGGGCCGGCAAGAGCACCCTTCTCAAGGCGATCAGCGGTCTCCAGCCGGCCACCAGGGGCAGTATCCGGTTCAACGGCGAGGAGATCGTCAAGCTGCCGACTCATGTCGCCCGTCACCGGGGAATATCGATGGCGCTCCAGCACCCCCGGGTGTTCGAGTCGATGACCGCCCGCGACAACGTCATGGTGGGGGCCAGCTTCGGATCGACCGATCGTCCGAGCGAGGACGAAGCGAGGGAAATGGCCGACGAGGCGCTCGGCTTCGTCGGGCTGGCCGCCTACGCCGACCTGCCGGTCGCCGGTCTGAACCTTCACCAGAAGCGCTTTCTCGAACTCGCCCGAGCGCTTTCGGGTCGGCCCAGACTCCTTCTACTCGACGAGGTCATGGCGGGCCTCAATGACACCGAGCTCGAGGCGTCCATCGACATGGTCCGCACCGCCCGTGATCGTCGGGGTCTGACCGTGATCTGGGTGGAGCACGTGATGAAGGCGGTGATGAGTCTGGCCGAGCGGGTGGTGGTGTTGAACTTCGGCCGGTTGCTGGCCGATGGCGCACCGGCCGAGGTCATGACCAACGCCGAAGTCGTCAAGGCCTATCTCGGCACGGCGGTTCGTGAAGGTGGCGGCGATGGCTGACGGAGGTGCTGTTGCCGATGTCCTGCTCGAGGTGTCGGGACTGTGCGCCGGGTATCTGGGCGAGGATGTGATTCACGATGTGAACCTCACGGTTGGCCGCGGTGAGGTGGTGACCGTCATCGGATCGAACGGTGCCGGGAAGAGCACGATGCTCAAGTCGATCTGTCGGCTGGTCGACTCGTCGGCCGGGGCCGTACGGTTCGACGGCGCTGATCTCACCGACATGAAAGCCCACACGGTGGTCCGGGGCGGACTGGTCTATGTGCCCGCCGAACGCCATCTCTTTCCGCACATGGCGGTCCAGGAGAACCTGTATCTCGGTTCCTTCCCGAAACGCCCCGATACCGCCCGTCTCGATCTGGTCTACAGCACCTTTCCCCGGTTGAAGGAGCGAGCCGGTCAACACGCCGGAACGTTGAGCGGTGGTGAACAGCAGATGTTGGCCGTCGGCCGTGCGTTGATGTCGTCGCCGTCGCTGCTCGTGCTCGACGAACCGACGACCGGGCTCTCACCGCTCCTGGCCCAGGAGGCCTACACGGCTCTCGCCGATTTGCGGAGTGACGGACTGACGATCCTGGTGGCCGAACAGCAGGTTCCGTTGGCCCTGGATCTTGCCGACCGGGGCTACGTGCTCGATCACGGCCGGATCACCCTCACCGGAACCTCGGAGGAGCTGGCGCAGGATCCCGGCGTTCGTCAGGCCTACCTCGGTGTGTGACGACGGGACGGTCGGCGATGAAGGACAGGGAAGCATGCACATGACGAAATCGGTGGGGTCGAAACCGGTGGGGCCATGACGGCGGTACTGGTCGACGGAGTTGTCCTGGGCCTACAGTTCGCCATCCTCGGTGTCGGGCTCACGCTCGTCTACGGCCTCGGCGGTGTCGTGAACCTGGCCCATGGGCAGATGGCGGTGCTGGCCGCCATCCTCACCGCCCGACTCATCGACAACGGCCTGCCGACCGTGGCCGCCGCCGCCATCGGCGTGCTCGGGATCGGCCTGCTCGGCATCGTGCTCGACCGCACCCTGATGCAGCCCGTCTACCGGCAGCGGGGCGAGGCCCGGATTCTCCTCGGACTGCTGCTGATGCTCGGAGTCGGGTTCATCATCGACGGCATCCTCGAGTGGCGGTATCCGATCGAGGCCCTGAACCTGCGAATCGCCGGCGACCCCTTCACCATCGGGGGTCTCAAGATCCGCCGCGGCTCGATCGTGGCGTCCGGCGCCGCCATCGCCGTCGGGCTGATCCTGGTTGGATTCTTCCGATACACGACCTTCTGCCGGGCCACCCGTTCGGTGATCCAGGACGAGGAGGGAGCCCGGCTCTGCGGCATCAACCCGTCGGTCGTGCGGACGGTGATCTTCGGCCTCAGCGGCGTCCTGGCCGGCATCGTCGCCATCACCCAGGCCATGACCAGCCCCGTCGTCTCGACCGCGGGGGTCAGCCTCACCATCTTCGCCCTCATCGTGGCCGTGGTCGGCGGCCTGGGCAGCGTGTCCGGAGCCTTCCTCGCCGGGATCCTGCTTGGAATCGTCAACACGATGTCCGCCTTCTACATCGGTACCTTCGTGAGCAGCATCATTCTCGTCGTCGCGGCCGCGGTGACGATCCTGTTTCGCCCGCAGGGCATCCTGGGGACCGGCTGATGGCGGCCGCATTCAGCGCCGGCGGCACGGTGCGGGCCTACCTGCCCATCGCCGTCATCGTCGCATTGCTGGCATTGGTGCCGATCCCGTTCCTCGACTCCCGGTCGATGATGCTGGTCATCACCACCGGCCTGCTGTTCGCCGCATACACCATCGCCTTCAACCTGATCTTCGGCAGCACCGGTCAGCTCTTCCTGTGCAGCGGTGCGCTGGCCGGTATCGGCGGTTTCGGCTCGGCCATCGTCAGCGACCGGTACGGGATTCCCTTTGTGATGACGATGATCGGCGCCGCTCTGCTGGCCGGCGCGTTCGGCGGGGTGCTGAGCTGGGTGGCGGTCAGCCGGTCGCTCGACACGATCTTCACCGGCATCGTCACGCTGGCCTTCTCGCTGTCGTACGAGAACTTCGTGCTCGGCAGCCGGGATCTGACCGGTGGGGAGAACGGACTGCCGATCTCGGCCGGCGGCGACAGCATCATCGGCGGGCAGATCGCACCCTACTATGTCTTCCTCGCCCTGGTCGCCACATATCTGATCATCTACCGGTGGATCCAGCGGTCCCATATCGGCCTGGCCTTCCGGGCCTTACGCGACGACGAGGTGGCCGCCGAGCTTGCCGGAGTCGACGTGGCCCGCTATCGGATCATCGCCGGCATCATCGGGTCGATCATGCTCGGACTGGCCGGTGCCTGCTTCGCGCACTACCGGGGATTCATCGGCGACACCACCTACGCGTTCGGCAGCGTCGACGTTCGGGTACTGGTGATGCTGGCCTTCGGTGGCATCGGCTCGCTCATCGGACCGATACTGGGTGCCGCGGTCTTCACCGTGCTCGATGAGCTCCTCATCGACTACGCCCAGCTCCGGGAGGTGCTGTACGGCACGGTCACCGTGATCCTGTTCCTGAGCTTCCGTCAGGGGGTCGTGGGCGCGATCACCAACCGGTTGAGTCGTCGCAAGGTGGTCGATCCGGTTGTCGGCGGAAGCGTGGATGAAGACGACCCCGCCGAAAACGCGCCCGAACCCGTGCCCTGATCGAACGGAGCCGGTCGGCTTCTGCTTTGGGTCGAGACCCCACCTCCGGGGCCCCGGCTCGGCACGGTTCGTACCCAAAGTCCCGCGGCTTGGCCGAGGGGCGACGAGTTCAGAAGAGCTCGGAGTACTCGTCGTGTTCCCAGTCGGTGACCGAGGCCAGGAAGCGGGTCCACTCGGCTCGTTTGATGCCGACGAGATAGTCGACGAACCGATCGCCCAGGGCCGTCCGGTAGGGCTCGCTCTCATCGAAACGGTCGATGGCCTGGCCGAGGTCTGTCGGAAGCATTGGTCCTGCCTCCTCACCGTACGGCGAGTCGGCGGACGGAGGAGGTTCGTCCTTGGCGTCGAGCCCGAGCCGGCCGCTCACGATCTGGGAGACCAGGTACAGGTAGGGATTGGCGGCGGAGTCCCCGACTCGATTCTCGATACGAGTGGCCGGATCGCCGGCGTGGCCGATCACCCGCAGCATCGCCCCCCGGTTCTGCGATCCCCACGATGCCCTCAGCGGGGCCAGCGATTCGGCGCGGTAGCGCTTGTACCCGGTCACCGTCGGTGTGGTGAGCAGGCAGGACTCGACGGCATTGGCCAGCAAACCGGCCAGGAAGTGACGCCCACGGTCCGTCAACACCGACTCGGTGCCTGTTTCGTCGACGGAGCCACGGCCCGGCCGGGCGAACAGGTTGGTGCCGCTGTCGTCGTCGATCAGGGATTGGTGGAGGTGCCAGCCCGACGTGAACGAGCCCACCACGTTTGGTCGGCTCATGAACGTGGCCAGCAGCCCATGTCGGGCGGCGACCTGATTCACGGCGGAACGAATGAGGACGGCCTGGTCGGCCACGTCCGCCGCCCCGGCCGGGGAGAAGGTCATCTCGACCTGGCCGGGGCCGAGCTCGATCTCCAGTGAACGGGGCGGGAGGCCGAGAGCCGTCAGATTCGATCGGAGCAGTTCGAGCACTGGTTCGATGGTGTCGAACCGGTTCTCGGCGAGATACATCCAGCCGGGGTGGATGGGGGAGAGGCTGTGGCCGCCGGTGTCGGCTCGATCGCCGGCCGTTACGGATCCGGTGGCCCGATGGAAGAGGTGGAACTCGATCTCCAGCCCCGCCATGATCCGGTGGCCGGCCGAACGCAACTCCCGATCGGCGGCGGCGCAGAGATGACGGGTGCTGTAGTCGATCGCGTCGCCGTCGGGGGTGAAGAGATCGCACAGCAGCCAGCCGGTTCCCTCGACCCAGGGCAACACGCGGAAGGTTCCGGGATCGGGCAGCATCATCATGTCGCCGGCGCCGGTGAACCACGGTTGGTCCAGGCCGCCTCCGGGCGCCCACACGGGGAAGACGTTGTTCTGGCCCGTGTCCTTCAACAGCAGCGCACTGGTGATCCCGACACCGTCACCGAAGGCGCCGGCCACGAGGTCGGCGCGCAGCGTCTTGCCCCGCAGCACGCCGTGCACGTCGGCGAAGGCGAGGCGCACACTGTGAAGACCCCGTCCCTCGATTTCGTGCACCACATGGCTGACCCTGTCGGCTCGGTCGCGGGTGGCGAGGCCGGCTCGTTCCACGAGAAGCGCGCCGTGCTCGGGTCGGGCGGTTGCCGGTCGGTCGTCGTTGCGGCCGGCCATCAGTCGCTCGGCTCCGCGGCCCACTCTGCGGCGGCTCGGCGTTTGCGCTCGTCTTCCCGCCAGCAGGCGTCGAGTTCGGCCGGTTCGAGTCGACGGGATCGGGAGGGCCAGTAGGCAACCGCATCGATGGCGGCGGGGCCCGTGACCTCGGCGGGTGCCGCGGTTCCCACCAGGGTCTCGGGTGACGGATCGTTCATCGCCGCCAGCATCATCCGCCGTTGGGTTCGGATCCCGACATCGGACGGGCTCAGGTGCTCCTTCGTGCGGTCGTGGACGGCGCCGGGCGACTCGACCGCCCACTGGTCGTGCACGTTGATGTCGAGCCCCAGGCCGGTGTAGGTGGTGGCGGCCTGCTCGACCGGATCGTGATTCCAGTTGTTCCTCCGGTTGGTGCGGGGCCGGTAGTCGGGTAGGTCGACGGCGTCGATGCGTTGGGCTCGCATGCGTTCGGCGTCGACCGGATCGCCGTAGCTCACGAACATCGAATACCAGTAGCAGGAGTAGTCGTCGATTGGAACGTGCCACTGCGTGATGGTGATCTCGGGGCTCATGGGAATGGTGATGGCGTTGGGAAACAGGCAGTTGGTGACGCGGACGTGGGTGAACGGCCGGTCGGTGTCGAGCGCATAGTCCCGCAGGGTTACGAGCCGGAACCCGTACTTGGTCGACTCGACGGAGATTTCTGGGCTCGGAACCTCCCGCATGAGGACCGTGGTGGGAACGCCGGTGCCCCCGATGGTGGCCCGAAACTGCAGGCCGTAGTCCTCCTCGACATCACCGAGGAAACGGTGGAGGAACGAGGCGTGGCTCGGGTCGATGCCGACCTCGTGGGCCTGCAACCAATTGCAGTCCCAGAGACCCTTGAAGGCGAAGACCTGCCCGGATGGAGCGCTCAGGGCATCGATCCCGGGTAACGGAGGCGGGTCGGCGTCACCGAGCCAGGCCCAGACGATGCCGTTGCGTTCGACAACGGGGTACGCGAGCTGGCTGACCCGGGTGCAGAAGGTACTGCCCTCGGGTTCGGCCGGTGTTTCGAGGCAGCGTCCCGTGTGATCGAACAGCCACCCGTGGAACGGGCAGCGGAGGCCTCCGTCCTCCAGCCGGCCGAAGGTCAAGTCGGCTCTGCGGTGAGCGCAGGCCCGGTCGAGTAGCCCATGGACCGGGCTCTCATCCGTCGCGCCGGCCGCCGGATCAGGAGGCTGCCGGTAGAGCACGAGATCCTCACCCAACAGCCGAACCGGCACGATCGCTCGTCCGGTGTCGGACTCGACCCGGTCGAGTTCCTCGGTCAGCGCGGCCGGCTGCCAGTAGGAACGCAGCAGTCGGCCCCCGGGCGTCCCCGGCCCGGATTCGGTCAGTAGACGGTTGTCTTCGGCCGAGATCATGCCGGACCATCCTTCCGGTTGGATCGCTGCTCTCTCGTCTTCGGGGAGAGATGGACCCCCGTACTGTAGGCCATGTCCGCCTGCGGCGGGGAGTCGATGGTGGTTCGCTTGCCCCCTGACAACCCGTCCGGGTAGCGTGGCCGCGTGAACGCCCCATTCCTGCTGGAGCGACTGGAGACCACCGGCTGGAGCCCGTGAGGGGTCCGCCTCGCTTTGCCGGTTGTGCGGAACATGGGAAACTGGGCGTGATGAGCGAGCACGATTATCACCAGGAGCGCCCGGCCCCGCCGCCTCCACCTTCGGGGTGCCCCGTCGACCGTTCCTGGAGCCCGCTCAACGCCGACTACCTGGCCGACCCCTATCCCATCGCCGCCGAGCTGAGCGCCGAACATCCCGTGTTCTACGCCGAGGAGCTCGGCCATCTGGTGGTGACCAGGATGGAGGATCTCGAAGCGGTCTTCACCGACCACGAGACGTACGCCTCGGTCAACGTGCAGGATCCGGTTTTCCCACTCGCGCCCGAGGCGCATGAGATCCTGTCGGCCCCCGACTTCGATCCCGTGGCCGTCATGTCGAACCGGCCCGAACCCGACCACGGCAAGATCCGGGTCCACACCCGTCAGGGATTCTCCAACCGCCGGCTGAAGACGCTCGAACCCTACATCCGGAGCCGAACCCACGAACTGATCGACGCAATGCTGGCCGGCGGTTCACCGGCCGAGTTCGTCGACGCGTTGGCCTTTCCGCTGCCCGGTGAGACCGTTTTCCGGTTCATCGGGTTCCCGCCGTCTGACGATGAGCTGCTCAAGGGTTGGTGCGGGGATCGCAAAGCCTTCTCCTGGGGTCGCCCGACCCCGGCCGAGCAGGCGGAGATCGCCGAGCACATGTTGGCCTACTGGCGGTACTGCCGCCACTTCACGGCGGAGAAACGGGCGAATCGAGGTGATGATCTGGCGTCCGAGCTGATCACGGCGCATGAAGACCACCCGGAGGACCTGACCTACCGGGAGGTGGAATCGATCATCTACGGGCTGTCGTTCGCCGGTCACGAGGCGGTCACGGCCCTCATCTGCAATACGTTGCAGTGTCTGTTGCCCCGCCGCGACGACTGGGCGGCCGTCGGGGCCGATCCCGAGCTGATCCCCAATGCCGTCGAAGAGGTTCTACGGTTCAACTCGAGCCAGATCTCCTGGCGGCGGCTCACCACGACCGAGACCGAGCTCGGCGGATTCCAGGTGCCCGCCGGGACACCGATCTTCCTCAACTTCGCGTCGGCCAACCGGCAGGACGATGTGTGGTCCGATCCCGATCGGTTCGACATCCGGCGCCCCAACGCCAACCGTCACATCTCGTTCGGCAAGGGCGTCCACTACTGTCTGGGAGCGAAGCTGGCCAAGGTGGAAACCCAGATCGTCACCGAAATCGTGTCCCAGCGCATCCCGTCGCTTCGAATACTCGAGGATCAGACATTCGACTATTTCCCCAACATCACCTTCCGCGGCCCGGAACGGTTGTATGTCGCCTGGGACGATTAGGCTGCCGGGTTTCGGCGCCCTCGACGCGTTCGATGCGGAGCGGCATCGCGCTGGGACCGAACGTGCCCCAATTGTCGCTCCCTGACCGAAAGACCGCTGTGCGACCCCCTAGGATCGTGCAATGATGAGGGACGCAAGCATCCGATCGGCCGGACGGTTCCTGGCGATCGTGGTGTCGGTCCTGACCGCGTTCACGGTGTTGATGACCACTGCGGCCGCAGCCGACACGGCCGTTGAGGTCGCAACGCCCGTCGGCTCCTTCTTCCGTCCCGGCACCGAGACGGTCCTACTGGTGACGGTGGCGGCGGACCAGGCCGTGACCGGGTCGATCCAGGTGCTGGTCGAAGGGGAGGGCATCACCGTCGCCACCGTCGACATCGAGGTCCCGGGCGGCAGCGCCAAGACGTTTCCCGTCCCGGTCACCGTGTCCGCCTGGAGTGGTCCTCCGTCGGTGCGGGTCGAAACGAGCGACGGCCAGACGAGGCGTCCGGTCGTCGGCCTGCAACAGGTCGGCGACGTCGAGCCGGTCGCCGTGATGCCGTCGCTGATGGTGCCGGGATTACCCGAACGGGCCGAGATGGTCGTCGGTCAGGGCCAGGCTCGACTGGTACCCTTCGATCCGGCGCTCCTCGACCACGGGACGGCGACGCTCAACGCGGCCAGCGCCGTGATCGCCACGATCGTCGATGTGGTGAATCTCAGCGAACCCCAGCGGGCTGCGCTCTTCGGCTGGGTTTCCTCCGGCGGCAACCTCTATGTCGACGGTTCGGTCGCCGAACTGGAGTCAGGCGTCATCGGAGAGACACTGGCAGCAACCGGCGTGGCGTTCAAACCGGAACCGGGGTCGAGCGCAGGCGTCGAAGGTCGGGCCTGGCTTGGTTCCGGCACCGTCTACGCCACAGGTGACACGCTGAGCGCCGGCCGTTTCGACGGGTTGATCCAGCCCCGGTTCTCGTCCAACGTCGAGCAGGAGGTCTTCGTCGACCCAGGAGAGGTCCTCACCGATCTGTCGATCGACGCCGGCTTCACCACCCGCCCGATCGGGCCGTTCGTCGCCGTACTACTCGTCTACATCGCTCTGGTCGGGCCGGTGTTGTGGTTCTTCCTCTCCCGGTCGCGGCGTGAGCCGCTCATGTGGCTCGCCATCCCCGGACTGGCCGCGCTGGTCAGCGTGGCCATCTGGGGCTCCGGCCAGTTCTTCCGGCAGGGAACGACCGGATCGCACGTCACCGTCATCGGCGGCTCGGGCACTGCGACCCGCACCATCAGCGACTACATGGTGTCGTCGTCTCGAGGCGGGTTCACCGGCGTCGAGTTGGCCGACGGGTGGTCGGCGAGCAGCAACGGGTTCAGCCCGTGGGACTGGCGATTCCAGCAGGCCGGCTTCGCGTCCCCGACCGTGCAGGGCACCCGGGTCGGCGCTGATGTCCCGCCGGCCGGTGTCGTCGTGCTTGGTACGGCTTCCGAGCGCTCCCGTGGGCAACCGTGGGACGTCGAGCTGTCGGTCGAGGGCTCGAGCGTCGAGGGCACGGTCACCAACCTGACCGACCACCCGCTGTCCAACGTGTCGGTCTTCTCCGGGAACCGACTGGCCACGATCGACGACGTTCCGGCAGGCGGATCGACCGACTTCCGGCTCGACGACATCTCCGCTCCACCCATGTGGGAGAACCCGGTGCAGATGCAGTTGTCACGCCAGGGCGGGCGCGACAGCGCAGCCAGCCCGGCCGCACTGAACCGGTGGATGGCCACGGCCGGGCTCGAGAGCCGGACCGGTCAGATCACGGTCATCGGCTGGACCAGAGACGCCGAGGCGCCGCTGTCGACGCTTGGCGGATCCGCCGTAACCCGGGGACGCACCGGATTCGTGTCGTCGTATCCGATCAGCCAGCTCGCCACCGGCGATTCGATCGGTCCGGCCACCGTTCGCAGCCGGATAATCGACTGGCGCTGGTCCGGCGACATCGGCGGCGGGATGATGGCCGAGCAACGCCGGCGTCAGATGGATGGCGACGTGCAGACGATCTCCTACAGCCTGCCTCCCGGCGCCGACTTGGAGTCGCTGGCTCTCGAGGTCCCAGGCGACGTCTCGGCGGTCGACCTGTGGAACGGCGAGACCTGGGTCGACGCACAGGTCGGTTCCGCCGCTCCCGGCGTGGTGCTGGTCAGCGTGCCGGCGTCGGCCGTCGACGGCGGTTCGGTCTACATCCGGGCGCTGGTCGACGGCCCGTTCAGCACCCCGTCGATCCGTACGGCATCAGCCGACGAGTTGGCCGAGGCGATCGTCTTGCCTGCTGCGGCGGACGGCAGCGACGAGGGAGGGACCTGACCTTGAGCGAACCGACCTTCCCGACCAACGGCGATCAGCCGGCACCTCCGCCACCGACCGGGCCGTCGCTACCGCCGCCTCGTCCTCCCATCGATCTGGGAGCACTCGCGCCACCGTCACCGGGCACTGAGGTGGAACTCCTCGAACCCGGCGAACCCCGCGACGACCTCATCATCGAGGCCCGGGGTCTCACGAAGCACTACGGGCGACTCAAGGCGCTCGACAACGTCGACCTCGACATCCCGAGAGGCTCGATCTTCGGCATCATCGGCCCGAACGGCGCCGGCAAGTCGACGGCGTTCCTCATCCTGGCCACCCTGCTCACACCGACCGCCGGTTGGGCCCGCGTCTGCGGGTTCAGCCCGGTGGCGGAACCGGAGGCGGTGCGGCGACGGATGGGCTACATGCCCGACGTCATGGGTGTCTACGAGAACCTGACCGTCAAGGAGTACCTGGAGTTCCACGCCGCCACCTATCACATCGAGCGGTCGGAGTGGGCGTCGCTCGTCGACGGCCTGCTGGAGCTGGTCGATCTCGACGTCAAGCGCGACACCATCGTCGACGAGCTGTCGCGGGGCATGAAGCAGCGGCTCTCCCTGGCCAGGGCGCTGGTCCACGATCCCGAGTTGTTGATCCTCGACGAACCAGCCTCCGGCCTCGACCCCCGAGCCCGGATCGAACTGCGGGAACTCCTGCTCCAGCTTCAGAGCATGGGCAAGTCGATCGTCATCTCGTCGCACATCCTGGCCGAGCTGCAACAGATGTGTGATGCCATCGGTGTGATCGAGGCCGGGCAGCTCCTGGCGTCCGGACCACCGGGCCGGATTCTGGCCCAGCTCGGTGTTGGCCGCTCGGTTCGGGTTCGTTTCGGCGACGGAACGATCGAGGAGTTCCCGATCGCCGGCGACGACGAGCAGCAGGCGCTCCTCCGCAAGTTGATCGTCGACGACGACCGAGCCGTGCTCGAGTTCACAACGGTCGACAAGAATCTCGAGGATCTCTTCCTCCAGATCACCCAGGGGATCGTGCAATGAATCGGGCAGGGAATCGGGCAGGGACGGTACTGGACGCGCTCATCGACGTACGGCCGGTGCTCGACCGGGAGCTGCGGCAGCGGTCCCGCACCGCACGGTCGATGGTGGTCATGACGATCTTTCTGCTGTTGGCGCTCGGTGTCGCCTTCATCACCTACACCGGTGAGACCACGTCGTTCAACGGCGAGTTCGGCATCGCCCGCCAGAACGTCGGCCGGTCGGTGTTCGAGTGGGTGCTGATCCTCGAGCTGGTGTTGCTGCTGTTCGTGGTGCCCGGTATCAGCGCCGGGGCCATCACCGGGGAACGGGACCGTCAGACCCTCATACCCCTGCAGGTGACCCTGATCGGCCCCTTCGGGATCTTCTTCGGCAAGGTGCTTGCCTCCAGTGCGTTCGTCCTGCTGTTGATCGTGGCCACAGCACCCATTCTGGCTGTGGCCTACCTGCTGGGCGGGGTGGCCTTCAGTCAGATCGTGAGCGGCATTCTGGCCCTCATGCTGATCGGGTTCCTGCTGGCCGTGCTGGGTGTGGCATGCTCGGCCATATTGCGCCGCACAGCGGCGGCCACGCTGATCGCCTACGGGGTGATCCTGGCGCTGTGCGTGGGTACCGCCGTCGTCTTCGCCGTGTTGATGATCCTCTCTGCCGTCAGCAGAAACGGGGACCCGGACAGCATCCTGGCGTATCTCACCCCGTTCTATTGGAATCCTTTCGTGCTGCTGGCCGGCGCGGCGGGGGAGGTTTCCGATGTGAACGGCCCATGGCCGCTGTCGGGAATCCGCACGGGCTTCATCGAGGCTCAGAACATCAACCGACAGTTCGCCGCTGATGTGGCGGTGGCCGTCGATGAGCCGGGGATCCCGGGTGGTTTCAACGAGCGGCCGGGTGAGCTGGCGGTGATCCCATTGTGGCTTCGATCATCATTGGCACTGTTGTTGCTCTCGTTCGTGGCCGCCACAGTCGGTGTTCGCCGGCTGCGCACGCCGAGCCGTTCGGTGACCCAGTGAGCGATCGGGCCGTCGCCCCGGAGACGTCGTCGTCGACGGTGGTCACGGCCTCCGAGCCCGAAACGGGCTCCGCGGTCGCTCGTTTCCTTCGGGCGATGCGGACGAGATTGCGGTTGGTGTGGGCGTGGACCGTGGCGTCGTTGGTCGCTCCCATTGTTGCCGCGACGGCCCTGTTGCTGGTACTCGCCGGTCGGTTTCGACCCTGGGCATGGCCCGAGCCGATGGCGTTGACCGTGGCGCTGGGAGCGGTGCTGGTGCTGGTGGCCATCGCCATCGTCCAGCCGCTGTCGTGGCTCGCCGCAGCGAGGGCCGCCGACAAGGGGCTCGGAGCCCGCGACATCTTCACCTCGGCCTTGCAGTTCAGGCACCTCGACGACGAGTTCGGCCGTGAGATCCGCTACCGAGCCGAGCGCCTGGCCGAAAACGACGCGCCGTCGGCCCAGGCCCGACAGGCGGTACCGCTCCCCGGTGGGCGACCGACCTGGATCCGCTGGGCGGTGGCAGGCGCTCTGGCGATCGTCGCCGTCGCCCTCGCGGTCATGGCCAATCCGCAGGATGCCGAGCGGCGTCGACTGGAGGCGGTGGAAGCGCAGGCCGACGAGTTGGCCGAACAGGTGGAGGAGCTGGCTGAGGACGTGCGCGAGCGCCTTGCCGAAGAGCCGGGGAGCGATCCTGCGCTGGCTGCTGAACTGGCGGACCTGGCAGAGGATCTTCGTCAGGTGGACAGTCTCGAAGAGGCGGCTGAACTGCTCGACCAGCAGGCCGCCGATCTTGCCGCCGACCGGTCACCCGACTTCGCCTCCCAGCAGGCGGCTGCTCAGGGTCTGGAGCGGAGTCTGGCCACCCGACCGCTGCCCGGCGAGCCGTCGGGCTCGCCGGCCGAGCAGCTGGCCGAACTGGCGGAGGGACTCGACGAATTGAGCGAGGCGGAACAGGGCGCGGTGGCCGAGCGGCTGTCCGAGTTGGCCGAGGCCCAGGCGGCTGGTGATCCCGCCACGGCGGCGGCGCTGGCCGATGCCGCGCAACAGCTGGCGGCGGGCGACGTGGCCGGTGCTCAGGCGGCGCTCGGTGAGGCGGCGCTGGCCCAGGGGGCGAACGCCGACTCGGTTGCAGCCCAACAGGCTTCGGCTCAGGCGTCCGGACAGCTGTCGAACCTCGCCACGCAGGCTCGCGCCGGTCAATCCGCATCCGCTTCCGGTGAGGGCCAGGCGCAAGGCGAGGGCTCGGGCGAAGGTGAGGGTTCCGGCGAAGGCTCGGGCGAGGGTTCCGGTCAGGGGTCGGGTAGCGGCAGCGGTGCCGGGTCCGGGTCGGGTTCCGGTAGTGGCAGCGGTGCCGGCCAAGGGGCCGGCGGCCAGGGTGGCAGCGGGGCGCAGGGAACGGTCGGCGGGGCTGCCGGTGGCTCCGGTCAGGGTCAGGGCGGGGTCGGACGACCCGGCGGCCTCGATCAGCCGAACATCGAGGGCGACAACTCGGGCTTCACCATCGTCGATCCAACGGCATTGGCCGAGGGCGATCCGCTCGAACTGGGCGGCACCTTGACCGGTGAGGGCCAGACCGAAACCGTCGGCCGGGGGGAAGGGCTGACCACCACCGGCCAGTCGAGGATTCCGGTGTCGGACATCATCGGTGATTACAGCCGGCGAGCCTCCGAGGCCCTCGACCGCAATCGCCTCTCGCCCAGCCAGCAGGAACTCGTCGGCAACTACTTCGATCTACTGACCACGGGAGGCCCCTAGCCATGGACTCTGTGCACGCAAAACAGGACCCGGCACCGTTTGACGGGCGTATGTCGGCCGAGGAGTGCCGGGAGATCGCCCTCCGCCTCCGAGCCGAGATCGGCAAGGTGATCGTCGGCCAGACCGAACTGGTCCGTGACGTGCTGGTCTGCCTGCTGGCCGAGGGCCATGTGCTGCTCGAGGGCGTGCCCGGGCTGGGCAAGACGATGCTGCTGCGGACCCTTGCCGACGTGGTGTCGATGCCGTGGAGCCGCATCCAGTTCACCCCCGACCTGATGCCGGCCGACATCGTCGGGACCCAGGTGCTGCACGAATCGGAGGACGGGACCCGGGAGCTTCGGTTCCGCCCCGGTCCGATCACCGCCAACCTGATCCTGGCCGACGAGGTCAACCGGGCCACCCCCAAGACCCAGGCGGCCATGCTGGAGGCAATGCAGGAACGGGCGGTGACCGTCGGCGGAGAGACCCGCCAACTCCCGAGGCCGTTCCTCGTCATGGCCACCCAGAACCCGATCGAGATGGAGGGCACCTACCCGCTGCCCGAGGCCCAGCTCGACCGGTTCATGTTCAAATCGATGGTGCCGTTCCCGTCGGCCGACGAGCTGGTCACCGTCGCCGAACGGACCACCGGCACGGTCACGCCGACGGTCGAGGCCGTGACCGACGGCTCGACACTCCGGACCATGATCGCCCTGACCCGATCGGTGCCGATCCCCGACCATTGCGTGCGCCACGCCGTCGATCTCGTCGTGGCCACCCACCCCGGCGGGGAAACCGCCCCCGAGGTGATCTCCCGCTACGTGAGGTTCGGAGCCAGCCCCCGCGGCGTGCAGGCCCTCACACTCGGCGCCAAGGCAACCGCCCTTCTCGACGGTCGACCCAACGTGTCGACCGATGACATCCGGGCCGTCGCCATCCCGGCGCTTCGCCACCGGGTCAACGTCGGCTACGAGGCGACAGCGGACGGTGTCGACGCGGACCAGCTCATCCACGCGGTTCTCGACACCGTTCCCATTCCCGGCTCCGGCGTGCGGGGCGCGCCCTAGGACGGGGTGTGATCCCGGCGACGTCCACGAACGATGGCATCCGACCTTCTACCCCCGGCACTCCTGGCCCGGCTCGAACGGCTCCAGGTCTCGACCCATCGGCCCCTCATCGGCGGCCTCGTCGGTGATCATCGCAGCCCCCGGTTCGGCTCCTCCCTCGACTTCAGCGACTACCGTGAGTACCACCCCGGGGACGACATCCGTCGAATCGACGTCAACGCCTACGCCAGATTCGATCGCCTCCTGCTGAAACTGTTCGAGGCCGAGGACGATGTCACGCTGCGGCTGCTCGTCGACACCTCCGGATCGATGACCGGAGCGAAACTGGAGCGGGCCAGACAGTTTGCGGCCGCCATCGGGTTCGTGGCGCTCATCAACCGCGACATCGTCACCCTGCACACGTTCCCCGCCACCGGGGAGG
>JBFHEP010000036.1:0-19415 GCA_041584095.1 Acidimicrobiales bacterium | reverse complement strand
GAGGCGACGAAGAACATGAACGTGACGAGGACGGCGGTGGCCCCGAGCAAACCAAGCTCCTCGCCGAACGCGGCGAAGATCATGTCGGTGGCGGCATACGGGATCTTCTTGGGGGTGCCCTGACCGAGCCCGGTGCCGGTGACCCCTCCATCGGCCAAGGCGAACGCGGCCTCGGCGATCTGGAAGCCATTGCCCTTCGCGTCGGCGAAAGGGTCGAGCCAGATGTCGACCCGGTTCTGGACGTGGCCGAAGAGCCGCCAGGCCACCGACGCCCCGATCGAGAACATGAACAACCCAATGAACACGTAGGCGGCCCGCGATGTGGCCACGTAGATCATCACCAGGAACAACGTGAAGAACAGCAGCGACGAGCCGAGGTCGCGTTGAGCGATCATCACCATCAGGGCGACACCCCAGGCCAGCAGCAGCGGGCCGAAATGGCGGACGGCGGGCACGTGCAGCGGCCCGATGCGATTGCCGGTAAGGGTCAGCAGCTCCCGCTTGTCGACCAGGTAGCCGGCGAGGAAGGCGGCCAGAACGATCTTGGCGAACTCGCCGGGTTGGATCGAGATCGGGCCGATCCGAAGCCAGATCCTGGCGCCGTTGATCGTCGCTCCCAGGCGTGGCACGAGCGGTAGGAGCAACAATCCGACGCCGAGCACGGCCAGCGAGTAGCGGTAGCGCTCCAGTTTGCGGGGATCACGCAACACGATGAGCGTCAGGCAGAACGCCCCGAGCCCGAGAAAGATCCACGCCGACTGGCTGTCGGCCAGACCCTCGTCGAGACGGGTGATCATCACGAATCCCAACCCGTTGAGCATCGCCGCAACTGGGAACAGCATCCCGTCTGCCAACGGCGTGACAAGGCGAATCACCACATGGGTACCGATGAGCAGCAACAGGACCACCACCAGGAAGCCGGCCACCGGACCCTGCAGATCGAAGGTGACGTCGCTCAGCACCTCCTCGGTGGCCTGGCTGGTGAACACGGTCACGTAGCCGACGCCGGTTATCAATGTGGCCAGGATCAGCAGGCCCAGCTCCAGGTTTCTGGCCTTCATGCCCTTACCCGTCTTGCCCTGTCGTTCCGGTCCCCGTTCCGCCGGCTCCCCCGCCTTCGTCGGCGTCGGCAGGGGTCCCGCCTTCGCCGTCCTGGGTGTCGAGGTTGTCGACGGCCAGTTGGGCGTCCTTCAACGAGGCGAACGTACCCCAGGAGTCGACGGTGGTCTGTGACGCGTCGGTCAGGTCGTCGAAGAACCGTTCCGTGCGCTCCACCTCGGTGGCATCGAGCCAGAGCAAGCCACCCGCTCGGCCCCGGTTGATCACCAGCTCTCCGGTGTCGTCGACCATGACGTGATAGACGGAGTCGTTGTAGCGGATCAGACCCAGGTAGCCGCCGAGCAGCATTGCGATGGCGGTGACGAGTCCGAGGATCCCCCAGAGGATACGGGTGCGATCCCGCCGCCTGACCGGCTGGTCGATGATGGGCTCGACAGCGGACGGACCGGCCTTGACGGTCTTGGCCTCGCGCCGCTCGGTGGTGGCGGTGTCGACCGCACCCCGAAGCTCGACGGTGTCATCGTCGCGTTCGAGTTCGACATCCTCGTCGTCGGCCGGAGCGACCGGCTCGTCGGCCAGCGACGGCGGATGGGGACTATGGCCGTTCTCGCTCGAGCCGTCCTCTGGACGGTCGGTGATCTGGACGACGGAGCGGGCGACGATCGGAAGTTGATCGGTGATCTTCTCGGGCGGCGTGAGGTCGATTCCCATATCGGTCATGTCGACCACTGCGGGGTGGTCGTCGTCGACGACGTCGACGACGGCGACGGTCACGTTGTCACGGCACGGCGTTTCGAGAGCGGCCGCCACGAGAGCGCTGGCCGCATCGCCTGGATCCTCGACGTCGAGGAGAATCTGGGTGATCTCGTCGAGGGAGACCTCGTTGAACAACCCGTCGGAGCACAGCAGGAACCGGTCGCCGACCTTCGGCTCGATGTCGAAGCGGTCGACGAGCACTTCATCGGCGATGCCGAGTGCTCGGGTGAGAATGTTGCGCTGAGGATGCACGGTTGCCTCCTCGGGCGAGAGCCGACCCTGCCGAACCAGATCCTCGACGAAACTGTGATCCTCGGTGATCTGTGCCAGGAAGTCGCCGCGCAACCAGTAGGCCCGGCTGTCGCCGACGTTGACGACGGTGATCGTGTCATCTCGGTGAAGGCCGAGCGCAACCATGGTGGTGCCCATTCCCCGCAGACTCGGATCGGCGGCCTGGTGGTGGACCTGGCGGTTGGCCTCCTCGACCACGTCGACCAGTTCGTCCTGGGTCAGCTGGGCTCGAACGATCCGGAACTCACCGATGGCCAGCTCCGCCGCCCGCTCACCCCCCTGATGACCACCCATGCCGTCGGCCAGCGCCGCCACCGAACCGCGGAAATACACCCGGTCCTGGTTGACCTCACGCACGTTGCCGACGTGCGAGGCCGTTCCGCCCCACAACCTCATTGGGCGGCCCCCTCGTTGTGTCCCGACGACGAATCGCCGGTCGATGGCGTCATGGGCGTCTCTCCATCACCGGATCTCCATGACGATGCCGCCCAGCTGCACCAGGTCTCCCGCTCCCGCCATCACCGGCGCCGTGACCCGTTCACGATTGACATAGGTGCCGTTGGTCGAACCCAGGTCTTCGATGAGCATGCCGGAGTCGCTCGGAGATACCCGGGCGTGAAGCTGCGATATATAGGTGTCGTCCAGACTGATCTGACAGCCGGCCGCTCGTCCAATGGTTGTGTCCCCCGAAATCGAATATCGTCTCCCCGCCAAATCCGGCGGTTCGAGCACCACGAGGTGACTCGCCGCCGGCGACACCGCCTCCTGCCTCCGCTGGCTTCGCCCGGATCGTGGTTTGGCCACGGTGCGAACGGTGACGTTCGTGGTGGAACCAAACCAAGTGGCCTGCAGCACGCGGAAGAAGAAAAGGTAGACCAATGCTAGCAGGCACCACTTCAGGAGCGTGAGGAGAGCGTCAGACACAGCTTCGAGACTAGTGAATATTCTGGGCCACGCTACGGGCGCCGGAACCGGAGTTTGATCGGGCCGAGCGTGATCTCGTCGCCGTCGACGAGGACCTGCCGCTCGATCCGCTGCCCGTTGACCTTGCACCCATTGGTCGATCCGAGGTCGACGAGTTGATAGGTGTCGCCGACCGGGTGGAGTTCGGCGTGACGGCGTGAGACGTTTTGGTCGTCGAGGACGATGTCGGCCGTCGACAGCCGACCGATCGTCATCACCCCGTTCTTGAGTTGGTAACGCATACCGTCGGGGCCCTCCATCCAGCCGTCGGGCTCGACCTCGGGAAGACGTTCGTCGTAGGAAGGGTGAAGCCGGAACAATCCGACCCGGAGCGCCGGATCGGACTGCAACTCGACCGAGACCCGGCCGAGGAAGTTCAGGTTCTCCTGCGCGGCGTAGCCGCGCACCGTCGCCGCCAGCTCGGCGATGAGGGACCGCTGCACGTCGATGAACCGCTCGTAGTCCTCATCCGACATGCGGATGACGAACCGGTTGGGGGCGAGCGCTCGACCACTGACGTCGACGGTTCGGCTGGCGTCCATCTCCCTGATCAGCCGCCGGCCGATCTCCACCGGCTGAAGACCACTCTTGAACGAGCGGGAGAAAACACCCTCCACAATCCGTTCGAGACGGTCCTCAAAATTTTTCAGAACCATGTCGCTCTACGGTAGTCGGCCCGGCGGAAATATGTGATCGCTAGCCGGGGAATCCGCGCTACGATGCACCGATACTCACAGCATCACGCTGAGGTCACTCGCGCGAGTGGCGGAATTGGCAGACGCGCAGGATTCAGGTTCCTGTGTCCGAAAGGACGTGAGGGTTCAAGTCCCTCCTCGCGCACGTGTGTGTCAGCTGCTTCGCAGCCGACACACTTCGACGATTCCCCCACTCGAGTCCCAATGCCGTGGTGCTACCGACCGACCTCCGCAACCGTGTCGCGCCGCACCTCACTCAGCGTGAGGGGGTGTATGACAACCACACCTGGCCGTCGACCTCGAACGTGCCCTCCGGATCGGTTCCTTCCTGGTGGAAGGTGCAGTGATCCGTGCGGCCGTGGCGTGGCGCGGGCTTGATGTGGTGCTCGGTGAAGTTCTGTGGTTCACCCTGCGTGGGGGTGAACGTGCCTTCGAAAAGGAGCTCGTAGGGCACGAGGACCCGGTTGCTCCGGACGACGCGTCCCGACGACCACAGGCTTCGGCCGGAGATGTCGACGTCGACGGTGCCGAGCTCATCGCACGACAGCCTCAGCAACTCGGTTTCAGGAGGGTCGGCGCCGGCGCGGCCGGTGCCGACCAGCACAGACGATGCGCTCGTCATGAGGGCGGCAGCCCCGATCGCAATGGCCCTTCTCTTCATGGTTCTTCTCTTCATGGTCTTCGGCTTCATCGCGTTCCTCCGGTCATGGTGTCACTCCTGGTCATGACGTGTCCTTCACATCCGTCGTTCCGTGTCGTTCGGAGACGGGCGTTCAGTCGACGACCATGTGGAGGTCGTCGCAGAAGTCCCGTCCCTCGAGGTCACTGCGACCGGTCGAGCCCTTCACGAGGCCGAGATTCTCGAGGAAGACATCGTCGCTTGGGTCTGCCGGCGTGCCACCGTGGTCGATGAGGACCTCGTACCTGATCTGGCCCGGGTCGGCGAACAGCAGCTTGCCGTCGGCGTCATACGCGTGGAAGTTGCCGGTCGCAAGGACCAGGATCGTGAGCGTCCCATCGCCGTTGTCCGTGATCTTCAGGTCCTTGTCGTTGACGACCCAGGCGAAGCTGTAGGACTTGCCGTTGGCGAGGTTGGTGAACGAGTTGAAGCCTCGCAAGCGAGCGCCGTAATAGACGAGACCATCTCGCCCGTGGCTGATCGTCATCAGGCGCACGGACTCCTCACCGCTGACACGGACCTCGAGACCGCAGCGGTCCGGGTCCACGAAGTCCCACGACTCGACAAACGACTCGCGTACAGGCGGACCGACTGCCGCGACGGCGGTGCTCGTTGCGGCCAACAAGGCCAGCGCCAACCCGACGGCTCCGACGGTTCCGACGGTTCCCATGGATATTTTCATCACGGAGTACTCCTCGTGTTCATGGATCGGCCGTTGCGACCTAGGACGGTTCATCTGAACTGTCGCGCCGCTCTCAACGATCGTGACGGTTGCGACGTCTTGCGCACATCCGCACCTCTACGCAAATCGCTACTCAAAATCGCTGCGGCGAAGTAAGATCGCGCGGTGAACGCGGGCGTGCCGCTGGTCGGTCGCAGCGCTGAGCTGGCGGCTGTCATCGGCCGCCTGCGAGGTAACGGCCGGTGCACGATCGTGGGCCCGGGAGGCGTCGGCAAGTCCGCTCTGGCCCGAGCGGTGGGCGGAGCGTGCGGGCGGCCGATTGTCTGGGTCGACGCAGAACCCATCGAGTCGATAGCCGGGTTGACCGGGGCAATCCTTGCTGCGCTCGACCCCGACGTAATCGCCGGTGTCGGCTCATACCGCCGACAGGCCGACTTGCTTGCCGATCGGCAGGTCGTGCTCGTCCTCGACGGCGTTGAGCACCTCGACGGCGTGTCGGATGCCATCGAGGGCCTCCCGTCGAGGCCGGACGGGGCCTGGCTGCTCGTCACGACCCGTCGTTCGCCGGCACCAACGCCGGTCTTGAGGCTTCAGCCCCTGTCGACCGAAGGTAACGGTGCCGGCGAAGATCGAGGCGGCGACGCCGGTCGCCTGCTCCACGAGCTGCTCGACGCGCTCGGGGAGCCAACGGTTGTTCCACCGGACCGGCTGGCCGAGTTGGCTCGAGAGACGGGCGGCCTCCCCCTGGCGATCGAGCTGCTCGCTCGTCGGCTGGCCTTCGGTCGAACACGCCCGTCCGATGCCGGCGACGGCCATCGCCTCGACACAACCGCGGGCGCCGATCTCACCGCGCTCGACCCTGTCCTTGCGGCCTCAGTGCTCCGATCGATCAACCTCGTCGACGATGTTGCGGCCCACTGCTTTCGCCATCTCGGCCTGACGGCGAGTCCGCTGACGCCGGCCGACGTCGCCGGCCTGGCCGGTTGCGGCGAAGAGTTGGCGTTCGAGTCGTTGCGGCAGCTACGCGAAGTCGGTCTGGTGCTGTCGGTGCGCGATCGGTTCGAGGTGCTTCCGCCGATCCGGGACGCGGCGCTCGCCTTCCTCCGCCACTCGGACTCCTTCGAAGCCGACCTCGACCGGGCCTTGACATGGGCGACCGGCGTGCTCGGATGTTCGAACCACCCGGGTGCGTCGCTCGATCTCGACAACCATCTCCGCCTGGGCCGGCTGGCGGTCCGACACCGCCGGCCCGGGGTGCTGCCATTCATCGCCGCCCTTGCCGGGTCACTGCACCGTCACATGCGCGACGGCGAGATCCTCTCGCTGGTCGACGCCGCCTTGGCCGTCCCGGGTGCCGATCCCGCCGAAGAGGCAGCGGTGGCGAGGCAGGCCGCACTGGCCGCAGCCGGCAGCATGTCATCCCACAATGCGCAACGATGGCTCGATCGTTCGAGCGAGGCCGCCCGTCGGGCACGGAATCCGCCGGCCCTGCAGTGCCGGATCGAGTCGACGCGGGCGCTGCTCGCCATGGATGTCGGCGATCTCACCGCAGCCCGCACTGCAGCCGAGCTGGGAGTGCGACTCGCCGAGGACTGCGGCGAGGAGATCTACGCGTGGGCTTCCCGACACCACCTTGCCGTGGTGGCGCTCCAAGCGGGCCGTCTCGACCGCTGCGAGGCCCTGGCCGAGGGATGTACGGAATGGGGACGCCGGCACGATCCGGATCTCGCCCAACTCGGAGCGGTGGAGCTGGCGTGGGCCGGGCTCGAGCGTGGTCGCTGGGCCGACGCCGCAGCTCAGGCCCGTCGCCTCCGCAACGAGATCCTCGAACAGGTCGGGTGCCCGACCGAGGTGTCTGTGGAGACGCTCTCGATCGAGTTGCTCGCAGCGCCCGGCGACGCCGTTGCCGACTTCGAGGACGACCGCAACCTCCCCTGGTGGCCCCGTCTCACCCGGCGGATTGCGGAGGCATCGGCGTTGCCTGTCGATCGATGGCGCGAAGCGTTGCATGCGGCCGCCGACGTCGTCGCAATCGCCGATGCCCACCCGCTGGTGTACCCCGGCGTCGGGGCGCGGTTATTGCTCGGTGATGCCGCTCTGGCCGGCGGCGAGCTCCGTCAGACACAACTGGCCTACGAGCAGGCGCTGCGGGCTGCGATGAGCGCCGGGTACCGGCTGCGAGCCGCCGACGCGCTCGACGGACTCGCGGCACTGGCCACGGCGGTCGACGACCACCGCTCGGCACAACTCGCGACGGGACTGGCGAATTGGATTCGCGACTGGTGCGGAGCCTACCCCTGCCCGCGGCCAATGCTCCCGAGCCGACCGACGATTGGCGACGAACCGTCGGGAAGCTGGGTGATCGACGGCCTGCCGACCGAGCGAGGGGTCGAAGCAGTGCTGGCACGGCTTCGGAAGCGCCTCGGCAATCCGGCCGACGAGGGTGCCCCCTGGTCCAGTCTGACCAAGCGCGAACGGGTCGTCGCCGACCTGGCTGCGCGGGGGGTGTCGAACGGTGAGATAGCGGACACCCTCTTCGTGTCCCGACGGACGGTCGAAAGCCATCTGCAGCGGGTGTACCAAAAGCTGGACCTCCACTCACGAACCGAACTCGCCTACGTGCGTCGTCCGAACGCGAGCGGCCGCTGACCGAAGCGACCGTCGCATGTACTCAAGCCGACAACACGACCGCCGACTCCAACAACGCGATCTGCTCCCCACCGTCAACCCTCCTCGGCGTCTTCAGCTGGCTTCGGGAGGGAGCGCGGTCGGTATCCAGCGCGAGGTCCGCCATACGAGCAAAAGTCCCGCACTCGACGATGGCCAATCGCGGACGTCCCAGGAAGCCACCCTGCCGATACTCGACCAGTGCAGGATTGGCCTCGGCCAGCAGCCGATCGAGGTCGGTCGCCCATCGCTCCACGTCGACCTCGTCGATCCGATCGTCGCCACGATGAGGCTCTCGCTCGATGTAGAGGACATAGCGGGGAGGCGACGAGTCGGTGTCGGCGGTCGAGGTGTAGTCGTCGACGGCGAGCCCCCGGTGCCGCTGACCCAGATGTGCGACCGCCGATGCGACATGCTCCTCGTTGGTCTTCTCCCCGGTCACATCAAACTGGGTTCCCCGCCGGTAGCGGAACTCGATGATCGGTGCCTGGCCCTGGCGGCCGACGATCCGAATCACGTCTCCCAACCGGTACCGGTACAGGCCGGCGTGGTTGGTGATGACCAGCTCGTAGTCATCACCGACGACGGCGTTCTCCATGTTCACCGTTTCCGGTCGAGCCTCATCGACGTCAGCCAACGGTATGAACTCGAAGAACGACGGATCGGTGGCCATGACGTAGTGCCCGGGTCGATCCGGCCAGAGTCCGACGCCGATGAAGGACTCTGTGGCACCGTAGCTCGGACTGTAGATCGGTAGCCCCCCGCAGTAGTGGCGCAGAGCCGGCACGTAGACGTCGAACGAACCCGAGGTGATGGTCATCAGGTGCGACATCGACGGCCAGACCCGGGGGAGGAAGCCTTCCATACCGTCGACGGTCGCTGTCTGCAATTCGGCCGCCCTCCGGGGATCGGCAGGATTGTCGGCCAGGACCCTTCGGCGCAGCTCGGTGCCGATGTCGAGGCCGTCGGTGAGTGTTCCGTTGGCGATGTCGGCCACCAGCTCATCCCACCGGCTTTCCACGTCGCGGAGCCACTCCAGGAGTCGGGGGGCGAACACTGCCTCCACAAACTGGTTGTCCCGGTTCCGCAGACCGTAGAGTGCGTGAAGATAGCGGGCACTGGGTAGGTCGTCCATGGTGTAGATCTCGATCGGTGAGTTCCAGAGGTGGGGCACGATGCGAGCCATTCGTCGGACCGCCTCAGCCGTCGCGCTACCGATCGGAACGCCGCCCGGTGACAGCGTCTGCTCACCGGAGAAGGTCATCAAATTGACGCCGCGGTCGGTCGGGCCCGGCTCGTGCAGCTCCCTGCTGATCACGCCCTGAACGACCGTCCCCATGTACTTGAAGGTGAACCCATGGTGGCGTTTCGTGGTCGGCACCAGTTTCGTCGTGCCGGTCGTTCCCGACGACACGGCAAAGAACAGCAGGTCGTCAGCGGTCAAGATGTTCGTCTCGCCCTGCTCCATTCTACCGATGGCCTCGATGTAGTCCGGGTACGTGCTGACGGGCACGGCGCGACGGTACAGCTCGCCGGTGGCATCGGTGGCCAATCGGTCGAAACCGTGCATCCGCCCGAACTCGGTGTCGGCGTTGGCTTCGAGAATATCGATCAGCGTCTTGCGATTGGCGGCTACGGCGTCGGCCGAGATTCGCTCGAACCGCCGAAGCATGATGCGACCTCCCAGGAAACCGGTGGCCCGGAACGCCCGCGATATCAGCCCACCCATTGCCATCCTCCACAGCCGTTGTTCGTCGACTTTGTCCGCTCAGTATGCCTCTTCTGGTTCGTGCATGAGCCGGCTCCGGATGCGCGACGCTCAAGAGGCGCATCCAGATCAGCGCCGGTGACGATACCTTCGGGTATGCGACCTCACATGTCCGTCCGACGGCTGGCGTCACCGTTCATCGTGTTGGCCATCGCCGGCACCCTGGTCCTGGTCGGGGGTTCGCCGGCCTCCGCCCACGATCCGATCTTCGTCGAAGAAGACCAGACGACGCCCGACGTCGGCCCCTATCTGCCCGACGGAACCATCTCCTGGGCCCTCTATGGCTCGGTGCTGGAGCCCGGCGACACGCGGGGTTTCGAGTTCGATTTGCGGGAGGGCGAGGAACTCTACATCTCGCTGCTGATTCCGAACCTCGAACCCGAGCTGAGTCTCAGCGACGGCGAGCTGCCGGTGATCGAGCTGGAAGCGCCGGACGGCACCACGATGACGATTGGAAACGACATGCGGGAGCCGTTCGACGAGCCATTCAGCAATACGTCGTACCTCACGTTGTCCGAACTCCGGGAGCCGGCCCAAGCGGGTCGCTACCGGGGCATGGTCGTCGGTGCCGCTCCCTCCCGATTCACGGTGGCCATCGGCGAGCGCGAGGAGTTCTTCACCCCGGCCGAGCGAACCGGTGATCGCCCCTCGAGCTTTCCCGGCATTGCCGAGCCGCTTCAGGCGTGGTATTCCACCCCTCCCGGAGAGGAAGCCCCGGGCGAGCTGGCCGAAGGCGATGCCGAGATCCAGATGGAGATGATCGAGGATGCAATGGAGGAGGGTGTCGGCAGCGCACCGGAAGGAGCGCTGGACGACAGCCGCTCGGAGGGTGAAGCGGCGGTCGAGGAGACCTCATCCGATGACGGCGGATCACTTGGCTGGGTTGCTCCGGCCGTAGCCGCCGTCGCGGCGGCGCTCGGTGCCGGCTGGGTTCTGGCGCGACGGCGGGCCGGCACGTCGGGGACCAAACGGGCGGAGACCGAGCACACCGATGCCTGAGCGCCCGCTGCGGCGGCGGGCCCGGTGTCGCCTGCGAATCGGCATTCTCCTGGCAGCATCGTTGCTGTTCGTGTTGGGTACAGCCGTCCCGGCGGTCGCCCACAGCACCGAACAGCCGTACCTGTACCTGTTCGTGACCGAGTCGGGCATCGACGGCCGCGCCGAGTTGGCCATCGGAGACCTCGAATCCGTGCTGAGCCTTGATCTTTCCGGCGACGATGCCGCCGTGGAAGCAACACTTCGGGCCAACGCCGATCTGCTGCACCGCTACCTGGGTGATCACCTGTCGATCTCGACCGATGGTGAGCAGCGCCCGATCGAGTTCGGTTCCGTCGATCTCTTTCGGGAGGGGGCGGCGGATCTGGCGTTCGCCGTGATCCGCTACACGGCTGGATCCCATGACGTCGTTCCAAGCACCGTCGACGTTCGCTTCGACCCGTTCTTCACCGAGATCCCGGGGCGGAACGGGCTCTTGCTCATCAACGGCGGATTCGAGCTTGGCGAGTTCACGACGGCCAAGGAGACGCTGATCACCGTCGACGGCAACGACCCTCGAGCCGAGGTCGACCTCGGAGGCGACGGCCGCTTGGATAATTTCCGGAGCAGCATCGCTCTCGGTATCAACCACATCGAGACCGGCCCCGACCACATTCTCTTCGTGCTCGCCCTCCTGGTGCCGTCGGTTCTCGTCTACACCAATCGGTGGGAGCCGGTTGCCGGTTTTCGATTCGGACTGTGGCGCGTGTTGAAGATCGCCACGTTCTTCACGATCGCCCACTCCATCACGTTCACTCTGGCCGGTATCGGTTGGCTACCGACACCGCCGGCCAAGGTCGTGGAGGCAACCATCGCCATCTCCATTGCGGCGGCTGCGCTCCACACCCTTCGACCGGTGCTGCCGAACCGGGAGTGGGCGCTCTCGTTCGTCTTCGGTCTGTTCCACGGGATGGGGTTCGCGTCGCTGGTTTCCGACCTCGACGTGTCGCGTTCCGGCCAGCTCATCTCCCTGCTCGGCCGCAATGTGGGGATCGAGATCGGCCAGGTCGTCGTGATTCTGCTGCTGTTCCCCGGACTGTTTCTGCTTCGACGCACGCCGTTCTATCAGCCCTTCGTGACGGTGGCATCACTGGCCCTGGCAGCGGTTGCACTGTCGTGGACCATCGAACGGCTGGCCGAGGTCGACCTCGGCACCGACGCCTTGGTCGATGCGTTCGCGTCGACCCCGAGGGGCTACTGGCTGAGCATTGCCTTCATGATGGTCGGAGCCGTCGCCTTCACATGGTCGTCTCGCAACGGCAAGTTGATCAAGACGGCCGAGCAAGCCGACGGCTCCAACTGAGCGCCCGGGTTTGCCGACCTCGCCACCGCGATGGCGCCGCGGGGCGCCGGCTGCTACTTTTGAAGCGAATGCACCAATAAAGCGAGAAGGGGATCCCATGGCCGCCAGAATCGAACCAGTCAAACCGGGCGAAAGTCCCGACCCGGAGGTCAACGAGCTCCTCGAGCAGGCTCGCGAAGGTTGGTGGGCCGACGCCAACATGTTCGGGGTCATCGCCCGAAATCCGAAGAATCTCAAGACCATTGTGCCAGTCTTCGTCTCGTTCTTCGCCGAGGGCAAGGTCGAACCGCATATCCACGAGCTGATGCGGCTCAAGACGGGGCAGATCAACGACTGCGCCTATTGAAACACCGTTCGCAGCGTCGCCGTGCGCGACGCCGTCGGTCCCCGAGAGGAAGCCTGTATGGGGCATCAGCCCGAAGCCGGCGATGCACTGAACGAGCGCGAGGCCTTGGGCATCTCCCTGGCCGAGAGAATCGCCCTCGATCCCCACACCGTCACCGATGAGTTCTTCGCCAAGCTGAGGGGGCACTTCACCGACGACGAGATCACCGAGATGGTGTTCGCCTGCGGCATCTTCAACTGGGGCAACAAGTTCAACATCACGATGAACATGGACTCCTCCGATGAGTCGGAATACGAATCCGACATGCAGTACCGACGAGAAGAAATCGCCTAGACCATGGTCCTCGACGAGGTGGACACGGCCGGACTCAACCGACTCCTCTTGGCCGAGGATCGCGGGGTTGTCATCGACTTCTGGGGCACGTGGTGTCAACCCTGCCGAACGTTGCGCCCGCATCTCGAGCGGCTCGCCGACAGCCACGCCGCGGCCTGGCGGGTGGTGGCGGTTCACGTCGACAACAACCCCGATCTCGTCGACCGCTATGAGGTGACGACGACGCCGACCCTGGTCTTCATCCGATCGGGTGATGAGGTGCATCGCATCACCGGCGCATCACCACCGAGTGCGATACACGAGGCGATGACCCTGAACAGCTAGGGTCCTCGAGGATCAGGTTTTCGGCTCACCAACCGAGAACCTGATCCTTGATGGCGGTGGCGATGGCGGCGAGCTCGTCGTTGGTCGCCCCGGTCCGGGCGGCCACGTTCAAACCGAACACGGCGGCGACGATGAGTTCGGTTCGGGCTGTGATGTCGCCGTCCGGGGCCGTTTCCAGCGATGCGGCAACGGCCTGTCGAAGTCGGCCCCGATATCGCTGCATTCGCCAGGCATGTTCCGCCGGTGCCTCTGCGGCCAGATTCATCACGAGGCAGCCCCGGTGATCATCGCTCTCGATCCAGTCGACAAGCGCGTCGACGAAGGCAACAAGCGACTGGCGGCCCGGTCGATCGAGGATGGAAAGGACTTTTTCCTCCAGCATGTTCTCGTAGCGGGTCACGGCCTCGTCCAACAGCGCGTCCTTGGACCCGAAGTCGTTGTAGATGCTGGATTGGCCGACACCGAGCTCATCCGCCAGAAGACGGGTCGTGGTCGCAGTTGAGCCATTGGCCCAGAACAGCTCGACGGCGCGGTCCAACACCCGCTGTCGATCGTGCATTCTGGGGCGTCCGGTCCGAGACTGAACCATGGGTTTCACATTACGCCATGCAGCCCACCACATCGTTGTCCGGTGGCCTGTCCGGTTCAACAACAACCGCAACAGCCGTCGGTCGAGCGAGAAATCCCGTGGAGCCTGTCCATTTACGCACATCCCGTTCGTCGTAGAGATACGAGACGGGTGATGAACCCGCAACGAGAAAGGTTGCAGACATGCCAAATTATGTATTGACCTACCACGGAGAGATGGGCCCGATGCCCGACGACCCGACCGCGATGGAAGCGGTCATGGCCGAATGGGGCGCCTGGTATGGATCGATGGGAGACGCGTTGGTCGACGGAGGCGCTCCCTTCGGAGAAACGGCATCGATCGGACCCGATGGATCGACCACCGACAATCCTGCGTCCCTCACCGGTTATACGATCATCAAGGCCGACGACCTGTCCGGCGCGACGGCCATCGCCAAGGGGTGTCCGGTTCTGAAGAACGGGCACACGGTGCAGATTTCCCAGTCGATCGACATGTGACACATGGCCCTCGTCCGCTGCGCTCCCGTTGAGCGCAGCGGTTGAGCGGCCCCGCCAGGACGAATGTCAGTCGATGGTGAAGCTGTCGTTGAACGTAGTCCCCGCTGTGGTGATGAACCGGCCCGTGAGGCTTGACGGCGACGCTGTCAACAGGAGGTAGCCCTTGGTGTCGGTCGCCTCCTCCCCACACCAGTGAACGGCGAAGTTGCCGTATTCGCTGTCGCTGTGCGAGCAGTCGCGCATGCTACGTCCCGCCGTTCCGGTGATGACGGTCACGGTGCCCGCTCCTTTGGCGTAGCGGCCATCGGATCCGAAATCGCCAATCGTCCCAACCCGATTCACGACGACGCTCGTCAGGGAGTGGGTGCGCGCATACGAGTGCTCATGGCCCTGAAGGACCAGATCAACCTTGCTGTCGACAAGGAACTGTGCGAAGTCCTCGCCGATCTCGCACGATTTCGTGCCGATCGTGATGCAGTTCTTGTGCATCCCGACGATCACCCAGTCACCCTCGGCCTTGGCTCGGTTGATGGCGTCGGTCGTCCACGTGCGCTCACGGGAGCCGTCCCGGTAGGTGTAGCTGATCCCACCGACAATCAGGTCGGGCGAGACAGAGATGACGGTGACCGGACCCAGGTCGGTTGCGTAGTTGACCGAGTAACCGCCCGGTCCGAGTTCGCTTCCAAGCCGATCCGGCATGCACTCGGCGAAGTTCAGGATGTAGCCGTCTACCTTGCTGTCCTCCTCGTGGTTGCCGGCCACGATCTCAAACGGATAATTGGAGCCCAGGTAGCTGTGAACCCAGTCGCACCAAGCCGACTCGGGCACGATTTCACTGTAGGACATGTCACCGAGCAGGAAGAACGCCGCCAAATTCCTGTTCTTCATATCGGTCATGACCGTGCCGGCTCGGCTGTCCTTGCCGCCGAAGTCGCCGGCAGCGCCAAAGGTGACGGTGCCGCCCGTGGGTGGCGGGGGCTGGGTTGTTGTCGTGGAACTCGAGGTGGTTGTGGTCGAGGCGGTCGCCGGCGGGGCCGAG
This sequence comes from Acidimicrobiales bacterium, assembly GCA_041584095.1. Classification (GTDB taxonomy): domain Bacteria; phylum Actinomycetota; class Acidimicrobiia; order Acidimicrobiales; family SZUA-35; genus JAHELU01. The sequence goes on along the minus strand of JBFHEP010000036.1, from coordinate 4,389 downwards.
GTCGCCGTGGTTTGCGAGGTGGAAGCGGCGGTCGTGGTCGTCGTACTGTTGCCGGCCGTTGTGTCGGTCGCCGGCGGATCGGTCGTTGTCGTTGAGGGATCCTGCGGCTGGGTCACGTCGACAACCAACGGCTCGTCCTCAGCGGACGGATCGACGACGTGGCCGACGAGGATCAGCTCGGGCGGCTTGGAGGAACGAGGACCCCACATCCAGATCCGACGGTTGCTCGTCGTGCGAAGCCCGAACGACACCGGGCCTTCACCCTGAACGGCGGCGGTCACATCGAGGTCGACCCACTCGTCTTCGTCGATCTCACCCGAGCTGTCGAGCAGCGCACCGAACTCCGGGACGACTCTCGGCATTCGGCTGCTCTCGGACCACGTGCTGTCCGCAATCGCATACACGTCGAAGCCTCGGTTGCTGTCCCGGCCGGGAAGAAGCCTCAGGGTGGCCTGGGTGGGGCGGAAGTCGGGCGGAACTTCGAACTTCACGAGCCCGTCGATTCGAGGCCTGGCGTCGACGCTGATCGTCTTCTGCCGGGTGCTGCGATAGCGGCGGCGATAGGAATCCTCCTGGACCGAGCCGCCGGCGTCGGCCTCGACGGTGACCGTGACGGCCGGCCCGGTGGCCTCTGTGGCGGATTCGGAGGTCGTCGACAGCTCGTTCTCAGTCGACGAAGTGGACTCGTCGGCCGACGTTGGCGGGGAACTCGTCTCCGACGTCGGCGAAGAGCTCGTCTCAGAGGTGGGCGAAGAGCTGGTGGTGACGACCAGAGGCGGTTCCGTCGCCGTCGAACCGCCGAAGACCTCGCCGAGGGCCTCGATGTAGGCCGTCCCGAACTGGGTTGCCGGCTCAACCGAGGTTCCCTCACCCCATTCGTTCCAGCTGGTCACGAGCTGCCAGAAGGCGCCGGAGTCCTTCACCCGCTGGGCGTCCGCCTTGAATCGGGCCAGGTCGCGATCGAGTCGCGGCCCTTGGCCCTTGAGCCAGAAGCCTGGCGAGACCACAGCGGAGTGGGGCAGATGCTCCTGGTAGGGGGAGGCGGGGCCGTACTGGTGCCATGAATCCGCCTTGGAGGCGACGTCGCGATACCCGGAGAAGACCTTCAGGACGACGTGGATGTCGCCACCGAAGTCGGCTTTCGCCCGGGCCCAGCGGTCGGCCATCGAGGCGCCGTCTCCCGGGTCGGCCCAGACGAACACAACCGGCTTGCCGTCAATCCTCAGGAAGCCGGGGTGATCGAAGTAGTTGGTCTTCAGATAGCGGAGGTCTTCAACGATTCTCGCCGGCGACGGATCGGACTGGCCCTCCTCCTCGTAATAGACGGTCCACCGTAGGTCCGGCGCGGAGGAGCCGGAGCGCACCGTGGTGTCGAGCAAGGCCGGCATGGCCTTGTCGGTGTGATGGCCGGGGCCCCACCACGAGGCGATGAAGGCGTCGAGACCAGCCTGAGAGGCCAGGGCGAGCTGGGTGTCGATCGTGTTCGGATCGGCCGAGTCGTACCAGCCGAGCGTTGGCGTGTAGTTGGTGAACGGGAACACGCCCTGGTCCCAGGCGTTGGGGAACCAGGGATAGAAGAATGCGGCGGTGATCGGGGCCGACGGCTGCGGCGACGCCTCTGGGGCGGCGTCCGCCGATCGCAGCGCAAGCGTTGCCACCGCTATGGTCGTGAAGGCGATGGCTGCCAGCACACCGGCAGATCTCCGACCAACCCTGCCGGTAGTTCCCAGAACAAACAATGACATCTCAGTCTCCGACCCGCGATACGCCCACCAGACGCAAACACTAATGCCGGTAGCCGTGAAAGCGCGTTACGGCACAGTGAGAACATCGCAAAGAAACTGCAAAGTAGCCACCTTTCTCGTGTTTCTTGGCCGGCGGGGCCCATGCGAACGCCCGAGAGCACCAACCTGAGATGGCGTAGACAGGCGCCCTGGCCGAGCTCGACGTGCGGCTCGGAGCCCTCGACGAGCCGGGGCATCGCTTCGCCACTAGGCACAATTCCTCCCCGTATGACCCTTTTCGGGGGTCGATCTGTCCAATAAGCTGGGTAGTAGGATATTGGGCTCGTTTTTTAGCCAACGAGCGCCAGATGGCGACCCGAACAGGTCCGGGAACAGGGAACATGGTGGCAGTAGAGCTGGGGGGAGGCAGCCTCGTTTGCAGCGGGCTGCACGTTGCCCGGGTTTGCGCCGCTTCGTCGGTTGACCGCCTGCATCTCGTGCGCCCGTCCTGCAAGCTCAATACGGAGTCGGTGCGTTCTCGATCCTGACAGGCGTGGGCCCGAGTAGGAAGACACTGGCATGCATGGAAGCGCTCGCGTTTCTCCGATAGCCGCAATCATCCTCATCGTCGCGAGCGTGATCGGCGGGCCGTTGGCCACCCCTGCCGCCGCCGCCGTGTGCGAGACGAGCGGGCCCGGCGCCTACACGGTCGAGGTCTGCTTCACCAGTCCGACCAGTGGGTCGACCCTCGTCAGCGACGAGACGGTCACCGTCACCGCGATCGTTACGGGGCCCAGTACCGGGATTGCCAAGGTGCGGTTCTATCTGGGCTCTGAATACGTCCTCACCGACTACGAGAGTCCCTACTCGTTCACCATGCCGACCGACACGTTCGTGGACGGCAACTACACGCTCGAGGCCGAAGCGGCCATGCGAGACGGCTTCGTCTCGAGCCGGGCCACGATTCCGGTCACGCTCGCCAACGGCGTCACGACCCCACCCCCTGCTCCAACCGGATTCACACCATCGACCGGAACGACGCCAGCCCCGGGTGAGCCGTTCGTCGTGTCCGCCACCGGAGACGGTGCTTCGGGGGAGACCAATGCCGACAACGTCGCAAGCCTCATCGAGAACACGATCAATCCGAACCTGTTCCTCTACCTCGGCGATGTCTACGAAGAAGGGACCTACACCGAGTTCATGAACTGGTACGGCCAGGGCGTCCGGTTCGGCGCCTTCGCTTCGATCACCAATCCCACCATCGGGAATCACGAGCGCAGTAACAACGCTTGGCCGGGCTATGACTTCTACTGGGGCACGCCCGATCCCTGGTTCAGCTATGACACCAACGGGTGGCACTTCATCAACCTCAACCTGTCCAAGTCGTCGGAGGGCTCCAATTCGGCCCAGCTGGCATGGCTCGCCAATGACCTCGCCACCAACAACCTCGAGTGCCAGGTGGCGTTCTTCCATCTCCCAGTGCTGAGCGTCGGGCCACAGGGAGACAACCCCGAGTTCAACCAGATCTGGCAGATGTTCGTCGACGCCGGGGTCGACATCGTGCTCACGGGACACGAACACAGCTACCAGCGATGGTCGGCCCTCGATCGGAACCTCAATGCCGACCCGGACGGAACCACTCAGTTCGTGCTCGGGGGCGGCGGACACGGGATCCAAGGCTTCACCCGCACCGATCCGCGCCTGGCCGTCGGGTTCGACACGACCCCAGCCGCCCTGGGAGCCCTCAAGCTCGAGTTGAACGCCGCCGGCGCCAGTTACAGCTACGTGAACACCTCTACGACGGTCCTTGATTCCGGGACCATCGGCTGTGGCTCGCCGGACACTGTGGCACCCTCGGTCCCGACCAACATCGCGGCCGTCGCCGCGAGCCAAAGCCAGATCGACGTCAGCTGGTCGGCGTCGACCGACAACGTCGGCGTCGATGCCTACTCGATCTATCGCGACGGGGCCCTGGCCGGCACGGTGAGCGGGGCCACCCTGACCTTCGCTGACACCGGGCTCCAGCCGTCTACGACATACGCGTACACGGTGGAAGCGGTTGACGCTGCCGGGAACGCTTCCGGTCAGTCTTCACCGCCGGTATCGGAGACCACAGCCAGCCCACCGAACGCCATCACGTTCAATCCGGTGGCGGACTCCTACGTCGACGGGGGGACCGCCGGCAGCAACTTCGGCAGTTCGGCCATCATGCGGGTCGACGGGTCACCGATCCGCCGGTCATATCTGCGGTTTGATGTTGCCGGTGTGTCGGGGGCGGTGACCTCGGCCACGTTGCGGGTCTATTCGAACTCGTCACACTCGGCCGGCTATGAAGTGCAGCAGGTGACCGACAACAGCTGGGGAGAGCTGTCGATCACCTACTCCAACGCCCCGCCGTTCGGGCCGGTCCTGGGCGCCTCGGGTCCAACCACCGGCGGCTCCTACACCGATATCGACGTATCGAGCTATATCGGTGGCAACGGAACCTACAGCTTCGCCCTGACCGCACTCAACAACACCAACATGTCACTCGCCAGTCGCGAAACGGTCAACCCACCCGAGTTGATCGTGGCACAGGACACCTCGGGCAACAACCCACCGACAGCCGGTGATGTCACGATGTCGACCGACGAAGACGTGCAGGGTGCCTGGACACCGTCGGTGT
>JBFHEP010000035.1:0-19601 GCA_041584095.1 Acidimicrobiales bacterium | reverse complement strand
GGCGGAACTCCAAACCGACCTCGCCATGTACTGGCTGATCTTCTTGATGGACCTGGGGGTGTTCGTGCCCGTCGCCGTTGCGATTGCCATCGGACTGTGGCGGGGCTCGGCATGGGCGACGCCGGCGCTGACCGGATTGGTCGGCTGGTACCTGCTCGTGACCCTCGCCGTGGGCGCCATGTCGATCACGATGGTGGTCAACGGAGATCGCTACGCCGGCAACGGGCTGGTTGTGCTGTTCGCCGCCGTGACCGTGGCGGTGCTCGCCTATGCGATCGTGCTGGCGCAGTCGATCAGATTCGCGAGCCCGTCACGTACCAACGGAAACCGACCATAGGCAATAACCAAGAATCGACCGCGAGGAGGACCACCATGACACCGATCGCTCAAGCCGCGACAGAGTTCCTGGCCAACAAACGCATCGCCGTCACCGGCGTGTCCCGGAATCCGGGAGCTCATGCCGCCAACGCCGTCTACAACCGTCTGAAGGAGCGGGGATATGAGGTGTTCGCCGTCAACCCCAACACCACCGAGGTCGAGGGCGACCCCTCCTATCCCGATCTGACCGCCATCCCCGGCGGGGTCGACGCCGTCGTCATCGGCACCGCGCCCGACCAGGCGCCGGCCACCGTGCAGCAGTGCGTCGACCTCCAAATCGGCCACGTGTGGTTTCACCGAGGCCCCGGTCAAGGCAGCGCAAACCCGGACGCGGCCGAACTCGGACGGGCCAACGGCCTGGCCGTGATCGACGGTGGCTGCCCCTGCATGTTCGCGCCGACCGCAGACACGGGCCATCGCATCATGCGGCCCATCCTGCAGCTCACGGGCAACGTGCCGCGTCGGGTGTGAACCTGGCAGACGGCCAACGTCAACCGCCGGCGCTGCTGCTCCATCGCAGCACCCGTAGAGCCCTGAGGGTGTTCCACCTACTCGGCTTGCCGGTCTGTTCCATCTCGAACCAGACGCGGCCTTTGTGCCGGTTCTGCACCGGCCAAGTTCCGTCCGGCCGGCGGCGCTGATCGAGAATCTGGAGCGCGTCGGCGTAGCGATCGTCGTGGGGGGAGTTGGTGGCGGCGAAATGTTCGAGTCCCCGGAGAAGGTCGTAGTGCCAGCGGGGAGGGAAGGACAGTCGGGTGAAGGCGGGATCGGCGGGAGCGCCGGTGCGGTGCGATTGGTACAGGCGGTGCTCGAGGAAGAACTCCCGTCCGGCAGCCAGAGCAGCACTGATGTCGGCGCGGTCGGGGTGGGTTCGCCGGATTTCGGCGAAAGCCTCGAGGGCGAGGATCGTCGTGTGAAAGGAGCTGTGTTGGTCGCCGTAGCGGACGGTGCGGCAGTTCCAGCCGCCATCGGGCAGTTGGTTGGCCAGGAGCCAGTCGAGTGCCGGCTCGACGTTGGGGTGAGCGACACCGTAGTAGGCCGCCAGCGCAAGGTACATCGAGGTGGCGCAGGCCTCCGGGTAGTCGATCGAGACCGCAGGGGTGAGGCCGCCGTCGAAGTATCGGGCTCCATCCCAGATCCGTTCGACGCCGCGCCGGGCCCGATGGTGGCCCGGATCGAGTCCGAACCGGCGGAGCTGCAGCAGGGTATAGGTGGTCGACGTCCATTTCGGGCTGTAGAGGCCACCGCCCCAGGTCCCGTCGGCGGCCTGCAACTCGAGCAGTCTGGCACCCCACCCGGTCGACGCGACGAGTGCCCGTTCGCCGACGACCACGTCGAGCGGTGCGTCCAGGAGATCTTCGAGCGTCTGCCATCGGATGGCCGGGTCACCCTCCAGCAACCAGTCGATGACTTGGCGACCGGCGACGGTCGGTATCGCATCCTTGTCCGAACTCATTCGACTGGTTCGGCCCGCCACGCTTCACGGACGAACCACAGGATGCTGACGAGGAACATGGTCCGCTGCAGCACTCCCCAGGCGTTGGTGGAGGCGGTCAGCGGGACGATTGCCGCCACGAGGAAGGCGACCCAGTCTGGGATCGCCGCCCGGATCGATCGGTGGCGACGGGCGACGATCAGCGTCATCGTGCCGACCACGAAGGCGAAGCCGACGGCACCGGCGAATATGGAATGGAGAAGATCCTCGCTCTCGACGAAGGATGCGTCCGGGCTCCACGGTTTGGCGGCGAAGGCCGCCACGCCGAACATCGATCCGCCGAACAGCGCGAAGAGTGCCGTGGCCAGCGGACCCCAGGTCGAGTGGCGAAGGCCGACCAGCCACACCACCGCCAACCCGTACATGATGAACCCGAATCGGGCCAGCCAGGCACCGTCGACTCCCTGGGCGGCCGACTCGCTGATACCGTGCTCGACCCAGGAGTAGGAGTCGGGTAGTAACGCCGGGGCGACGGCGAAGGCACCGAGGGCGCCGACCATCAGCGCGGAAACCGCTGCGACCGCAAGTGGCGCCGTCCGGTCGGCTCCTTCCATGATCGCTGTTGCGGGTTGGGCGATGTTGGTCGACATGACGGTCAGCCCTCCTCGGTCTCGTCTTGAGTGTCGGCCGTTCACCCGATGGCGCACAGGGCCCTAGGTCACACTGCGCAATGTCAGTCGGATTGGGCGCGTCACGGTCTGGCAGTAGCTCATCGTGCAAGGGACGTAGGACTCTGGCGGGCGTCTGGGAAGCGCATTGTGATTTGAGGAAGGACTTGGACATGGCAGTGAACAGGAAAACCGATAGCGACCACATGGTTGTCGTTCCTCATACTCCACGCGAGGACGCCATTCGTCGCGACTACGACACCTGGCTTCGTGATGTCGACAATCCAATGTTCAACCGCATGCCCGGCGTCGTGCGGGCCGCTACCCCGACGCCTCCGACGAAGACGCCCATCTCAACGGTCATCTGTATCTCTGTCGACGCCGAGATCTGGGAGGTGACGATGCGGATCGTCGGCGACGCCCGCAAAGCCGTGAAGGAAACGGTGTGATGGGCAGGCCGTCGACCCGTGGCCGCGGTAAGCCGACGTCAAGGACAGCGCTTGGCTCGAACCCGATCATGGTCTGGGCGATCAAACACATCGTCAGCCCGATTGATCGGTTCGTGGTGAAGGTCGGCCGAGGCCGTGTCCGGCCGCCAACGAGCGCGTTCGTGCCGACCATTCTGATGACGACGGTTGGCCGGCGGTCCGGTCGTGAACGCACCACTCCCCTGGTATTCGTGCGCGATGGCGACGATTACCTGGTAGCCAACGCACGCCCGGCCGATGAGCGCCGCAATCCCTGGGTGTCCAATCTCCGAGCAGCCGGTATCGCACGAGTCCACCAGCACGGCCGGGCGACCGAAGTGACCGCCCACGACCTCGACACCGCCGAGCTCGAGCAGTGGTGGCCCGAGATGGTCGACGTCTGGCCGGCGTTCGCCGACCACTACGCCGCCACCGGTGAGCGCACGATGTTCCGACTCAGCCCGACGACCACGACCACGGATGGTGATGGACCATGAAAACACGCAACAAGACCCTCTACCTCGATACCACCGACCGGATGATCGGCGGCGTATGTGGCGGGCTCGCCCGCTACTTCGACATCGACCCCACCCTCGTTCGGCTTGCCTTTGTGCTGTTCACCACCTTTGGCGGTGGCGGCGTGCTGGCCTACGTGATCCTGTGGGTCGTTCTCGAACCGGCCCCACCGCTGGAGGCTTCTCCACCGGTCGCCGACATCGACCTCGTCGAACCAGCAGCACCGGCGGCCGTCGACGAGGCGCCTCCGGCCGACGAGCCGCTTGACCTGGACGAGCCGCTGGTCAGTGAGCCGCTCGCCGAACCGGAAGCGGCCGCCGCCGACAATGAGCAGTCGGCGCAGGCGTAGGAGACGGAGTGGTTGGCGTCTGCGCCCGTGAGTGATTCGAGTCCGCAGGGACACCGCACGGGACACTGCATCGAGGCTCTGAACCGACCTTGTTCCCGGCAAACCAGATCAGTTCCGCGTCCAATTACGCCAAGGATTGATAACTACGCTTAAATCCAACATTTGGGCTCTTTCGGTGGTTGACAGCTCGAACATATGTTTGTAGAATGGGTGATGTGTTGGGTGGCGGAACAAGCTCATCAACCGCTGCCGGCGGTGATCTCGCTGAGTTGGAGGAGGCGCTCGAGAAGTGCCTTGCCGCTCCGCTGTCGTGCCTGCCGGCGCCGGAGTTGGCGGAACGGGCCTGCGAGCTCGAGCGGTTGTCAGCTCGATTCGAATCATTGCGGTGTTCCACGTTGGTGGCCGCCGCCGATGCCGTCGAAGCACCGGGGGCGTTCAAGGAGCTTGGCTTTCGTCACGCCATCGATTTCGTGGCTGATGCGTCGAAAGCCGACCCCAAGGTGCTACGGCGGCTGTCCAAGCTCGGGCACTGGTTGACCGACTTTTCGGTGTTCGCCCAGGCGTTCGCAGCCGGGGAGTTGACCGACCGGCACGTGCGTGAGTTGCACAAGCTCGACAACCACAGAGTCCATCACCAGCTGGTCGAATCCCAAGAAGCGCTGGTGACCGCGGCCCGAGACTGCGACTTTGCCGATTTCGTCACGGTGTTGGCCTACTGGCTCAACGGCGCGGACCCTGATGGGTGCGAACCGTCCGAGCAAGCCGCGAAGACGACTTGTAGCTACCGGAAGCACTCCGATGGGTCGGTGACCGGCCGATTCTCCTTCGATGCCCTCACCGGGCAAGCCTTCCGCCGTCTGCTCGACCTGGAATCCCAGAGACTGTTTCGTGAAGACGCTGAAACCGGGGTGACTCGCACGCCGACCCAGCGGCAGGGGACGGCGTTGGTCAATCTGATGGTTCGAGGCAGCCAGTCCGGGGGTGATTCGTCGATCACCCCGTTGATCAACCTGGTGATGGGCCAGGAATTGGCCGAATCGATCACCCGCCAACTCGCCGAGGGACTCGACGTCTCGGTCGAACCCGACTACATCGACATCAACCGCCGGTGTGAGCTCGACGATGGTACCACCATCCATCCCAAGCTGGCTGCCGCGGCGTTAGCGGTCGGCCGGTTCCGACGCATCGTGTTCGACTCGGAATCGAGAGCGGTCGATGTAGCCGTCAAGGCAAGATCATTTCCATCGTGGATGCGGCAAACGCTACTCATCAGTGCACGTGGTCGATGTCAAATACCAGGGTGCGACGCCCCGTTTGCGTGGCTGCAAGCTGACCACGTCGTTCCGCATGCGAGAGGCGGTCCGACGAAGTTGTCGAACGGACAAATCCTTTGTGACCCCCACAACAAGAAGAAACGCGATGCGTGAGTAGGCGCTGTGCGCTAGACGACGTCCCGGCGCTCGACGGCGAGTAGCCCGATGGCGGCCGGAACAGCGGCCCAGGCCACGAGCACGGCGATGGCGGCGAACGTGCCCGTGTCGGTGGCGACACCGGAGACCACATTGGCCAGGGTGCTGGGGATCCAGGAGGCGGTATCGGTCGCCAGTTGAACCAGGAGCGGGGGAGCGACGATGAGGATCAGGACCGCCGTGGCCAGCGCACCGCCGGTGTTGCGGATCAGTCCGCCGATGCCGGCCCCGAACACCGCGCCGCACGCTCCGGCGAACGTGGCGGCGGCGAGCACTCGAACAACGCCGCCCGATGACACGAGGAATCCGTACTCCGTGGAAGGCAGGGCAGCGGCAACGGCGCCCATCGTGAGCGCAGCACCGATGACGCTGAGGACCGCCCCGCCGACGGCGACGGCGGCGTACTGAGCGAGGACCGCCCGGTGGCGTCGAGGCACGGCCAGGTAAGTCGGCACGACGGTGTGATGCCCGTACTCCCGAGCGGCGGCGACGGCACCGAAGAGACCGGCTCCCATGAAGGCGTTGGCGGCGAATGCCATCAGCGACTGCTGATCTTCGGCCGTGGAGATGAACGTTTTGCTGCCGTCCATGTCGGTTCCGAACGCCACTGCAATCCCGTTCACGACCGCGAGGAGCGCCAGGACGGCGAGAAACGCCAACGGCATGGCGGTCGTGGTGAGCTTGCGGAGTTCCGATCGGATCAGCCGAGACCAGGTCATGACAGCACCTTCGCTTTCTCGTAGCCTTCCTCGTTGCTGGGGCTGCCGGCGGTCCAACTCAGGAACAGCTCTTCGAGCGACCCGACCTTCGGTGAAAGTTCGTGGACCCTGACCTGATGATCGAAAGCCTGATCCCCGATGTCATCGAGACTCAAACCCCGCACGATCAGGGTTTCGTCATCGGCTCGTTGCACCATCCCTCCACTGGATTCCAATGCCCGCTGCAGCGTGGCGGGATCAGGTGTTCGCACCACATTGGCGACCTGTTGGAGCTCGGCCATGGGGCCGCTGGCGATGAGCCGGCCTTTGTCGATGACCACCAGATCATCGGCGAGCAGCTCCATCTCGGCCAGAATGTGGCTCGACACCAACACGGTGTCGCCGCCGGCGGCTCTGGCCCGCAGGAGGTCCCGGAGGGTGTGGATGCCCTGGGGATCGAGCCCGTTGGCAGGTTCATCGAGAACGAGGACCGGGGGATCGCCGAGGAGGGCGGCTGCCAGGGACAGCCGCTGACGCATGCCCAACGAGTAGGCACCGACTCGTCGATCGGCGGCACTGCCACTCAGCCCGACGTCGTCGAGCATGTCGTCGACCCTGCTCGGAGCGATACCGGCGGCGTCGGCCACGATCCGGAGGTGGTTTCGCCCGCTGCGACCGGGGTGAAATGCATTGGGTTCCAGGATGACCCCGACGGTGCCGGTCGGATCCTTGAACTCCTGGTAGTACCTGCCGCCGATGGTGGCCCGGCCCTTGTCGGCCCCGGCCAACCCCAGCAGGATCTTGATTGTCGTCGACTTCCCCGATCCGTTCGGTCCGAGGAACCCTGTCACCCGACCAGGCTGAACGGTGAACGACAGGTCATCGACAACGGTGGTTCGTCCGTAGCGTTTCGTGACCCTGTCGAACTCGAGGACGGGCGATGGAATACGACGGGAACGGTCGGCGGCGGTCACATCGAACACCGACAGGCTTGTGGCGGACATCTCGTTGCTCCTTGCCCCCGGCCGCAGCGCCGACGCGGTTCGGGACCTGCTCCCAGACTGCCCCCGAACAATGGTCGTCGAGCAGAGTCGAAAGTCCCGGCGTTGGTGCAGGACGGCCGGCCGGCCGGCGAAGGGACGTACGTCTCTACCGCTCCAGATCCGTGTTGTGCACCATTGACCCATGAGCACAACGATGTCCAGATTCGTCGTCGGTGTTGATGGGTCAGCCGCGGCTGCGTCGGCGATGCGGTGGGCCGGGAAGCTGGCCGCAGCCGGCGACATAGAAATACTGGCCGTGAACAGCTACCGGCACAGTTTCTCGGAGGTGCGTCCGGAGACCAGCGATCGACTGATCTCCGAACGAGAGGAAGTGCTGAAATCCTGGATCCGCCCGGCGCTCGACGAAGGCGCCTCGGTTCGGGCCGTGCTGAAACAGGGAGATCCGCGCGACATTCTCCTCGAACAGGCGGAGAAGGCAAAGGCCGATCTGGTTGTGCTCGGACGTACCGGGCGAAGTGGCGGCCCTGGTTTCCTGCACCTGGGCAGCGTCGTCGAACACACCGCCCACCACACTCGCCAGCCGCTCGCCGTCATCCCTTCCGCCGTACTCGGACCCATCCGGCGGATCATCGTCGGCGTCGATGGATCCGGCGAGTCGCTTGGGGCGCTCCAATGGTGCGCCGACCTCGCAAGGCTGACCGACGCGGCCGTGCGGCTGGTGGTCGTCAGGGAACGCGACGATGAAGAGACGGGCTTCAGCTCGACATCGTGGCACGAGGATGCCGAGCGCCAGATAGGAATGTGGATTCCACCGCTCGTCGACATGGGTATCACCACCGACCACGTCATTCAGTCCGACCTCCACCCGGCCGATGGGTTGCTCGGCGTGGCATCGGCGTCCGACGGCGACGTGCTGGTCATCGGCACCCGGGGTACCGGGCGGGTTTCCGGAGTCCGGGTCGGGGGAGTGGCGATGAAAGTTCTCCACCGGGCATTCCTGCCTCTCGTGCTCGTGCCGCCCGTACTCATCGCTTGACCTCGAATAGGGCACGAGAGGGTCGACGCCATGAGACCGGTGGTCGAGGTGGAGCACCTCGAGAAGCGCTACGGGGATTTCGTCGCCGTGGAGGACGTCTCGTTCACCGTGGAAGCCGGTGAGATCTTCGGAATTCTCGGCCCGAACGGATCGGGTAAGACCACCACCGTTGAGTGTCTCCAGGGCCTCCGACGAGCCGACGCAGGTAGGTTGAGCGTTTTGGGCCACGACCCTCGCCGGGAGGCCGATCAGCTGAGACGGCGGATCGGGTCGCAACTGCAGGAGTCGGCTCTGCCCGAGCGACTCAAGGTCTGGGAGGCACTTTCCTTCTTCTCCTCGCTCTCCCCGGGCGGTGGCGACTGGGAGACGGTCATGAACCAGTGGGGACTGGCCGAGAAACGGTCGGCAACGTTCGCCAGCCTGTCCGGCGGGCAGCAGCAGCGACTGTTCGTGGCCCTGGCCCTCGTCAACGAACCGGAACTCGTCTTTCTCGACGAGATGACAACGGGCCTCGATCCGTCGTCGCGTCGGGTGGCGTGGGACCTGATCCGACAGATTCGTGATGGTGGAGCGACCGTCATCCTGGTCACCCACTTCATGGACGAAGCCGAGACGTTGTGTGATCGCGTCGCTGTGATCGACCACAAGCGGGTCGTTGCCGCCGACACGCCCGCCGGTCTGATCGACACCTTTGCGCCGGACACCGTGGTGACGTTCTCGACCGACGAAGCGGACCTGACGTTCCTGCACGGCCTTGACGAGGTCGATCGCATCGAGCGGTCCGGCCGTCACCTCGCCGTGTCCGGACGCGGCGCGCTCCTGGCCGCTGTTGCCGCCGAACTGGTCGGGCACGGAATGGCTCCCACCGACCTCCAGGTCAAGCGAGCCGACCTGGAGGACGTGTTCCTGCACCTCACGGCAAGGGAGGAGTGAGATGGCGGTGCTGCTCCGACTTTCATGGCTGGAACTCAAGCTGTTCCTTCGGGAACCGCTCACCGTCGTGTTCTCCCTTGCCCTGCCGCTGATCATCCTGTTCGTGCTGGGGGGCGTGTTCGGGAACGAACCGACACAGCCCGGTGACGAAGTCGTCTACCGGGGGGTTGGAGCCATGAACTACTACGTTCCCGCCTACCTCGGTCTCGTGGTGGCCTCCGTGTGCGTTATGAGCATCCCCACGCACCTCGCCGGCAACAGGGAGCGGGGGGTGCTCAAGCGTTATCATGCGTCGTCGGTCGGTGCGGTGGCGGTGGCCGGGGCCGAGGTGGTGGTGGCGTTCGTGCTGTCGACGGTGAGCGCCATACTCCTCCTCGTCGCCGCCGCACTTGCCTACGACTTCGAGTGGCCCGACTCGGTGCCGGGCGTGATCGGCGTGTTCGTCTTCGTCACCATCGGCTTCGCCGCTTTCGGTATCCTGCTCGGCTCGGTGTTGCCGACGGCTCGAGCCGCCCAGGCGATCGGCATGGTGATCTGGTTCGTGATGCTGTTCCTGGGTGGCGCCGGGCCTCCCCCGGAGGTGATGACCGGGGCCATGAGGACCATGCTCGACATCACGCCGCTGTGGCATGCGGTCAGGGTGATGCAGGACGTCTGGCTCGGGCTCGACGCCGGTTTGTCCTGGTTGGTGTTCTCCGGTATCGGAGCCGTCAGCGCTGCACTCGGCCTGTATTTCTTCCGTTGGGAGTGAAGGCCTCGATCAGACGAAGAGGTGCATATCGGCGCTGTCCATCTGCTCCATGAAGGTCGGGTAGGAACAGATCGTGACGTCGGGGAAGGCGAGGTCGGTCGGGTCGACCTTGTAGTGGGCCATCGACGGTCCGCAGGCATAGAGGTGGGCTCCCAGCGCCTGGAGCTGGGTGATCTTCTCGTCAGGGGGAAGGTGGCCGATTTTCGCCAGACCGGTACGGGCGAAGCGGCTGAACGGTCGGCCGAGGCCGTGGATATTCGCCGTGAAGCCCTCTCCGAGCAGGCGGACGGCCGGACCTTGGAGGTAGAGAACAACCTGGTGACCTTCGAGGGCGGCGGTCAACGCGAAACCGAGCGGGGAAAGGAGTTCCAGAAGGCCGTCGACTGACAAGATGAGGGCCAGCTTGTGCGCGGCCTCCGTGGGCGGGCCCTTCTCAATGACGAAACGACTGGCCTGTCCGTCGACCACGAAGTCGACCAGAGGGTTGCCGGTGGAACGACACCAAGCTCGGATGTCGCTGTCGATGACCGGGTCGGGATCGGTTACCGCCGCGACCCGTTCACCCTCGACGACGTCGGCCATGGCGACGTGGATCTCATAGAGGAGGAAGGTGCTGATCGTCTTGCCCCTGAGGTCGAGGTTGACGATCGCGTCGGTCATGGTGCGCATCTCGTCGGTGGCCATGTCTCAAGGCTCCGCCGGATAGTCGGCCGCCCGGTTGGTCCAGTCGATGTCGGCCGCCCCCTCATCCCGGCCGGTCGCGAGATCGACAACCACACATTCGACACCGGGCTGTTCCTCCCAGTGGGCGATGATGTCGACGGCTTCCTGCTCCGACTCGCACGGCTGCCGGAGAATCTCCACCCCGTTGCGGATCACAACCACCTCGGTGATCGGCGCGCTGCCTGGATCCTGAGTATGAGGGTCGACGGTCATGGAGCCTGCCTTTCCTTCGTCCTGAGGCGGATGCCGGGCCGGCGGACGCGATCGGTGTCTCGATTCTGCCCTCAGCCTGATCGAGGTGGTCACCGCAGGGCAGAGGCGTTGGTCCCGAATCGGTGCGCTTCGAGGTTGGTGGGGCCGATGGTCCCTTCCGTGTTCCCGTCCTCGCATGGTGGACTGATCGGGTGAATGGTGATTCGACATGATCCTCGCCGTGTGGCTCTCGCTCCTCGTCGTCGGCATCCTCGCAACCTCGGTGGCGAGCCGCCGGGCGGTACGTTCCGCGATTCGGGTGGCTGAAGTGCTGAACGTGTCACCGGCCTTGGTCGGCCTGACAGTTGTCGCCATCGGCACCGATCTGCCGGAAATCGCCAACTCCCTGGTCACCTCGGCCACCGGCCACGGCGATGTCAACGTCGGTGACTCCCTGGGTTCCGCTTTGACCCAGATGACGCTCACGCTGGCGATACTCTGTCTTGCCGCGAGTCCGTCCGAGCGGGCGATCCCCACCAACCGAAACTTCGTGATCGCCGTCGGAACGGCTGCGGTCTTCGCCGCGTTCGTGGTCCGGCTACTCGTCGATGACGGTGATCTCTCACGCGTCGACGGCTTGATCCTGATCGTGTTGTGGCTCGGAGGCACCCTGCTGCTGAGTCAGGGTGAGCTGCGACCGCGGCAAGCGTTCGGTCGAGACAGGTCGCGGGGCGTTGGATCGGAGATGACCCGTGCGCTCGGCTGGCTGGTCGGCGTGGGAGCGGGGGCGGTGGTCGTGGTCGAGTCGTTTTTGCAGATTGCCGAGACGCTGGGCGTACCGGAATTCATCGGCAGCTTCATCGCCCTGTCGATCGGAACGTCGCTACCCGAGCTGTTCGTCGACTGGACGGCGATCCGGCGGGGTGCGACCTCGATGGCGATCGGCGATATCTTCGGATCGTCGTTCGTCGACGCCACGCTCTCGGTTGGCATCGGTCCGGCCGTGTTCGGCGTCGCCGTGACGTCGGCGGTGTTCACCGGCACCGTCCTGGCCGCAGCGGGTATGTTGGTCGCCACGATAATCGTCGCTCGGTCCACCCGTCTCGATTGGCGGGTCAGCGTCGGCTTACTGGCGGTCTATGGGCTCGTGCAGACAGCGGCGGTCGTACTCACGGCGTCATGAACCCGCGGCGAGCATCGTGACCCTGGCCACCACCTCAGCCACGGCGTCCCGGACGGGTTCGGTCAGCGGGGCCAAATGATCGATGTCGCCGACCTGAACGGCGACAATTGTGAGACTGCGGGGGAGCCGACCGAGGGCGCGCGCCAACTGCACGGTGTCGGCCAACCCGAATCCGTGGCTCGACAGCGGCCGGTCCGCTTCCGGCAGCGGGTCGCGGAGCCCGTCGATCGTCACCACGGTGCCCGGCGGGCCACCGCCGATCATCGCGTCGACGATCACCACGTCCTGATCGGGCTCCCAGGTCACCACCAGGTCGCTCAGATCGCCGGCGGCCACCACCGTCTCGGCGTCGGCCAGCTCGGGCTCGGCCCTGATGGCCTCGATCACAGCCGGGCCGATCCCGTCGTCGCCACGGGCGGCATTTCCGACACCCACCACCAGCCGCGACTCCAGCGTCACGGTTCGGTCCGGTGTTCGATCGTGAGGTCGAGGAAGTGGGTGGCACAGGAGATGCACGGGTCGTAGTTCCGGATCGTTTGCTCACACCGGAGCTCCAACTCGTCCCGATCCAGATCCAGATGGCCGATGACGAACCGGCGCAGGTCGGCCTCGATGGTCGGCAGGTTCTGCGACGTTGGGGGGATGATACGGGCCTCGGTGATCGTGCCGTCGGCCTCGGTTCGATAGAGGTGGTAGAGGATGCCCCGGGGCGCTTCGGTGATCGCGGCGCCGACCCCGGCCCGGGGCGCGATGGTTTCGGCGGCCGGTGCCGGCGGCCGGTAGTCCTCGATCAGCCGCAAGGCCTCGTCGAGGGCGAAAAACGTCTCCAGGCTGCGTACCACGATGCTGCGGAACGGGTTGGTCACCGTGGCGCCGACCCCGACATCGGCGGCCAGGTCGATCACATCGGCGGGGAGGAGGTCGGCGTTGTTGGCCCAACGGGCGAGCGGTCCGACGTGACACCAGCCGCCCTCCCGCAGACGGCCGTGGAGTGCGGTTGAATGGGCCACCTGGTCCTCGACGAAGTGGTCCTCGAACGCCGCCTGGTTGATGTCGAGACCCCGGTTCGACACAACCCGACCCTCCATGAACGGGTAGCGTTCGCCGTTGCGGAGCGACACGAACTCATAATCGTGTGACAGCCGGGGGAATTCGAAACCGGCCGTCCACCGAACCAGCTCGATGGCGAACGCCCGGGATTCCTCCAGATCCGGGAGGAGATCCTCGAGCTCGCCGGTGGTCGGTGCGCGGTGGAATCCTCCGACCCTGACGTTGACCGGATGGATGGCCCGGCCGCCTACGGCCTCCATGATCCGGTTGCCCGTGCGTTTGAGCCGCAGGAGGCCTTCCACGACGGCCGGGTGGTCGGCGGCAAGATCCAGACCGCTGTGGAACCCGAGGAAGTCTGGGGCATGGAGAAATCCGACATGGAGGCCGTGGCTGGAAATCCATTCGCCGCAGTACAGCAACCGTCGAAGTTCACCGATCTCGTTGCTGACGGTGATCCCGCCGAGTCGTTCCAAGGCCCGGCAGGCCGACATCTGGTAGGCCACGGGGCAGATGCCGCAGATTCGGGCGGTGATGTCAGCCGGTTCGGTCCAGGCGCGACCCCGGAGGAACGCCTCGAAGAACCGGGGCGGTTCGTAGATCTCGAGACGGATGTCGGTCACCTCGCCATCGATCACTTCGACGTGCATCGCCCCTTCACCCTCGACGCGGGCCAGAACCGGGACGTTCATTCGAACACTCTTGTGGGTCACCGTTGGCCTTCTTCTGTGGATTCGAGCTTGCCGCCACCGTGTGGGTCGATCGAGTCGGCCGCAGTCCGGAACGGTTCGGCCCAGCCGTTGTAGCTGCGAAAGGCCCTGGCGATCTCCCGGTCGTCGAGACCCAGCTGACCGAACCATTGCGCCAGCGACGCCGTGTTGGGCTGCTCCATCGGTCCGAAGCAGCCGTAGCAGCCACGGTTGTAGGCCGGGCAGAGCGCACCGCACCCGGCCATCGTGACGGGGCCGAGACAGGCGGTTCCGGCGGCGACCATGAGGCAGGGGTTCCCCCGGGCTTTACATTCGACGCAGACGCTGGTCGTGGGGATGCGAGCCGGTCGGCCACTGAGGTGCGCGGCGATGGTTTCCACCAGTTGGCCTTTGTCGATCGGGCAGCCTCGCAGCTCGAAATCGACCTCGACGTGGTCGGCGATCGGTGTCGAGGTGGCAAGCGTGGAGATGAGCTCGGGGTGGGCGTACACGACACCGACGAACTCGCTGATGTCCTGCCCGTTTCGCAGGGCCTGGATACCGCCGGAGGTGGCACAGGCCCCGATTGTGATCAACACCTTCGACTGGCGACGTATCTCCAGGATCCGCTCGGCGTCTTCCGGAGTCGTGATGGAGCCCTCGACCAACGACACATCGTAGGGTCCGGCCACCATGGCGCTCGACGCCTCCGGGAAGTAGGCGATGTCCACCCGGCCGGCGAGAGCGAGTAGCTGGTCCTCGCAGTCGAGCAGCGTGAGCTGGCACCCGTCGCACGACGCGAACTTCCAGACGGCCAGCGTCGGCCTGGTCGACGGCTCGCCATTGGGATCGGTTGACTGCCGGGTCGGGATGATCATGGTCGGCTCACAGGTCGGCAATCGAGTGGAAGCGGGAGATCCGGTCGTACCGGACGACGGGGCCGTCGCGGCACACGATGAACGGACCGAGCTGGCAGTGACCGCAGAGTGCGTTGCCGCATTGCATGTTCCGTTCCAGGGTGAACCAGATCCGATCGGCCGGAACCCCGAGTCGCCGCAGCGCCAGGCCCGAGAAGTGCATCATCACATCGGGGCCGCAGACGAACGCCGTGGTGTCGGACCAGTCCAGGTCGACCCCCTCCGGTGACCCGAGCAGGTCGGGGACCACTCCAACCGGACCGGACCATTCGCCATTGCCGTCGTCGGCGTCGACGATGAGCGCAACCTCGATGCCGCTGTCACGCCACCGGTCGAGATCCGCCCGGTACACCAGCAGATCAGGTTGCTTGGCCCCATAGACGATGACCACTCGCCGGTCGGGCGCCATCTGTTCCACGGCCTCCTCGATCGCCGCCCTCAACGGCGCGATTCCGAGTCCACCGCCGATGATCAGCAGCGTTCCCGTGGCCACCTCCTCCATCGGCCAGGGATGGCCGAACGGCCCCCGAACCGTGATGACCCCGCCAACCGGGGTGTCGACGAGGGCGCCGCTGATGGGCCCCGCTCGTCGGATGGTGTAGGCGTGATAGTCGGTGCAACTGACGGCGGAGCTGATCGAGATGGCGGCCTCGCCCACGCCGAACGCACCGATCATCCCCACCTGGGCCGGTCGGAACGACGGCAGCGGTCCACCGTCGACCGGGACCACGTGGAGGCTGGCGATGTCGTCGACCTCCGCAACCTTGTCGATCACCCGATAGGGACGCGGTATCAGCAGCGGATCGATCCCGGTGTTCGACGTCATGGTCATCGTTGCGCCTCGTCGCCGGCCCGCATGACGGCCAGCTCGGTTGTGATGTCGATGCCGACGGGGCACCAGGTGATACAACGCCCGCAGCCGACGCAGCCTGACTCGTCGAACTGGTCGATCCAGCCGGCGAGCTTGTGGCTGAACCACTGGCGGTAGCGGGATGCGGTGGAGGCCCGGATCGGGCCCGGACCGAGGTGGGAGAACTCGGTGCTGAAGCAGGTGTCCCACACCCGCCACCTGGTGGTCTCGTCGCCGGCCAGACCCGTGACGTCCTCGAGGTTGGTGCAGAAGCAGGTCGGGCAGACGAGCGTGCAGTTCCCGCAGGCCAGGCAGCGGTCGGCCACATCATCCCATTGAGAGCTCTCGAGATTGCCGTAGACGAGTTCCTTGATGCCGTCGGTCTCGAGGCTTCGGGTCATGACGTCGGTGGCGGCCGCGACCACGGCATCGGCGGCGGTCAGCTCGCCGGGTTGCGTGGGCCGGGATGGAATCGCGTCGAGTACCGCCTGACCTTGCGAGGAGCCGACCCTCACGACGTAGCGGGAGTCTCGGCCCGACGGGTCGGCTCCCGCCAGCTCGGTGACGGCCAGATCGTGGCCCGAGCCCGATTGTGGACCGGTGCCCATGGAGGGGCAGAAGCATGTGGCAGCCGGATCACCACAGTCGACGGCGACGATCAGGACCTCGGACCGGTTGGCACGGTAGACCGGATCGGGGTGAGGCCCTTCGATGAGGATGCGGTCCTGCTTGCCGATCGCTGCCAGCTCGCAGGGCCGGACGCCGAAGAAGGCTCGACGAACCGGTTCGGGCTCGGTCATGGCGACCGTCAGTTCGCCATCGTCGCTGCGCGTCATCGTCCAGACCTGCTGTCGGGGAGGGTGGAGCGGCTCCTTGTAGGAGCGGGGCCCGACGGCGTAGCCGAACCGGGCACCGTCCTCGCGCGGTCGGAGGCGGTAGTGGCCGGGCTGCTGCTCGTCGGTCCAGCCGAGTGGAAGATTCTGCACGGAACGCAGAACGCCCGGAGCGATCACCCCGTTGTCGAGTTGCGGTCCCCACACTTCGTAGCCCAAGGACCAGAGGTGATCGACGAGTTGCGTGAGGCCGTCGACGTCAAGTGTCCTGGTCGTCACGAGTTGGACTTCACCCCGGCAGTAGCCGGCTCGGCGGTCGGCTCACGCTCGCCGGGGCCGGAGGCGTGCCCCTCGTCGGGCGGGGCGGACATCTCCAGCGCGGTGTCATCCGGTGCGAGGGGGCGGGGCGGTTCCGGCAGGGGTCCGGGCTCCGCCCCGCCCTGGTCGAGCCGGAACGGTGGGTATCGATCGGTCATCAGTGAGGCATAGGCGACCACGCGATAGACCCAGCGGTTGAGCCCGACGATCAGGTCGAACAGGTTTCTGGGGTAGCTCCCGGTGAACAGGAGAACGAAGGCGGCAACCAGTGTCAGGATTCCGACGAGACCGCCACCGGCCGGTCCCCAGCCGATCGAGGCGCCTCCGTCGGTCTGCCACGCGAAACCGCCACCGGCAATCACGGCGACGACGATGTAGTGGGGTAGTGCCAGAAGCCACCACTTGACGAGCACCAGGCCCCGCGACAGTTGCTCGGGATACTCGACGTCGAGCGTTGCCGGGTAGTCCGCCTCCGGGCCGAGGCTGAACGGCGGGTACCGGTCGGTGCCCAGCCCGCCGCTGAAGGCGTAGTAGGAGACCCGCCAGCTCCAGCGGAGTACTCCGACGTTGAAGTCGAAGATTCCCCGCGGGTAGCGGCCGGTGAAGAGGATCGAGATGCCGGCCACGATCGACAGCACCAGGTATGCCATCCACAACAGCACCAAGATGAGCATGTGGGGAATGGCGAGGAGCCACTTGACCAGCCACATCCATCTCGACAGCGGCAGGTCGAGACCGGCATCGAGCGAGAGGGGGTAGGGTGCGGTGATCGGTGTCCCGCCGTCGGCCCCTCCGGCAATGCCCCCGACTTCGTCCCCATGAAGGGGCGCTTCGGCATCGGAAGGTTCGGTCCCGGCGTCGAGAGCCCGACCCCCTGCGACGATCAACATCATGGCCCCGGCGATCGCGACCACCCCTGCGACCAGCAGACCGAGAGCAACGGGCAACACGGCCGCCGATCGGATGCCGACGTTCACATCGGCGTTGACGCCTGGCGATCCGTCGGCGTTCATCACGGCAACGGCCCACCGGCCCGACGCGGCCTCCCACACGAGCTCCTGGGTTCCGTCACCCGACGCCGAGGCGGCCCAGAAGTTCTCTTCGGCCGGCGGGCCGACCTGTTCGCCGCCCGATCGGCTGCGGTAGACGGCCGTCAGATCATCGCCGATCTCGCGGATCTCGTCGTGGGCCACACCGGCCAGGTAGTTGTCGAGATCGGTTTCGGGCGCCACGCCGACGAAGATGGGCCGGTCGCCGTCGATCGCCGTGACCCGGAGCCTCACATCGGTATCGAGAGCGTCGATGATCCAGTCCGGCGTTCCCGGGTCGGTCCGGAGATCGATCTCCTCTGCGGTAACGGCCACGTTGGGGCTGACCAGTGGATCGAGGCTTACGTTCAGGAAGCCGTCATCGGAACGGGCGGCGTAGGAGCCGGCCAGCACCGTGCCGGAGACCAATAGCACGCTGGCCATCAGGCCGAGCAGGCTTCCGACGACCAGGGCGATGATTCGTGGTGCTTGCATCGTGGGATCCTTCCCGAGGAATCGAAACGTGTGTAGCCGGCGATGCGTTCGCCGGCGCTCAACGCGGACCGTTCCTCGTCTTCATTGCAGACCAGGGGGGCGGGAGGCGAATAGGGTCCAATGTCACAGCGGGGACCTTCGACCCTGGCCCTGTTGAGGACGAGGGCGTCACCGTGGACACCTAGGAGGAGGTCGTGGCAATCGTGCACACCGCTCCGGTCACCGAACCGGTCTGGGCCCTGTCGGCCGAGCAACTGATCGAACGGCTCGGGACCGACGGAACCGCCGGTCTCGACGGCGAGGAAGCCCGGCGACGATTGGCGACCGCAGGCCCCAATGAGCTGCCCGAGGCCGCGACGTCGCCCTGGTGGCGCCAACTCGTCGGCCAACTGGTGGATCCGGTGGTGTTGCTGCTGCTGGCGGCCACGGTGGTCTCGTTGCTCGCCTGGTTCATCGAAGGTGCCGACGGGCTGCCGCTCGACGCCATGGTGATCATCGTGATCGTCGCGGCCAACGGCGCGATCGGCTACCTGCAGGAGCGACGAGCCGAGGCGGCCATGGCGGCTCTTCGGGCGATGACCCGCAACGAGGCCACGATCGTGCGCAACGGGGTGGCCAGTCGCCGCGCCGCAGCCGAACTGGTGCCGGGCGACGTGATACTGCTCGCCGCCGGTGACATCGTGCCCGCCGATGCCCGGGTGGTCGAGGCCGTCCAGTTGCAGGCGGCGGAGGCGGCGCTGACCGGCGAGAGTTCGCCCGTGTCCAAGACGGTCGAACCCTCGCCCGCCGAGGCGGCCCCCGGTGACCGCTCGGCCATGGTCCACAGCGGCACGGTCATCGTGACCGGCCGGGGCCGGGCTGTGGTCACGGCGACGGGTTTGGATACCGAGTTCGGTCGGATCGCCGACCTACTCGGCTCCACCGAGCAACAGCCGACTCCACTGCAAACCGAAATCGCCTGGGTCGGCCGGGTGCTCGGCGCCACGGTCGTGGCAATCGCCGTTTTCGTCGTCGTCACCGTCATCGCCCTCGACGGGCTCCGATCGGCCTCAGGCCTGGTCGAGGCTCTCCTCATCGGAGTGTCACTGGCGGTGGCCGCCGTACCCGAGGGGCTCCCGGCTGTACTGTCGGTGGTGCTCGCCCTGGGCGTCCAGCGCATGTCGCGCCGCAACGCGCTGGTCAAACGCCTGTTGGCCGTCGAGGCGTTGGGCTCGGCCACGGTCATCTGCTCCGACAAGACCGGAACCCTCACCCGGAACGAGATGATGGTTCGGACCCTGCTCGTACCGTCGGCTGAACTGGCCTTCACCGGCCGCGGCTACGACCCCGAAGGTCGAGTTGTGCGCGACGGCGCCGACTGCACGGACCCTGACGTTCTCGACGACGCCCGGTGGGCGTTCGCCGTGGCCGACTTGGCGAGTGATGCCTCGATCCGGCTGGAGGGGAATCGATGGATCGCCGTGGGCGACCCGACGGAGGCGGCGCTGATGACGGCGCGGGCCAAGGTCGGTGTCGAGGACGCCTCGGACGTGCTCGGCAGTCTGAGCCGGTGCGGCGAGATCCCGTTCAGCCCGGAACGTCAACGGATGAGCACCATCAATGTCGACGGCGATCGCACCGCG